>NZ_JPHT01000036.1:19318-43721 GCF_000733325.1 Frankia sp. Allo2
GGCGAACTCGACGGCGATTTCGTCGTGGGACATGCCGGCCGCGCGCATCCGCGCCCGCAGCTCGTCCTGTTCCGCCCGCCGGCTGGACCTACTCATGCTTTCTCCGCGGACCTGTCCGGTCCCCGAGCACGTCCTCCGCCGGCATTTCGGGGCAAACAGGTGCCGCGCCGCCTGCTCGGCCTCCACCGTCGCGGTCGGTGCTGTCGGTTGCCGAGGTGAGCACCAGGCTTCTCCTCCGCTCGGCCGGCGGGTGACGGTCTGTCAACCCTACGACGTCGTGGATCTATCCGGCGTCGATGGATCAGTAGGGGCACGGCGCGCACAGCACGAAGATCAAGCCGGGCGCGGCGCTCCACCAGGATGCCCGGCGTCATGAGCGGAGACATTCCCCTCGTCGCGAACCTTTTCTTCGGCTGCTATGAAGCCGCTGATCTGCGGAAACGACGTGCGGCAGTGCGATTTGTTCGGCGCCACACGGGCCAAGAGTTCGCGGACCTCTATCGAGCCGGCCGGGTGCTTGTGGCAACCGACTCGTGGGGGCTGGCACCGCAACAGCGCACATAGATGATCATGGCGGCGATGTCGACGCGGGTACGGGCCTCGTCCAAGCCCAGGCCGAGCCGTGCGGCCCGGTCATAGTCGTCCAAGGCCGAGCACAGGTCGGCCCAGTCGGGGTCCGTCGGGTCGAGCGGTGGGGTGAAGGTGGCGAGCAGACTCGCCAGTTTTTCGGGGGGCAGGAGTTCGCGCATACGCGCGAGCAGAACGATGGGACGGAGCGCGGGCGGGACTGTGTGTCGGTGAGATCGCATGGAGGTGGCTTCGTTGTTGGCGGTCCGGGTCGGCGTGGAGCCGCCTCACCGCCGGCCGCGACGGAATCGCGGCCGGGACCCGGACCGGGGAGGGGAAAACGAGGAGAAGCTGCCGACCATCTGTCCATCGGTGCTGATGAGGGCCACGTAGCCGTCGAAGCGCAGTCCCCAGGCGACGACGTGGATATCGCCGTAGGAGGGTTCGGCGACGATCGCGAACAGACGGGGCGCCAGGACGTGCACGAGCGCACTGAGCAAACCCACGTCGGCCTGACCCGGCAGGTCGGCGTCGACGATGGCGGGGCTGTCGGTGTGGGGATAGTCGACGGTCACGGTTGTTCTCCGGCCGGTGGTCTGGGTACCGCCCCTTGTTTCGAGGGCGGGTGTGCTGGAGCGTCGCGGGCCGCGGTGACGGCCCGGCTGAGGGCGGTGGCGAGAGCGTCGGCTTCGTCGAGGGTGAGGGCCTCGCTGTCGGGGTCGTCGTCCCCGACAGCGAGGGAGATCAGGGGGTCGTAGATGGTCGTGGAGGTCACGTACTGTTCGANGGCCACCTGGACGGCGGTGCCCTCGCGTATCCCGGCGATCTCTGGCAGGTCGATCACGATGAACGCGGAGATGTGGTAGTCGCCGGGGCCTGCCGGCTCTACCTGGAGGTGGCCGGTTGGCTGGTCGCACCACGGTGGGCAGGCGGCGTCCACAGGCTCGCTCACGGGGTCGTCACCTGTTCGCCGTCGCGTGGGTCGCCCGAGTTTGTGATCGTCGTCCAGTCGTCGCCCAGGTTGCGCAGGGCGTCGAGGACGCGTTGCAGCAGCGCGTGGTCGAAGATGTCCGCATCCGGTCCGCCGTCGCTGGTGGGGGGCGGCGGGTCACGGCGCGGCAGATCCTCGGCCGGCTTGTCCGGAAGGTGCTGGATGGGTGGCAGGTCGTGGGCGAGCGCCGCCCAGACGATCTTTCCTTTGGTGCGGTAGCCGTCGGGGGTGCGGACGCGGACTGGGTAGTAGCCGAGATCGCGGGCGAGCGCGGCGACGAGAGGCAGACCCCTGCCGTTTTCGGCGTCGGGCCCGGCGGTCCGGCGGGTTGGGCGGCCTGGGCCGCCATCCCACACCTCCACGATCAGGTCGCGGTGGCTGTAGGTCAGGCGCATCCCGATCCGGGACCTGGTGTCCTGCTCACCGTGGGGACGGCGTGCCTCGTGGGAGGCGGCGTAGGCGTTGGTGATCAATTCTGATGTCACGCAGGTCGCGGAGTCGATCAGGCTGTCGAGGCCCCAGCGGCGCAGCTGTGCCGCGACATCGTGGCGGGCGGGTCTGACGGACTGTGGGCGGGCCGGGTAGTGCCGGATGTACTGCGGCAGCGGCTCGGCAGGCTGCTCAGGCGTGGTGGACGGGGNTATGGCGAGCACGGTGGTCATACGGATTCTCCTGACACGGAGGCGGAAAGCGGCCCTCGCGCTGACGCTGCGGGTGCGGCCGGGGGTGTAGGGCCACTGCCAGCCGCCCTGGACGCGACAGGCTGGGCCGGAGAGACCACGTGATCCCCGGCCGTGTCGGCGGGAGCGGNCGGGCGGNCGGGCGGGGAATCCGGGGCACGGGCAGGGGCGGTGTCGGCGACCAGCGTCAGGTTCTGGTCTGCGAGCAGGACCAGGTCGCACGGCCATGGCCGCCCGCAGCCCGCGCAGACGGCGCCGTGACGGACGTGGGTATCGAGCAGGCGGACCGCGGCGCCTCGAAGCCGCTCGAAGTCACGATCGAGCGGGTCGTGACCCTCGTTGTGCGGTGACCGGCTCACCGGGGCGCGGTGCAGCGTCGTGACCATGAAGGTTCGCCTTCCGTGGGCGGGGTCCGCGACGGTGCATTCAGCGCCGCGCGGTCGTCGTGGCCCTCTCGACGTCGTCGTCGTCCGCCGGGCGGCCGGCGAGCGCGGCCAGGGTGGCGTTCAGCGCGGGCAGAGCGCCTCGCCGGCGCAGCTCACCGGTGAGGGTCTTGACGTCGGCCAGCGCCGGCAGCGGACGAGCCGCCAGCTGGCCGATGGCCGGGTCGAGGGGCAGCGCGGCGGGCAGTGTCAGGGCGGCGACGACCGTGTCGTAGACGGTGGCCGCCCAGGTCGTCATCACGAGGGTCAGCCAGCCGTTCCACTCGGCGCCATGGGCGGCCACCCGGCCAGCAAGGTACGCCTCGATACCCTCGACGAAGTCCGACCGCACCGTCGGTGGGCTGTCGAGGGCCAGCAGATGCAGGTGGCCAAGCAGGGTTCCGATGTCCGCGGGCTCTCCCCCCGGCCCCAGGTCAGGGGACACCAGCACCGGGCGGGACGAGGTTTCCGGGTACAGCACGTGGCGTGGTGTGAGCCCGCCGAACGCGATCCCGGTTCGGGTGACCAGCAACGGATCGAGCTGGGCGGCCAGCCGCGTGAGCCGTAGGGACAGGGTTCCCAGCAGCGCGCCCAGCTCGCCGGTCCCGGCTGGCTGCGCGGGAGCTGAATGAAGGTGATTCACCGAGTGGGCCAATGCCTGGGCGAGAATCCGAGGGTGCGTTCGCAGGGTCGTCGGCGCGGCCACCTGCCGCAGCTGCTCCGGTGGGTCGCGGTGCAGTTCACCCAGGTCGTCCATGAGCGTCGTCAGCAGGTGCGTGAGGGCCGCCGGGCGGTCCTGGAGCCTGCTGGTCAGGCTGGCGCCGGTCACCCACGGGGCGAACATCACCCCGCGTACCGTGGCGATCGGGCCGGCGACCCGCAGACCGCTGTAGGCGACGAGGGCGGTGAGCTGTTCGGCTTCCCGGGCGGTCGCGTCCTCCTGGGCCGTCGCGTCCGCGTCGCCCGCCTCGTCGCTCAGCACGGCGGCGAGGTCGCCGCAGTCGCCGAGCACCACGCCAGTGAGCGGTGTGCCCGCGGGGCGCAGCGTCGCGCACAGCGTCTCGGGACCGACGTGCACCTGGCGCAGGATCGCGCTGCCAGCCGTGAGCGTCGGTCCGAACGTCGTCTCGGTCCGCGGCCACAGCGCGGCGGTCGCGGCGGCGATCCGTCCCTCGGCGTGCTCCACCAGCCGGCGGACGTCGGCCGCAGGCCAGCAGGTCGAGCAGCCCGGCGGCGGGCTCATCGGATACGACCGACGCCGGCGTAGACCGGCAGCCGTCCGGCGGCCGTCGTCGCCCGGCGCTGCCGGTCGTCCTCCCAGCCCGGGAGCAGGACCACGCCGGGCTCGACCAGCTCGGTGCCGTCGAAGAACCCCGTCACCTGGTCCCGGTCGCGCAGCTGGAACGGCGCGGTCGTGCGCCGGTACACCTCGGCCGCGTCCGCGACGTCCCTGCCCTGCCCGTCGCCGGTGGCGTGGGTCAAGACCAGGTAACTGCCCGCCGGAAGGGCGTCGCGCAGAGAGGCGACCAGCCGTTGCGGGTCGGTGTCGTCGGGGAAGAAGTGCAGGATCGCCACGAGCAGGAGCCCGACCGGCTGGGACAGGTCCAGCAGGCCGGTGATCTCCGGGTGGGTCAGGATCTCCTCGGGCCGGGCCAAGTCGGCTTCCACCGCCAGCGCCTTTGGATTGGACGCGAGCAGGATCTGGCTGTGCGCGACCGCGACGGGGTCGTGGTCCACGTAGGCGACGCAGGCGTCCGGCGTGACCTGTTGGGCGACCTCGTGGACGTTGCCCATCGTCGGCATGCCGGAGCCAATGTCGAGGAACTGGCGAAGGCCGACCTCGCCGGCGAGAAAGCGGACTGCTTCACCGAGGAACAGACGGTTGACCCGGGTGGTGTCTCGGATCTGCGGCCACGTCTCGATGACCCGCGCCGCGGCTTCCCGATCGGCGGGGNAGTTGTGTGCCCCGCCGAGGAAGTAGTCGTAGACCCTGGCCACGTTCGGGCCCTCGGGCGCCGTTGGGGCGAACGTCTCCGGCTCCATCAGGACCGCCCCCGCGACGATCGTCCTGCTCCGACGAGGGCGCCCCTCGGCGATCGGCGCGGCCGTCCCGGTCTGTCGTCCGGTCCGGGGCTGGCCCCGAGACGGGGGTTACAGGGCGTCGCGCAGTCGATCCTCATCATGGGGGCGGCCCTCACTGACCGTAGGCATAGGGGAACCGTTACACCATCGTCCTGACGGCGACGGCCGGTCATTCCTGCGGCGACGAAGAAGCTGTTCGTCGAATCGAACCCCTGTTGACCTGGAGAAACTCTCATGGAGGCGGCCGTTGCTTCGAGCCAGCGGCGCCTCCTGGTACGCGAGATGTGATCGTCCGGTAACCAGGATCGTGTCGGCGGTCACACCGCCCGAGCGCGCCGACGCAGCGTGCCGGCCCCGCCCTGCGCCTGACTGCAACCGGCCGCGGTGGTGAACGCCCCGTGCTGCCGGTTCACGTGCACCGCGACAGTCGCCCAACTCGGCGAGACCACGCGCGACGGCCAGGCACCGACCAGGCCACGCCGCGGGCGACGTGACCGTACGGCTACCGTGAGACGGACTGATTGCTTTTGCGGGCTCTCCGCCGGGAGAGCCTGTCGCCGGCGAGGGGATATCCCGGATGTCCAGGCCCAAGGCCAGCCTGCGCGCCGAACAGGACGACCTGCGCAGTCGGATGCGGGATCGCGGGATGACGCATCAGGAGATCGCCGCGGAGTTCGCCCGCCGCTACCGGTTTCGCCCTCGGGCGGCGCATCGGCATGCGTTCGGCTGGACGTTGACACAGGCCGCGGACCGGATCAACGCCTACGCCGCCGAACACGGGCTCGACCCCACGGGCAAAGCACCGATGACCGAGCCGAAGCTGAGCGAGCTGGAGAACTTCCCCCGGTCACGCGTGCGCCGGCTCATGCCCCAGACCCTGGCCCTGCTCGCCGGCGTCTACGGCACCGATGTTCACACCCTGCTCGACCTCGACGACCACGACCATCTCAGCCCCTCAGATCGGCTTCTCCTTACCAGCATGGGCGCCTCCGCGCCGGCCCCGGCCCCGTCTGCGCCGCCAAGTCGGGCCCTGGCCGGAACGCCGCCCCTGGCCCGATCCGCAGCCGACCGTTCGCGGGACCGACCGGCTCGCGGCCCGGCCTTCGATCTTGTGACCTGGCCTGTCCTGGCAGTGGGTCAGCACGAGCCGGTCGAGGAGCGTCTCCGCCATGTCCGCGACCAGCCCCGATCCGTGGATCTGGTGACGATCGCGCTCCTGCGCCAGCGGGTCGAAGACCTCGATGCCCAGTACGACCGCACGCCGCCGACAGAGCTGCTGCCCGAGGCAGGCCAGCTGCTCACTCTCGTGAGCTATCTGCGTTCCCAGACACCGACGATGCGGCTGCGCCGGGAACTGCTGACCGCGGAAGCCGAGGCGGCGATCCTGATGGGCCAGCTTGTCTGGGATGCCTCCCAGCGACGCGACCACCGCCAGGCCCACACCTATCTGGACCGGGCCGCCGCCGCAGGCCGGGAGCTGCGCAATCCGATCGCGGAAGGACTCGCGCTGCTGCGCTCCACGATCGTCGCTCTGCACGGTGAGCGGGCCCCACAGACGGCGCTCGATCTCGCTCGCCGGTGCATGGCGGNGACCGAAGGCTCCAGCGACGTCCTCGCCGGGCTGGCCGCCCTGCACGCCGCCGAGGCGTACGCGATGCAACGCGNCACCGCCGAGTGCGAACAGCTGCTCGGCCACGCCGAACACCTTCTGGGCAGGACCGACGCCGCGGACGAGGCGAGCTACCTGTACTCGCCCAGGCACATCCCCCGCATGGCCGGCTCCTGCTACCTCTTCCTCGGCCAGCCGAGGACGGCCGAGGAGCTCCTGGGACACGCCTACTCCCACCTTCACAACCCGGCCAAGGCCGACGCGATCGTCCTGGGGAACCTTGCGCTCGCCCAGATCCGCCAAGGCAAACCCGACGAGGCCGCGCACGCTTTCAGCCAGGCCCTCGATGTGGTCACCCGCACGCGGGGCGGCGGCGGTATCACGATGGCGTTCACGATCAGCCGGGAACTGGGGCCCTGGCGCCATGTGCCGGCCGTCCGCGACGCCTGCGACCGTCTCCTCGATGTCATGGCGCCCCCAGTCCCTACAACCCCATGAACCGCGACGTCCACGACGCCAAACAGCAGGTCCGCGACCGGATCTGGGCCCTTCTGGAAGGCGAACAGGCCGCGCCACCGGGCGTCCATGGGTATATCCCCGCGTTCACCGGCGCCGAGGTCGCCGCCACGCGGCTGGCCGCCCTACCCGCGTGGACCTCGGCGCACGTCGTGAAGGCTGTGCCCGATCGGGCGCAGCAACCCGTCCGCGCCCACGCGCTGCGCGACGGCAAGACCGTCTACATGGCCGTGCCCAGACTGGCCGAGCCGCTGCCGTTCTACCGTCTCGACCCCGCCGTGCTGCCCCTGCCTCCCGAGCAGGCCGCCGACCGGCACGTCGCCGCCACCATCGCCGACCCGGTCGGCGTGGACGACATGGACCCCGTCGACATCGTCGTGTGCGGCAGCGTCGCGGTCAACCGAGCCGGCGTTCGGCTCGGGAAAGGCGCCGGCTACTCCGACCTCGAATTCGCGCTTCTCCAGGAAGCCGGGCTCATCCAGTCCACCACCATCATCGTCACCACGGTCCATGACCTTCAGGTCGTCGATGACGNCCNCCCGNAANCCCGCCACGATTTCAGCGTCGACCTCATCGTCACCCCCACCCGCACCATCACCTGCGGGCCACCCCACCGCCCGGAGGGCCTCTACTGGCAGGATCTCGACGACGTCACCGTCAGCACGATCCCCGTCCTCGCCGCCCGACGAGCGGCCTGGCTGCGGTTCCCGGGGACTCCTACAGCGCCCGAGAACAATCAACCTCGTCGCCGCGCCGACGAACACTGACCCGCACGACACAATATTGCTGTTCAGCGTTCTTATTTGGCGCACGCACCGTGCGCTCTCCCCGGTGGCCGCTAGGCCCAGAGCATGCACCAACGTGGCCTATCTCGATCTTCGCAGGTCNGCGGTCTCGGGCGGCTAGGCCGCCGCGCCTCGTCGCGGAGTCTCAGGACACGGGCATGCCGGTGGGCGCGCCGCACCGCGCGGGATGCGTCCCTCGCGCGGGAGCGTTTCGCGCCAATCGGTGTGAAGAGGATGCGGCTCACCGACGGTCTCGGTGCAGGTCAGGCAGGGCGCGCGACCCCGAATCACCTCTTCGCTCCTCGGGGAATGACTCGCGCCCGGCTCCTTGAAACGCTAGCCCGCGTTCCGCCAGCCATCGAGCCGTGCCAGCGCTGGCACCCGACCGAGCCCACGACGATCAGCCCACTACCGACGCCATGGTCGGCTGCCACGCGGCCATCGACAGCGAGGCGTGACACAACGCAACGCTCGCAACAGCGCCAGTCCTTTGCTTCCAAATCCATCACCGTCACGAGCGTTATCAACCAGCCCGTCCAATCCGGCGACCACAACCGGGGGCGGACCCGGAAGGGAGTCCGAGTGTCCGACAGCACCTCCAGCTACGAGGGTTACTGCCTCAAATGCAAGGAGAAACGCCACTACACCGGCGAGGTCCGGATCAGCGAGTCCCGCCGGCGGATGGCCCGAGGCTCATGCCCTGTCTGCGGCTCGACGATCAACCGCATCCTCGGNAAAGCGTGNCCCGCGCCAGGCATGNCCNCCGNCNCCCGCCCCGCCGTTGACAAGGTCCGGTGGGGCAGGCGGACCTCCACGCAGCGCACCACCGTCTGCGGATCGTCGAAACCTTGCATGGACACAAGAAAAGCCCAAAGACTAGGGAACAGCGGAAGTGGCGTCAGTGACGGACGAGGACAGCACGGTCGGCGGCTGGAACTTTCAATCAGCGGCCAAGGAGACAGCTGCGACGACGGATCTCCGCACCGATGCACCCAACTCTGCGCGCATGTACGATTACTATTTGGGCGGTAAGGACAATTTTCCCGCCGACCGGGAAGCCGCCGAGCAGGTGCTGGCAGCATTTCCCCAGGCGTGGACGGTGGCCCATGAGAACCGGGGTTTTCTGCGGCGGGCGACGCGGTTCCTCGCCGCCGAGGCGGGGATACGCCNGTTNNTGGATATCGGNACNGGCATCCCGACCAGCCCGAACCTGCANGAGATAGCGCAGTCGGTAGCCCCCGATACCCGGGTCGTCTATGCGGACAATGATCCCGTCGTCCTGGCGCATGCCCGTGCCCTGCTGACCACCAGTCCGGAAGGCGCCACCGCCTACCTCGATGCCGACCTTCGGGACCCGGAGAAGATCCTTGGCTCGGCGGAGGTACGTGCCACTGTGGACCTGAGCCGGCAGGTCGGGCTGTCACTGATCGCGATCTTGCACTTCCTGCTCGACGACCACGACCCCTACGGCATCGTGAAGACGCTGCTGGACGCACTACCCGCTGGTAGCTTTCTGGCGCTCACGCACGCCACCGCCGACTTCGCGCCCGCCGAGGCGGACCGGGCCGCTGCCATCTACCGGGACCGCGGTATCCCTGCCCAGGCCCGCAGCCGAGCCGAGGTCGAGCGATTCTTCACGGGCCTTGATCTGGTCGATCCCGGGGTCGTCGTCGCACNCCGCTGGCNCCCCGACNCCCCCAACACCGCCGGTGATCCAACGGACGCGGAGGTGTCCTGCTACGCGGCCATCGCGCGCAAGCCGTAGGCCATCCGAACTGCGTCCGGTTCCAGGCGTGCCCACAGGGGATGACAGATGACAACGGCGAAACCGGCGACGACGCCTGCTGGCCAGGTCGCGGAGGCGGTGCGGGCCGTCCTCGCCGGAGAGGCTCTCCCCGAGGTCGCCGCCCGAACCGGTCTGTCGGCCGTGGATCTGCAAGCCGCCCTCGCGACTTACCACGCAGGCGGCAAAAGGGCGGTCGAGGCGCGATCCGCGGGCCGCTGGTACACCGTCCGCGTCGTCTTCGGCGACCGGACGCAGGCCGAGACGACGATGTCGACCATCGTGGCCCCGGTGCTCGACACGCTGTGCGCGAGTCGTCGGTCGGTCGGGTGGTGGTTTCGGCGGGAGCCTCGTGCCTGGCGGATCTACCTGCATAATCCCGACCTCGCCGCCGCTGGCCAGGCGATCCGTCGGCTGGGACGAACCGGAACTGTCGCCGCGACCGTTCCGGAGCCCTACGAACTGGACCCGCAGCCCTTCGGCGGACTTACCGGCGCCGCCATCGCCCAGGATCTCTTCGTCGTTGAGAGCCGAGCCGTCCTCGGCTACGCCCGCCTGGCCGATCCGCCGCTCGGCCGCCGCGAGCTGTCCGTCGCCGTCCTGGACACCCTGATGATCGCCGCCGGACTCGCCTGGCCCGCCCGCGGCGACGTCTACACCCGCCTCGCCGCGACCCATCCCAACGTCGACCCGACCGGCGCGCGCCGCCTCGGCGCGGAACTGCTCGCATCCCTGACCGACCCAGCCTCCGACCTGGCATTTGCGTCCGCCGCAGCGTGGACGGACGGCTGCGCCGACGCAGGCGAACGGCTCGCCGACGCCGCCGACAACAACCTGCTGACCCGCGGACTCGTTGATGTCCTGGCCACCATCGTCAACGCCCACTGGAACCGTCTCGGGGTGCCCGCAGCCACCCGGGCCGCATTCGCCCACGCGGTGACGCACCTCTACTCTCCTTAGGGATGTCGCCACCGAGATTGCCGATCGGTGGCGATTTGGCCACCGGAACGGATCGCGTCGCCAGAGTCGACAGGGCGAACGTCGAGGACCGCGCGAACCTGCGCCACCGTGCCACGAACGGACTGGTGTTTCCTGGACAAACGCCTCGCCGACCTCGAAGCGCAACTCCTCGGCTCCCACCGCGAGCCCCGCGAACGGACGCTGCGGGACGGGTGAGTGGACGACGAACCCCGCCTATCCTGCGGCGGGCGGTGCCGATCACCGGCCGCGATCTCTCACGCGGGNATGGATCAGGGCGCGAGCGTCCGTCCCCACAGGATGAGGCCGCCGGTGACCAGCCCGTCCTCCCGCGCGGTGGCCAGCTCGGTTGCGCGCCGCTGTTCGGCGTCGGGATCGCCGGAGGGGATGCGCAGGCCCAGGTGTGGGCCGTGTAGCACCAGAACCTCGCCGTAGTGGCGGGCCGCGGTGATCCAGTCGGCGGGGAGAGTGCACAACGCGTACACGAACAGGTTGCCGTCGGGCTGTTGGAGTTGGAGCCCACCGCCGTCGCGGGGCCATTCCCCGAGCAGCCATCCGTCCAGGTTGGGCAGTCGGTGCACGCCGAGGGGGCCGATGCGCTGCATGCCCTGTGCCAGCGCGAGTTCGGTCCACACCTCCTGTCGTGGCGTCGGGTTGTCGGGGTGGGTCCACAGCGCCTGGTGGCGTTCGATCAGGGCGACCGGGACTTGCGGCAGGTCGGGGCTGAACCGGGGGATGCCGAGGTCGTCTCGATCGAGGGCGGCGTGCCCGAAGCCCAGGGCAGGATCATCGAGGTAGGTGGGCCGGCCGAGGGCGGAGAAGTCGGCCAGGATTTCGTCGAGCTGCCGGTCGTTGATCTCCATGGGTCTCCCGTCGGGTTCGGTCATGGCCGCGACACCGTGGTAGCGCTGTCCAGGCGTCGGTGCAGGAGCGACAGCGTCGAGAACAGATCCAGGGCGTCGGGCTCGGTGATGGTCCATCCCGCCGTGGCCCGTGGCGTGTGGGCCGGAGGGTTACGGAACGTGCCGAACACCCCTTTGAGCAGGTTCGCGAACCCCGTGTGCTCGCTGATCTCTGTTTCAGTGCGGAAGGCGTTGATCCGCAGGGAACCGGTCTTGACCGCGAAGCAGTAGTCGACGAGGGCGGCGCCGTCGAGCTGCGAACCGCCGAGCTGCCGCAGCCGTTCCGCGAGTCCCTTCGTGGCCTCGAACACGGCGTGGAACAGCGACTTGCGAAGGATCTACTCCTCGCAGTACCGGGTGACCTCCGGGTGCACACCTCGGCGGGTGAGCTCGGTCCGTAGCCGTCCCGCCAACGCGGCCACCTCATCCAGGGTGGTCGCCCTCCGCGCCCGCGCCACCTTGCCCTCGTCGCTGACCCGGCATCCGACCAGAGCGAGAGGTTCGGCCAGACCATCGCGCAGAGCCTCGAACCGGGCCGGGTCCTCCAGGTAGCGGCCGGGCGCCATCGCCTCGGTGATTAACCCGATGATGCAGTTGCTCGCCTGATTGGCTTGCTGTTTGCTCATCAGCGCGGCCCACAGCCGGTCCCGTTTGCTGGCGCCCGGCTGGACATCGGCGATGCCGAGCATGCCGAGCAGCCGGTCGATCTCTCTACCGGTGAGTCCCGGCCGGTCCGTGCGGCCGAGGACGTCGCAGATCCCCTCGACGACCGCCGGCGGCCACATCGGGTACCGAGTCGTCATCGCCGCCCCCCGCATACCACCATTGGGGGATCATCCTCGCAGACCGTCAGGTCTCACTCGCCTGCCCTCGGTCGGTTCCTCTCACGAGGGAAGCTGCGGGTTGCTGCGCTGCGCCTGCGCGCCGAGAGCCGTGGTCTCGTAGGTGACTGTGACGGGCAGGTGATCTGAGGCGCTGCGCGCGAGCTCGGTCCGGGTGACCTCGACCGCGCGCAGGGCCGGGGCGATCTCGGCGGTTACGCGGATCGCGTCGATCCGCCGGTCTCCGAAGGTGTTGCCGGGCCAGTGCCCGACGGTGGCCTCCCACGGCCGATCCAGCACGACCGCGGCGTCCGCGAGCCCGCCCGCGTACAGCACCTCGCCCGGCTCCCGGTCGGCCCGGTGCCGCCGGCGGCCCCGCTCGTCGTAGCCCCACACCGTCTGGTAGATCAAATCCGCGTACCAGTCGCTGTCGGCATACGGGTCCGGGTCGTAGTAGGAGCCGTCCGGCCGCCGGTCGGCGCCGACGCAGTTCCAGTCCGCGCCGATCAGGCCGGGCGGGCTGCCCTNGGGTCGGGTCATCACCGCCACGACCCGCTCCATCTGGTCGGCCCGCATGTGCCGGCCGAACGGGGTCGCGTGGTGGCTCGCGTGCTGTATCTGCCGTCCGGCAATCTCGATTGTGATCTTCGCGAGGGCGTGCCAGAAGTCCGCCGCCCCGTATGTGCGGAACGACCCCGGGACCACGCTCAGCCCCGGCCGCCATAGCAGGCCGACGTGGAAGCGCTGCCGGCCGGCGGCGATCGCGGGCCGGTTCGGCTCGTAGGTGCACTCCATCCCGGCGTCGTCGGCGAGGGTCCGCAGCCGCCCCGCGGCGACCTCGACATCGGGGGCGATGATCTCTTGGACCGCAACCACGTCCGCGTCCAGACCGCGGATCACCTCGACAACTCGCCGGTAACGCTCCCGCTCGTCCGGACTGTCGGACGCGAAGAGGTCGAGGGTGTTGTACGTCGCGAACCGAACCTGGGCCATGTGACGATTTCCCTTCCATGCGGGTCCGCGACGATGCGTCGCGGAAGGTCCGTGAGCGGCATGACGGGCCGGCCACCCGCTTTTCACCAGCCGACAAGTCCCAATATTTGATCATGTCTGCTGTCGCACGCCCGCCGTCGGCGCGCGAGCATGGACAGGAGCGTCCCGATGTGAGCAGGACGGGTGATGCCGATGAGGGACGAGAAGACGCGGCGGCGCCGTGACGTCCGCGACGCCGAGTACCGGGCCGCTCTCGGCCTGTCAGCCGACGGCCCGTTGCCGGCGAGCCTGGGTACGGTCGGTGGCTCCCGCGGCGGTGGTCATGCTGGCCGGATCAACCAGACGACCGCCGGACGGCCAGCTGGTTGGCGTCATCCCACCCGGTCGGCGCGGAGACGCCGGGGCAGGCACGGAGGTGAGCACGATGGGCAGCAGCGGTAGCAGGTCTGGACGGAGTACGACGAGCAGCGCGAGGTCGTCACGGTCGACGCCGATGACGGGCAAAGCGGCGTCGCGGGTGCAGTCGGCCGCGGCCCGCAGCCCCTCGGGCAGGTCGGCCCGGACCGGGTTCGCGCCGCGAGCGCAGTCCGCAGCCGCACGGACCCCAGGCCCGGCCAAGCCCCGATAGCCCACCGGGTCAGTGGACGCGGCGATGCGGGTCCGCGCGCTCGTCGCCTTGGGAGGGTCGAACCGCGGGACCGCGCACGCAGGTCAACCGTCCGCAGGTCCGATATCCGGTGTCCAGACCTGCTGTGTGGTGATGCGGTGAGTCTCCAGGACGGCGACGACGTCCGCGGACGTCAGATGTCGTCGCGTGAGCAGCAGCCGGGCCGTCTGCCCCACAGCCGCCCAGAGCCCCGGGTCGCCGAGCAGCCGGGACGCGTCGAGGTGAGCACGCTGGAGATCAATGATGAATCCCTGCGCGGCGAGCCGCTCGGCCTCGGCCCGGTCCGCGCCGCCCCCAATGGCCCTTACACAGCGGTGCAGCTCAGGGTGACCGTAGCCAGCGGCGCACAGCCACTGTGACTGCCCGACGGCACCCGCGGCGAGCCAGACCGCGAAAAGCTGAGCGTCGCCGGGCCCGGTAAACGACACGACGCCGCCAATGCGGACGGACCTGTCACTCTCCAAGGTCGCGTGCAGGAGCGGCAGGCCGACGGCGGTCCCGACCACGGCGTGGGACGCCTCATGCACCGCACCGGCCTGCCAGTAGACATCGTCGGCGAGACGGCTGGTGCACCACACCGCCTCCGGTTCCTCGGCACCCGTCGGCGTCGGAGTCCACGGTCCCAAGAACTGGCCGTGTACTGCCCTGTGTGTCGCGTCGTCGCGCTCACGCCAGCCAGCATCGCCCTCGCTGGTGCCAGCCACGGTGCCCNCCCGGCCAGCNCCGTCNCCCGCCATGCAGCGACCCCCGACCCGGCGGCCCCGCCTGCGGGCCGCAGCCGACCATCCGCCGTGCCGACCTGCCGCACGTTCCTACTGCTCCGTCCGCGGGTCGCATGGTCAGGGCGCGAGCTGCCGTGCGGCGCGCAGGACCGCGGCGATGACGAGCGCGGACGCCAGGAGGCTCGCGGTGAGCAGTGCCCCTCGCCCGATCGCGTCGCCCAGGTCAGAGGTCACCGCCAGGCCCACGGTCACCGCGCCCCCGATCGGGACAGCAACCCCGGCCGCGGCCAGCGGGAGCACCCACCGCGGTGCCGGGCGCCGACCGGGCGCTGTCCACCGCTGACTCCCCTCCATCATCGTCATGATCAGATCGCGTTCGCGTAGGTACCGCTCCTGGAGGTGTTCGTGCGCGTTGCGGGCCCCCTGCGCGGGCAGGCAGGTCAGCGCCGTCTCGATCGAGGTCAACGCGGCATCGAGGTCGCGGCATCGACGCTCGCCGCGGGCCCGCCGGTACCACCACAGGTGCGCCTGTGGAGTCGCGGCCACGGTGTCGGTCGCGTAGCGGCGCAGCAGTTCACCTTGGCCCTCGAAGGGGCCGGCGACGTCGAGCCCGTGCAGGCAGATGTCGGTGACCTCACGGCTACGCGGCTCGGCCGTCCATGCGGCCTCTACCAGCGCCACCCCCCGCGACGTGTCCCTCATACCGCATGCGGCGAACGCACTCAGCGCGGTGAACAGCGGGCCGTCGCGGTGCGGGCCGGACGCCCGCGCCAGCATGGACGACGACACGAACCGGTCCAACGCCTCGAACCAGAAATCGGCGCGGAGCTTCCCTGCGTGGTAAAGCGCGGCGAAATAGGCCACCTCAGCGGAGCCGGCGCTGTCGCGCACGATCCTGCCTGTGGCTGTGGTGACGTCCGCCGCGGGCTCGACGGTGTCCCGGGTGATGAACGCGTAGCCCAACGCCCATTTCTCGACGATCTCCGTTCGGACCGCTTGATCTTGGCAGTGGTCGATCAGCCAGCGGGCGCAGCGGGCCGCGACCTCGACGGTCGGCTCCGCCAGGAAACGGCGCCGCCAGTAGCGGTCGGCACAGCCGAGCCAGGGATCGGTGGCGAAGTCCGCCGACGGGATGTCGAACGGAGGTTCGGTGCCTGCATCGATGTACTCGCCCGCGACCGCTTCGCAGACCTGGCCGAACTCCCGGCTCACGCCGACCGACTGTCGCAGTCGGGACAACGGGTCATCGGTCATGGGCCCGAGTCTGGCACCGCGTCACATCGACCGCTCCGCAAATTTGCATCCCGCCACGCGGGCGGGATACGAGCTCGTCCCGAGGACCGGGGATTCGGCACCCAGCCACCGATCCCACTCCTGGGGATCGCCCGTCAACGGTATCGTCACAGGTGTGACCTCGGCTTATCAACGGACTGTGACCGCTACCGAGGCAGGGCCGATCCGGCTCTTCTTGGCTGCGGCTGGCACGAACGTCGCCCTCGTCGGTGACGGCGACGCCGACCGCGCACAGATCACCCTCTCGGCAGCCACGGCCACGGACACCGACCGCTACCTCGACACAGCCTCGGTCGTCGACAACGGGACGGAAATCCGCATCGGGGTCGCGCTCGAACCCGTACCCGGCAATCGCGGCGTCCGCAACTACGTCGGCGGCGGCACCGTCGACGGGTCGATCATCCAAGCCGGTAACATTCACGGCGGCATCACGTTCAACGGCGGCGCCCTGCGCATCGAGACCGGCGCCAACCCGTCGGTGGAGATCGCCGCTGTCCTGCCGGCCGGCTCTACCGTTCAGCTCCGCGGTCAGCCAGCCTCGTTGCGGACCACAGGCAGGCTCACCATCAGCCAAGTGTAGCTACTTCTTCACCTGGTAGCCGCCCGGAGTCACAAGGGGGGGCGAGAAAGCGAGCAGGGCCGTGTACCGCTCGTTCCGCCGCTCCCGATCGTTAGTACCGGGCCTCCCGGCCGACGGTCGCGGCTCTCGATATGTGTGCCGCCCTGTGAGCGGACCCACCACCGCTACCGAGGATGACGACGCCTGAAAATGATCAGCCTCGTCGTCGCGCTGACCAACGCGACGAGAAACAGCAGACTCCCGCCGAGAGCCGCCTGCATCCCCAGACGGGCCGCAAATCCAGTCCATCGGGGGCGCCCAATCTCCCACAAGAATCACCAGGACGCCTTCGAGCACGACAACGAGCAACACAATGCCCAGCAGCGCGCCGGGGTCCTGGAGTCGACACTGGAGATGGCGTACCGCCGCCCTGTCCTGGTCTGCCGCGGACCCGACGCGGTGGATTTCCGCGATGATCCGCGCCGGTCGTGGGCCCGTTGTCCTCGGCCGCGATCCCGCGCCCACCGAGATCACGATGCTCTCGCGGTGAACGCGGGATCGGCGCCTGTCCGTCGATCACATGGCCGGTTGGGGCATACCGTCGAGGTGGCTGGAGATGCTTTCGATCTGGGTGTGGATGTCGGTGCGTAGCTGCGCGACCAGTTTGCGCGCGGTGGGAGTACCGACATGAAGGCGCTTGCGCAGCGTTTCCGCGGAGATCGGGCGCTGGTACTGCTGCCAGTGCAGCACGTCCTCGGCCCGAGCCCGATGCAGCAGGTCCTGATCGCGCGCCTTGCGACCAACCTGAGACGGCCCCGTTCGCGCCGGCCGCATCTCGGTGGTGGCAGGCCGTTCTGGCTGCGCGTGCGGTTCGGCTGCCACGAGACCGTGCGCGCCACCGCCCGCGGGTGCACCTTCCGGCAGGCCATCAGACGGGGTTGGGCGCATGGCCTGAAGTAGTCCCGGGCCCACTTCCGACCATCCGATAAGCAAAAGCGGACCAACCGCATCAAATGCCGCTTTGCCGTAGTCCCCGGCGATCAGGGGTTCCGCGATGTTGAGCGCTAGCGTTACAGTGCTAGCGAAGATGAGCATGCGCCGTGCCGCTCGCAGCACATCCACGGGCCCGCCATGGAGGGCGACGTGCCGCGTGCCGAGCAAAAGCGCGACCACCGACAGATCCACGGCCGGGGCAACCAACGGCGCCACCCAGATCGGGACGCCAAGACGCAAGCCAAGGGCAAGTACATTGCCGAAGCCGAACAGGAACGTCAACCCGACAACGATCCCGACGATGACCGTCACCAGACGGGCCGGAGTCTCCGGAACCGCCAGGTCTACGGAACGCCTGTTCGATTCGGTAGATGATGTTACGGTCGGCGCGGTCACTGGGCATCGTCCCTGGTCAGGGCCCGGGTAGCGACCGGCCGGACAGTGATTTCAGGGCCAGCAACCAAGATCGATCGGTTCGGATGCTGGTACACATGGTCCACCAGTTTTTTGATCATGCATCCGACCTGGACGAATGCGGTTTGCGATCTATCACTTTGAGGTCCGGCTCTGTGGAACGGTGCTGGTCAGGACCTCGGCCGCTGGTTCGAGCCCCGGCTGGACGACCACTTTGCCGCCGTGCGAACCGCGTCCGCCTCGTCGAGGTACTGCGTAGCGGCGACTTCCGGCGACGACACCCGTCGTCGCCACCGGCAGCGACCGGGTCAGCACCAAGAACGTGCGGGGCAATCTGTTCGCCGAGGGCCTGGACAGGGATGAAGGGGACAGTCACGTCCAGATGCCGTCCGCCATTGTCGTGGCCCCGGACCCGGACCGGACCCCCGGCGCCGCCGTATTGGGTGAGCCGGCAGGGACCGTGAGCCGGCAGGACAATGTACATGGCCCTGACCGCTTCGTGTCTGTGGCCTCTCTCGTGGACGTCCTCGATTCGGCGGCGGAGATCATGTCTGACACCTCCCGCGCACACTTCTTCGGCAACCTCGACGAACTGGTGGCCACCTCGCGGCTGGTGGTGGACCGCCGGCCGGCAGCAGGCACCCGCGGGTGCCGCGGGCCGTGTACCCCGTCGACTACGGCTACTTGGAGGGCACCGTGGCCGCGGACGGCGGCGGTATGGACGTCTTCCGCGGCAGCGCCGCCGGCGCCGGTGTGGTGGGATTCTTCGTGACGGCGGATCCGGGCAAGCGCGACGTGGAGGTCAAGGTACTGATCGACTGCACCGCCGACGAGGTCGAGCGTGTGNGGCGGCTGCTCGACGACGTCCTGGGGATCGGCNGNCTGCTNNNGNCGNGNTGCANGGAGACCGCCACTACATGAGAGCCACACAGGCTGGCCGAGCCCCCGGGCCGTTCACATTCGCTGTGTCAAACTGCGGGCGGCCGTCGTGGCGTGTGGCGGGCGATGTTGGTCTGCCCGTGCCTGACTATTCTTCGGCTGGTGCCGACCCTCATCTGGATCAACGGTCCGAACGCCGTCGGGAAGACCCAGGTCGCCCACAACCTGCACCGCAGACTGCCCGGAAGCTTCATCAGTGACCCCGAGCACCTCGGCTTCGCGATGCGCCGGATGCTCCCGAAGCCCCGGCGCATGGACTTCCGCGACGTCCCCCTGTGGCGCCAGGCGGTCAGCGAAATGCTCCACCTTGCTCTCCAAGGGCCCGAGGACCCGGTGATCGCGCCGATGACCATCCTCGACCCCGGCCTGCTCGGCGAGCTGACGGCCTCGGCCCGCGCCGCCGGGCACCGCGTCGAGCACGTCACGCTGCTTGCCGACCGCACGACGATGATCCGCCGCATCCACCGACGCGGTGAGACGTCCCGCAGTTTCAGCGCCCGCCAGCTCGACCGTGCCCTCGACGTCCTGCGGGCTCCCGAGTTCGCTCGTCATCTCCCCACCGACACCCTGTCGATCTCCGCCGTGGCGGATGACGTCGCAAGCCACACGGGGTTCACGCTCAGCCCTGACACATCAGGGCGACTCGTGCGACAGGGACGCCAACTCGCCGTCCAGCTCCGCCACATCCGCCTTAACGCTTGAAGATCACTCGACTATCGGCAGCCATGCCGCCGCAAGCGCGTCAGAGCCGCTGGCCCGACGGCTCGCGAAAAACCGGGTGCGCAGACGTGGCACCAGCAGAGACCATGGGGCGTGGCCTGGTTCATGACCGGAAGCATTGAGGAGTTTCTCGCGGTGGCGGGCGAGTTTCTGATGTCCCAGCTGGCCGAGAACACCGTGTTGGTCACCGTCGCCGAGACGCTCCAAGCGCGTGGCATGGCGGCATTCGGGGATGCGGCTCCCCTGTTCGGTTGGTGGCTGGAGGCTGGCGGACCCATCGAGAGCGCATTCGTGCATACCCCACCGAATTCCGTCCTTCTGACGACCGTTCCGCCGCGGGCAGTCGAGTCGCTGGTCGCGTCCTGGCCGCGCGGAAGGCCGCTGTCCGGGGTAAATGCGCCAGCGCAGGTGGCCAGCGCATTTGCCTCGTCCTGGCACCAGGGGACAGCTGCCGCGCCATCTCTTCATCGCCGGGAGCGTTTGTATCGGCTCGGAGACCTCGCAGCGCCCCNGCCAAAGCCCGCAGGTCGTCCTCGTGCGGCCGAGGCAACCGACAAGGACCTGCTCGTGGCCTGGGTCACGGCGTTCCAAGAAGAGACCGGTGCGGCCGCCGGCAACGCCCCGAGGCGGGTCGATGACCGTCTCAGCTATGGCGGCTTCACCCTGTGGGNGGTCGACGGTGCGCCGGTGTCGGTGGCCGGAATTACCCGGCCGGTAGGCGGGATGATCCGCATCGGGCCGGTATATACCCCGCCGGGCTTCTGGCGAAGAGGCTACGCCGGGGCGGTGACAGCGGCGGTGAGCCAGACCGCGCTGGAAGCGGGAGCGCGCGAGGNCCTGTTGTTCACCGATCTGGCCAATCCGACCAGCAACAGCGTGTATCAGCGGCTCGGCTTCGAACCTGTCGAAGACCGCGTCGTGCTGCTGTACGAGCGCACGCCCACGCCTTCGATCTGACCGGAAAAGCGATCCAGACAGCGATGCCGCGCACTGAGTCAACCTCCCCTGGAGAGCGGTGGTTCTTCTCGCGGCGTGACTGGCGGTCGGATCGGCAACCCAGCACAGCCGCGGTCTCGGACCAGCCATGTGACGATCGGAGCCCACCGTCGCCCCTACGATCAGAGCCGTGTCCGGTCGCGATCTTTGCCGACGGTTCTACGAACAGGCAGTTCGGCCGCTGATCCCTGGCGTGCCCCACGCTGCCGCGTTGCTCGGTGAGGGTTCCGAGGTACTCGGCTTCGACGACGAGGTCTCCACGGACCACGATTTCGGCCCCCGCGTGCAGCTGTTTGTCCCGCCAGGTCTCGATACCACGCCGATCGAGATCGCCATGGAGAGGCTGCCAGCGCGGTTCGACGGTTTCCCGGTTGTCTATCCCGACGGGGACCGATACGACGGCTGGCCACATCACCAGGTGGAGGTGACCACTGCGCGGGTGTTCTTCGTCGACCGGCTCGGCGTCGACCCGGCCGACGGGATGGATCTGGCGGACTGGCTGCTGGCCCCGACCCAGATCCTGGCCAGTCTCACAGCCGGTGTGGTCCTGCACGACCCGCTCGATCTGCTCACCGCGCGGCGCCGGGCGCTGGCCTGGTACCCAGACGACGTCTGGCGCTACGTCCTGGCAGCCGGCTGGCTGCGGGTCAGCCAGGAAGAACCGTTCATCGGCCGCACCGGCAGCCGGGGCGACGACCTCGGCTCGCGCATACTCGCCGCCCGCCTGGCCCGTGACCTCGTCCGGATCGGCTTTCTCCTCGAATGCCGCTGGGCCCCGTACAGCAAATGGCTGATGACCGCGTTCGGGCAGTTGACCCTCGCGGACCAGGTCGGCGAGCACCTGGGCCGCGCGCTCGATGCGCCGCGGTGGCGGGACCGCGAAGCAGCGCTGTGCGCCGCGGCCAGTCACCTCGCCACCGCCACCAACCGGCTCGGTCTGGCCGAGCCCGTCGACCCCGCGCCGCGACGCTTTCACTCCCGAAACATCCAGGTACTCGACGCGCAACGCCTCACCCGCGTGCTGACCGACGCGATCAGCGATCCGGGGCTGCGGGCCCTCCTCACCCGGCTCGGACACCAACCCGACGGCCCGCTTGGCCATCTCCCCGGCGCGATCGACCAGGCTACCGACAGCGTCGAAATCCTCACTCAACCGAACCGCCGCCGCGACTACGCAGCCCTCCTTGGCCTCTGGTCCTGAATGTTCCGGAGCACTGATCCGACGGCGCGCGGACGTCGGGGTGCCTCGTTCGAGCTGGGGATGGGCGCGGTGGCCGTCGGTGGATAGCTACCAGCGCATGGTCGGCGTAGAATCGAGCGAAACGAGCATGCCGATCGCCCCGATCGCCCCGATCGTCCTGGAGGCCGTTCATGACCTCACCCACCCGACCCGAACCGCTCCACGACGAGACGTACCTGCCAGGCGAGGACACCGGTGAGATCATCGACTTCCTGGCCGCGCTTCGCGACCGCGGCCGGCAGACCGCCGACCCGCGACCTCGGCTCACCGGCCCGGACGGGCACAGCGTCGAGCTTCCCGAGCCGATGTTCAATGTCCTTCTGCAGGTCGCCGCGGCGATGAAGGCGGGCCTAGCCGTCACGGTGGCGCCGCACCATCTGACGATGTCCACCCAGGAAGCCGCGGACCTGCTCCGTATCTCCCGCACCACCCTGGTTCGGCTGCTGGAGAGCGGCGCCATCCCGTTCGAGAAGCCCAGCCGCCACCGCAAGGTCCGCCTCGACGACCTCCTGGAGTACCGCCGACGCCAACGCCACGCCGCCGACCTCGCCTTCGCCGACATGGTCGCCGATACCGAGCGTCTCGGCCTCTACGACGTCAGCCCCGACGAGACCCGGGCGGCACTGAAAGCCGCACGCAAGAAGACCGAAGGCTGACCGGGATGTTCTCAGCGCTACTCGACACCTGCGTCCTCGTGCCCAGCAGGGCGCGCGACATGCTGCTTGAGATCGCCAGCACCGGTGCCTACCGGCCGCTCTGGTCGAGCGAGATCCTGGACGAGCTCGAACGGACCCTGCGCACGCTGCTCGCCAAGCGTGGCGTGTCACCAGAAGAAGCCGATGCCTNCCNCACCCGCCTCTTCCGGCAGATGAAGACCACCTTCCCGGACGCCCCCGTGACCGGCTGGGAACGGCTCGTGCCGACCATCGAACTCCCTGACCCCGACGACCGGCACGTCGTCGCCGCCGCCATGGCCGGCCGAGCCGACGTGATCGTTACCGACAACCTCACGGACTTTCCACCCGCCGCGCTTCCCATGCCCCTGACTCGCCAGTCCCTCGACGACTTCTTCCTTGACGAACTCGACCTCCACCCGGACCTCGTCGTCAAGGCCGTTCGTGCCATCGCCGCCCGGACCGGCAGATCCGGCCCCACGCTGACCGCCTACGACATCGCTACCTACCTGCGTGCCCACGGCGCCCCGGCATTCGGCGCACGCCTTCTCGTTGCACTCGATCAGACGGCAAGACCGGCTCCGTAGCGACGTGGCCCGGGCTCAGCGCATGTCTGGTCGCTCGCCCGCACCACAACCCCCGCAATGACGGTCAGCAGACGGGCGGAAGTGCCAGGAACCACCAGGTCTGCGGAACGCACGTTCGAACCGGTTGTCGATGTTGCCGGTCGGACGGTCACTGGGAATCGGCCCTGGTCAGCGCCCGAGTGCCGACCGGCCGGATGGCGATTTCAGGGCCTACAACCAAGATCAGTCGATTCGGATGCTGGTGCACATGGTCCACCACGCAGAGTAAATAGCCTCCGACCCGGCTAGATAGCTTTGACCTATGAATCGAGCCTGGCTGTCTGCGTCCATCGCCACAGGTAGTCATGCATGAGCGGCTGGTTCGCGCAATGCCGGGACTCCTACGCCGACCGGCTCATGCGGTCACTCTCGGCGTCCGGCACGGATCGCCGCGCCCGAGACGCAGCCGTCCGGTGTCCTGTGCCGGGTTGCCGTTCTGGCGGCGAAGGCCAGCCGGTCAGGTGGCGCGGCCAGCGGCGGGAGCTGAGGCCGGGCTGAGCATGGCGGCCAGCGCTGCCATCGCATCGGGAATGGACCTCTCCGCCCCCAGCGAGGGCGCCGACAAGCTGCTCGCGACCCTCGACGTCCGACCCGTCAGCGACTGGCGCGATGTCGAGGGTGGCCTGTTCGCCGTCGTCGACGAGACCGCGGCGGTGCCGACCGCCGGCTGACCCCTCCGAGACCACGAGCGCCCCGGCCTGGGTCCAGGCCGGGGTTTCTCTTTGCCCGGACAAGGTGGGGGCGGCGCGCGCGACCAGGCGGCGCGCGCGACCAGGCGGCGCGCGGCGGGCACGCAGTGGATCGCGACCTGCGGTTTCGTCGGGAACCGGTAGTTCTTGGACGGTGCCGCCAACGAGGATCAGATCGGGACTGGATGCCGCCCACGCTCGGCACCTGGTCGGTCCACCGTCGCCGGGTAGCNGCCGGCGTGAGCAACCAGGCTGGCGAGTCGCCGATCCGGGCGTCNGCCGAGCGAAACACCCAGAGCAGCCGGCCGGTTTGGACGCCGGATCAGGTTGGTAACCCGTAGATCGCGATCAGCGACGGGCGAACCAGCAGCCGCGGACGAACACTGCCGAGCCAGCAGCCGTCTGCCTCCGTCGTCGCACCGCGGTCGGCCGCCGTCCGGATCAGCCGGCGGAACGGGCCNGCTCCGGACCGGTCAACGGGAGCCTCTACTCCGGATCAGCAGTGGAGAGGATCTGCGTCCTCCCGGCCNGGCCATCCGGCCACCCATANGAGCAAGGCGTCGAAACAGTGGCTGGCAATTGTCCAAATCACACATTCCCAATTCACAAGGTGAGGAAAGTTCAGTGGGAACTTTCACGACCCGAGCGTTCAGCGGAAGCACCTTACTCGCCAGACGAGGGCGACGCCCAAGGTTGACGCCGACCGAAGGCAGAGCCCTTCGAACTTCATTGCTTACTACTG
>NZ_JPHT01000037.1:0-43537 GCF_000733325.1 Frankia sp. Allo2
CCCTCTGGTACGGATCGACGCTCGTGGTCGCGGACCGCTGGTATCCAAGCTCGAAGACCTGTTCCGACTGCGGCTGGCGAAACCCAGGCCTCACCCTGTCGGACCGTATCTTCGCCTGCCAGTCCTGCGGGCTGGTAGGCGGCCGCGACCTGAACGCCGCGGTCAACCTGTCCAACCTCGTCGCCGCCAGTANGTCGGAGACGGTAAACGCCCGTGGAGCCGACCGTAGGACCCCGTCCGCGGGGCGGGCGGCTGGGAAACGGGAACCCGGCACGGCTCGGGCCGGTCGGACCGGGAGTGCTTCACCGCAAGGTGAGGCGGCATGAGCGCCGCTATCAGGCGCTCTTATGCAACGGAAGGCCGCTGGAGTCGTTCCACGGGACGTTGCGTCTGCCGTGAGCAGATATGCCGCCAGCAGATCAGCGTCGTGGGCGCGGATTTCTCGGCAACGCTGGTGACGCCGGCCCATCGTGCTCGCACCCATTCCCGACGGCCGGCGGGAGGACGCACCATGATCGAATCTTTTTCGCGCCTCACGCAGGCCGGGCCGGGGAGTCCGCGCCGGGCTACCGTGCAGGCCGCCGCATCCGGGCTCGGCTCCGCGGACGACCAGGTGTTCAGCCGGCTCCTCGAGAACCGGATCGTGTTCCTTGGTTCCGTGGTCGAGGACGCGGTGGCCAACGCGATCAGCGCCAAGCTGCTGCTGCTCGCCGCCGAGGATCCCGCGGCCGACATCTACCTCTACATCAATTCGCCGGGTGGCTCGGTGTCCGCCGGCATGGCGATTTATGACACGATGCAGTACGTCGGAAACGACGTGGCGACGGTCGCGCTGGGCCTCGCCGGTTCGATGGGGCAGTTCCTGCTCTGCGCCGGCACGGCGGGTAAGCGCTATGCGCTGCCCCNTGCCCGGATCATGATGCACCAGCCGCACGGTGGCATCGGCGGTACCGCTGCCGACATCTCCATCCAGGCCGAGCAGATGCTGTACACCAAGCGCACGCTGCAGGAGCGAATCGCCTTCCACACCGGGCAGACCGTCGAGCAGATCGAGACCGACTCCGACCGGGACCGGTGGTTCACGGCCGAGGAGGCCAAGGAGTACGGCCTCGTCGATCATGTGGTTGTCCGGGCGGATCAGGTACCCAGTGTGGTCAGTGGAGCGGGCATGGGTTTGCGGCGGGCGGGCCGCACCGGTTTCGGCCCCGGCGGCGGGAGCGGGCGATGACCGGGCGGCCTCCCGCCGCGAGCGGGATCATGCTGGGTGGCGGTGCGCCGAGGGCCCGTCACGTCCTGCCGAACATCGTGGAACGGACCTCCCGCGGCGAGTACTCGATGGATCCGTATTCGAAGCTGCTCAAGGAGCGGATCGTCTTTCTCGGTGTGCAGATCGATGATGTGTCGGCGAACGACGTGATGGCGCAGCTGCTGTTCCTGGAGTCCGAGGATCCCGACCGGGACATCTCGATCTACATCAACTCGCCGGGTGGGTCGTTCACGTCGTTGACGGCGATCTACGACACGATGCAGTTCGTGCGGCCGGACATCTCGACGATCTGCATGGGTCAGGCGGCGTCGGCGTCGGCGGTGCTGCTGGCGGCGGGCACGCCGGGGAAGCGGTTCGCGCTGGAGAACAGCCGGATCCTCATCCACCAGCCGTCGGCGCAGGGCGAGGGCCAGTCGAGCGACATCGAGATCCAGGCGCGGGAGATCCTGCGCGTACGGGCGCTGCAGGAGACGATGCTCGCCCGCCACACCGGTCGTACCGAGACGGAGATCCGTCGCGACACCGAACGCGATAAGATCTTCAGTGCCGATGAGGCCGAGGAGTACGGCCTCATCGACGAGGTCATCATGAGCCGTAAGGCCGCCCGGCTTCTATCGGCACGCAGCGCCTGACCGGGTGCGATCCGGCGGTTGGCCGCTCCGGTCGGCCTGCCACACGTCGACTGGCCACAGGCCGACCTGTCGACGAGCGTGCCCGCGGCCGCCTTCCGGCCGACTATGCTGCGGCCGGAAGGCGGCCGCGGGCCGGGACCACCTGCCCGGCCCCTCCGATCTCCCCGATCCCCGCGGACCGGGAGCGACGGCGGCTCGCCGCGGGCTGGGCACCACCACCCGGCCGGTATGGACGGCGGCCCGGAAGCTCGGCGAGAGTCCCAGGTTCGGCGACACGCCGAAGGGCGACGCCGCGCCGACCGTTGCGCCGACACCGGTTGTTTCGATGCCAGCCGAGCCCGTGATGCTGGCGGTGGCCGCGGTGCCGCTGGCGGCGTGCAGGTCAGCGGAGATGACGCGGGCCGTGATCGGTGGTGTCGCCTGCCCGTGGACGGCGGACAGCGGCCCAGGCGATGTCACGGGGGTGACCTCGGGTTCGAGCCGGGCGAGCTCCAGACGCACCTCGTCCAGCAGATCGGACAGCCGGATGTGCAGCGCCCGGCAGACCGCGGCGAGGATCTCCGAAGACGCCTCCTTCAGGCCGCGTTCGATCTCCGAGAGGTAGGGCGTCGACACCCGCGCCGCGTCCGCCACGTCCCGCAGGGTGCGGCCCTGAGCGAGGCGACGTCGGCGCAGCGCCTGCCCGACCAGCCGGCGCAGCAACGGCATCTCGGCATCATCCGTCATCGCCATCAGGAACCTCCGGGGGACTGGTGCCTTGAAGGGTCAGGGAATCGGAGGGGCGCTCGCGTCCTGATAGATACACGCGTCCCGGATACTGATCACGTGGGTGGGAAGGCGACCGCTGCCGCAGCCACCCCCGGGTAAGTCGATGGAGGGCTAAGGCACCGAGCGTATCCGCTGCGCCCTCGCCGGAACCGCAAGTACCGCACCCGGCATTCCGCCCACACCTTTGCCGCGAAGTCGCCGACGGCCGCCGGAGTTGCCGACGGCCGCCGGAGTTGCCGACGGCGGACGAACCGTGCGGCGCCGATGCATACGGCGACAACGTGTGAGGAGACGGACGCCGAAAGTGGCACGAAGATGCACCAAAGGTCGGTATTTCTACATCATCCGCGCACTTAGCGTCGTTTCCNTCGTGATTCATCCTGACCGTCCGGTCTCCGGAACGGTCGTCGCGGTGGCCCGCTTAGCCGGGGCCGCCAGGGACAGGAGATCCGTGGAGGCTCCCACACACGTGCCCCGTGCCGTTGCCACGCCGATGGCCATACCCATGTCCATGTCCTCGGCCGCGTCGGTGCCGATGGCGGTCCTCGGCACCCGTCCCCACGCCCACCTTGAGCCGCCCGGCGCATCCCCGCGGGCGACGGCGTCCGGGTCGTCTACCCCGGCTCCGGCCCTCGACATGACCGGAGACGACCGCGTAGCCCTGTGGCAGCAGCGCCTGCTCGAGGCGGAGTCGGGGATGACGACGTTCCTGCTGGAACACCACGCCGATCTGCGTCTACTCGACTGGCTGCATACCCAGGCCGNGATCTTCGCCGACTTCCCGACGCCCGACGATCGTGATCCGACGGCCTGGCAGCGGGTGTTCTTCCGCGCGCAGGCACTGATCGAACGGTTCATCGTGTCGCGCTGGGGCGAGGCGGAGCTCGTCGACTGGGCGAGGGCCAATGCCTCGGTCTTCGGCAAGGTGGAGCCCGAGCCGACCGGCCGGCCCGCCGACGTCGTCCACCGGCTCGCACGCCAGGCGGATCTCTACTCCTCCCGTTACGCGGTCGACACCGACGAGCCCATGCAAGCGACCCTGATCATCTCGCACTGTGGCATCTGGGACTACCGCGAGCAGGCCCGCGCCCGGGGCGTGCCCCTCACCCTGGCCTCCCCCTGTTCGTTCTGCACCACTGCCCTCTCGGCGAACATCCGGGCCAAGGGATACGAACCGGCCTTCCGCCTGCTGCATGACGACCCCTCGGTCCCGTCAGCCGGCGTGGCCGTGCCCGCTCCGGGCGGCCAGCCTGCCGTCGTGGCCGGGTCGGTCGCCGGACCGGGGCAGGTCGACCGTGGCTGCGTCTGGACCGCCACCGGCACCACCGGCACCACCGGCACCACCGGCACCACCGGCACCACCGGCACCACCGGCACCACCGGCACCACCGGCGCCACCGGCGCCACCGGCGCCACCGACATTGTCCACAGAGCGGAGATCAGGCCATGACCCTCGTGACCGACAGCGGTCATCCCGGCGCCATCGACGATCCGGGCCGACCAGCCGCCGGTGACCNCCCCGCCGGTGCGACGGCCGATCCCCCGGCCGACTCGCCGCTGGGAACCCCGCCGCCTGCCGCGCAGGGGCTGATGACCGGGGAGCGGTACCGGGCGAGCCTCAACGACGGCCGCGAGGTGTGGCTCGACGGGGAGAAGGTCGCGAACGTGGCGACGCATCCAGCCTTCCGGGGCGCCGTTGACGAGCTGGCCCGGCTGTTCGACCTGCAGCACGACCCGGATCTGCGCGACGTGCTCACCGTCCACGAACCCGAGGCGGGAACCCGCGTCGGCTGGTCCTACCAGCTGCCGCGCACGCTGGACGATCTGCGGGCCCGGCGGCGCAGCACGGCCGTGTGGATGCGCGAGTCCTGGGGTCAGCACGGCCGGTCGCCGTCGTTCATGGCGAACGTGGCGGTGGGTCTGCTCGACTTCCGGGAGCATCTGGAGTGCAACCAGGCCGGCTTCGGCGCCAACGCGGTGGCCTTCTACCGGCACTGTGCGGCCAATGACCTGGTCCTCGGCCACGCTTTGGGCGACCCGCAGATCGACCGGACCACCAGCCCCGTGGACGATCCCGATCTCGCGCTGCGCATCATCGCCGAGCGGGACGACGGCGTCGTCGTCCGGGGCGCCAAGCAGCTCACGACGCTGGCCCCACTGGCCCACGAGGTGCTCGTGTACCTCTCGGCGAGCTTCGCGCAGCGCGAGGCCGAGCAGTTCGTGATCTGGTTCGGCCTGCCGCTGGCTACCCCAGGCGTGAAGATCCTCTGTCGGGAGCCGCTGGGGGCCCGGCCGTACGGGCACGCCCACGCGCTCGCGTCCCGGTTCGACGAGCAGGACGCCATGCTGTTCTTCGACGACGTGCTGGTTCCGTGGGACCGGGTGTTCCTGCTGCGCGACGGCAACCTCGCCCGGGTCGGACTCGGACGGATCAACGCCTGGAGCGCGGCCGCCGGCCACATCCGCTACCAGGAACGGCTGCGGACCCTGCTCGCCGTCGGCACGCTGCTCGCCGACGCGATCGGAGCCTCGGGGCTGCGTCACGTCCAGGAGGACCTCGGGGAGTTGGCGAGCTACGTTGACCTCGTCGGGTACTTTCTCGACGCGGGGGAGGCCAGGGCCGAGACGACGGACGGCGGCCTGCTCGCGCCGGGTAACACCGACGCGAGCCGCGTGTGGTCGGCGCAGGTCGCCGGCCGGGCGGTGGAGATCGTGCGGCGGATCGGCTCGTCGGGTGTCCTCATGCAGCCCAGCGAGCGTGACCTCGCCGCCGCCGACCTGCGGCCCTATCTCGATCGGTACATGCGGGGCGCGAACCTCCCGGTCGAGGAGAAGTCACGGCTGTTCCGGCTGGCCTGGGAGCTCACGGCGGACAGCTTCGGGCAGCGTCAGGACCTCTATGAGTTCGTCCACCGCGGGGACATCACCCGCAACCGGATCAACCTGCTCCGCCGGGATGACCTGGGACCTGTCACCGACCAGATCCGGGAGCTGATCACCCGTCCGCTCTGAGGCTTGACGGCAGGTGGCTGTCGGACCGGTGGCTGTCGGACCGGGCGGAGGGGTCCGGGGACGGTGTGCGCGGAGGGTGTTAGCGATACCACCGCCTACCTGGTTGAGCTACCCGAAGGTGCCTACGGTCAGGCCAGCCCCCTGCACGCGGGACGACGGGGTGATACCGCCGGCCCGCGTTCGCTCCTCGTGGTAAGGACCCGGAGTCATGACGATCGGAGCCGCCTCGCCCCCTCCCGTCCGNGCCGAGGTCTCCGGGTCCTCTGCGTCCTCCGGGTCCTCCGGGTCCTCCGGGGGTCCGCCGTGGGTCAGGGTTTCGGCCTGTCCTGGGGTTCCCGTTCGCGCCGAGGCGTCCGCGCAGCCCGAGTGTCCCGCGTACGCCAAGGATCTCAGGCCCACGGGAATCGACGGCGGCGTGTCGGTGTTTCTGCTGCACGCCCATCCGGTGACCGGGGCGGGGCTGCACCTGCTGCTCTCGACGATCTGCCGGCTCGACGTCGTCGGCCGCGGCCATCGGCTGGATGCCGCGCTGCCGCAGATCCGCCGCTCGCGTCCCCGGGTCCTGCTGCTCGGGCTCGCGGGGGATCTCGCGACCGACCTCGCGGCGGTGCGCCGGCTGCGCGTGGAGGGCGACCGGATCCCCACCACGCGCGTTCTGCTGTTGCGGCCGCTGGCCACCTGCGCCGAACTGACCCAGATCCTCACCACCGGGGCGTCGGGGGCGGTGCTGCCGGACGCCCCGCCTGCCGACCTCGCCCACGCGGTCACCATCGCCGCGCTCGGCGGCGTGGTCTTCCTGCCCGCGCCGCCGCCGACGGGGGTGCCGGGGCCGCCGGTCCAGGCCGAGCTGCCACCGCAGGCCCTCGGGCTGACCTCCCGGGAACGCGCGGTGCTCGGCCAACTCGCCCGCGGTCTGTCGAACGCGGAGATCGCTTGCGAGCTCGCCCTGGCCGAGGCAACGGTCAAGCGGTACCTCACCGGTGCGATGCGCAAGATCGGCCAGCCGGACCGGCTACGCGCCGGCCTCTACGCCTATCGGCACGGACTGCTGGACGGTCCGCATGCCGGCTGGACGGGCCGTGGGCGTGGGTCCGGCCGCGGATCGGCGCCGGACCGGATGATCGAATGATCGGGGTGGCCGCGGGCGCCATGGCGGGATGAACACGTTCCGCGAGTCGGTGTTTTCGATGATCCGGATTCCGGCTGATCATCACAGATCTATTACTTGTGGTTATTGATAGGTTGCTTCGGGTGTCGAAATTCGTGCTGACGTTATTCGATCATGTAAATGGCGCGATCTCTCCGGGTAAGCGCCGGACATGGCTGCCGGGCGATGCCACCATGGGGCTGTGTCCTCTTGCGTTGGACGGTCCGCTCGGCCGTTTCGGCCTGCGCTGATCCGGCGGCGGTGGCTGGATTTCAGCCATCACATGGGTGACTGCTGTTAGGCGTTGTTGGCGACTGAGGGTAGTAGCAGTCCTGCTGACCGCGTGTCCCTGTGTCGATGCTGTCCCGCCCGCCGGATGTGCCGGATGTGCCGGATGTGCCGGATCGGCGGTGTCGACCAGGCCGCCCGATCCGACTGGAACCGATGAGCGACGACGCCCGCCAGCGTGAGCTTGGATTCTTTCTTCGTGCCCACCGTGAGCGCCTGCGACCCGAGGACGTCGGGTTGCCCGCCACACCTCGCCGCCGCACCCCGGGGCTGCGCCGGGAGGAGGTCGCCGCGCTCTCCGGCCTCGGCCTCGCCTGGTACACCTGGCTGGAACAAGGCCGGGTCGCCGCGTCCCGGCAGGTCCTCGAGGCCGTCGCCCGGGCCCTGCGGCTCGACGACGACGGTCGTCGCCACGCCCTGGCGCTCGCCGGCCTGCACACGCCGCCAGCGGACCGCCACCACACCCTCGTCAAGGCGCTGCGTTCGGTGCTGGACAACTGGCCGAACTGTCCGGCGTTGCTGCTCGACCGGCGCTTCGACGTCACCGCCTGGAACGACGCCTACACCGTCCTGTGGGGGGATCCCGCCGACGTGCCCGAGCCCCAGCGCAACCTGCTGTGGCTGCTGGTGGCGCAGCCCCGGACCCGGGACGGGATGGGCGGGTCCGAGGACGTGGCCAAGGACCTGCTCGCCCAGTTCCGCGCCCAGATCGGTCATCATCCCGACGACCAGCGCGGCCGTGCCGTGCTGGAGCTGCTCGAACAGGCGCGCCCCGAGCTGCGTGCCTGGTGGCAGTGCCGGTCCGTGCGCGTGTTCACGGGCCGCACGGTCAGCGCGGCCACGCCGCTCGGCGACATTTCGCTGATGCTGTCGGTGCTGCGACCGGGTGATGATCCGGAGTCCACCATCTGGCTCCAGACGCCCGCGACGCCCGCGGACCGGGAGCTGCTCACCCGGCTGGCGGCCGAGACGCCGGGCGCGGCGGGGCGCCCGGACCCCGCCGCGCGGCAGCGGCTCTCGGCCTGACCGCGACCGGCGGCCCGGCCCGCCACCGGCGGCCGGCGGCCGGCGGCCGGCGCGCGATGGTGCTGCATCTGCACGGCGGCGGCCCTGCTGGCCGCACGGGACGCGGGGCTTCCGCCGCCGGGGGCCGTGTCACGTACCGCGCGTGGGCGGGCACCGGGCACTGCTGGCACATCGCGGTGCCTAGTTCGGGGGCTGCGAGGGAGGCGTTGGCGGAGGTCGTGGCGTTCCCGCGGGCGTATCTCGCCCGATGACGTCGTGGCGTGCCTGTGTATGTGTGACAGCTGCGCTGGCTGTGCCGACCGTGTCGGCCCTTCCTTCCTGCGGTCTACCTGGATCCACCAGCGCTGGTGGTGTGATCTTTCATAGCATGATCAGATATCTGTGATCTTCCCTGGTGCGCGGGTGAGTTGGCCTTTCGGCATGGTCCGCCGCCGGGATCGGGGGTCGGTGCAGATCTCCTCGGCGGGGACTTTAGTCCGCCGGATGGCCGGGGATGTGCCGGGCGGCCAGCCCGCCAGGGCGTAGTCGACCGCCATGACCTGGGGCCCGCATGTCGCGGGCATCGGTCCACGCCATCTCGGGTATCGGGGCGTCGCTACGACCGTTTGACCCCGCTCAGGTTACCTGAGGGTGCCTTTCGGCCGGGGTCGGTTCGGGCGGGGTCGGTTCGGGCGGGGCGGGCCGCGGGGCGACGCGCACGGGCTTGCGGCGATGTCTATGAGCCGCGATAACAGGATGAACCGCTGCCTGTCTGGGCTGGTACGGCAGTAGCACCATCGGCGACTACCTCCCCGTTCGTGCTGGTCCGTGCTCGTACGGCACGCGCCCGGGCCGCCGGCTGCGGCTCCCCGTGCCCCTCGGCCGCCGGGCCGCATGACCCGGTGAGGCCATCGTCGCGTCCGCCCTATCTGGAGCATCCATGAAACGCCCACGTCCCCGATTCCACCCCGCCGTCCGCGTCGCGGCCGTCGCGGCCGCCGCCGCCATGCTCGGCGCCTGCGCGTCCGATCCGGCACCCGCCGGCTCCACCAGCGCGAACGGGGCGGGCGGAACACCGCACCGGGGCGGCACGCTCACCTTCGCGGTGGCCACCGAGGGCGACTGCCTCGACCCGCACGTCAGCCCGGCCGACGTCACCGCCGTCATCCAGCGGGGTGTGTTCGACTCGCTCGTGACGCAGCAGCCGGGCGGCGGGGTCGGCCCGTGGCTGGCCACGTCGTGGACGGTCTCCGCCGACGCGAAGACGTTCACCTTCAAGCTCAAGGACGGCGTGACGTTCCACGACGGCACACCGTTCGACGCGGCGGCGGTGAAGGCGAACNTCGACCACATCGCGGCGAAGTCAACGAAGTCGCAGTACGCGGTGGCGCTGCTCGGCCCCTACGTCGGCACCGAGGTCGTCGACCCGCACACGGCCAAGGTCACCTTCTCCAAGCCGTACGCGGCATTCCTCGCCGCGGCCGCCACGACCTACCTCGGCATCGAGTCGTCGAAGAAGATCGCCGACGCGCCGGACACCCTCTGCTCGGGCGGGCCGAACTCGGTGGGTACCGGGCCGTTTCGCTTCACCCGTTATGTGAAGGGATCGGTCGCCGAGTTCACCCGCAACGACGGCTACACCTCGGCCCCCGGCGGCGCGAAGCACACCGGCGCCGCCTACCTCGACAAGCTGGCCATCCGCTTCCTGCCCGAGGACGCGACGAGGGTGAGCGCGCTGCGCAGTGGGGAGATCGACGCCGCCGACGGCGTGCCGGCGCAGAACGTCGCCGCGATCGAGGGCGATACCTCCCTGCGGCTACTCAAGGTGATTCCGCAGAACGCCAACTACTCGATCTACTTCAACACCAGGCGTGCGCCGTTCTCCGACGAGCGGGTCCGTAAGGNCGTCCAGCGCGCCGTCGACGTCGACACGATCGTGAAGACGGTCTACGCCGGCCAGTACGCCCGCGCGTGGAGCACGCTGACGCCAAAGAACATCGCCTACGATCGCAGCCTCGAGAAGGCCTTCCCCCATGACGTCACCGCGGCGAACAAGCTACTCGACGAGGCCGGCTACACCGGCCGCGACGCCGACGGCTACCGCACGAAGAACGGCGCGCGTCTCGTCCTCGACTGGCCCTACGTCGGCGCCTTCAACCGCGAGCAGCGCGACATCGTCAGCCAGGCGGTACAGGCCGACCTGAAGAAGGTCGGCATCGCCACCAAGCTCTACTCGATGGACTCGGGCGCCTACACCACCCAGCGCAACGCCGGCGGCTACGACCTGATCGCCTACAGCTGGGGCAAGTCCGACCCCGACCTGCTCCGTACACTGTTCGCCTCGAATCTGGCGTTCACCCAGGGCGGGGCGAACAGTTCCGGGATCGCGGTGCCGGAGGTCGACGACTGGCTCGCGACCGGCGCCGGCACGACGGATCTCGCCGCCCGCAAGAAGGCCTACGGGCAGGTGCAGAAATATGTGATCGACCACGCGTACACCCTGCCGATCTACGTGTTCACCCGGACCGTCGGCACGGCGTCGAAGGTCCACGACATCACCTTCGACGCGGACGCCTTCCCGCTGTTCTACGACAGCTGGGTGGGCTGATCTAGTGCGGGCTGTGGCGAGGTTCCTGCTGCGCCGGCTGGTCGTGGGCGCCGGGGTCCTATGGGGCGCGGCGACGTTGGCCTTCGTGACGCTGCACGTCGTACCGGGTGATCCTGTCGACACTTTGATCGGGCCTACGTTCGGGATCTCGCCGCAGCTTCGGGAGCAGATCAACGAGACGTACGGATTCCAGTCGCCGCTCGTCGTCCAGTACGGCACCTGGCTGCGCCGCCTGGTGACCGGCCATCTCGGCACCTCCTACCAGCTGCAGCGGCCGGTCGTGGAGGTGTTGTCCGGTCAGGTGTGGCCGACGGTGCAGCTGGCGCTCACGGCGTCCGCACTCGCCGCGCTGCTGGCGGTCGGACTCGCGGTGTCGACCGCCGGCCGGGGCGGCACCACCCACCGGCTCGGCCGGATGCTGGCGACCAGCGCCGAGCTGCTCGTCGTGTCGAGCCCGACGTTCTGGATCGGCATCCTGCTCATCACCCTCTTCTCCGCGCATCTCGGCTGGTTTCCCAGCGCCGGCGCCACTGGCCCGTCCGGACTGGTCCTCCCGGCGTCCGCGCTGGCCCTGCCGATCGCCGGGGTCCTTGCCCAGGTGCTGCGGGAGGGCCTTGACGCCGCGCTGGAGGCTCCGTTCGTCGTCTCGGTTCGCGCCCGCGGCATCGGCGCGGTGGGTGTGCTGACCCGCCATGCCCTGCGCCATGCCGCGCTCCCGCTCGTCACCCTGCTCGGCTGGGCGGTGGGCAGCCTGCTCGGCGGCGCCGTCGTCACCGAGGCGGTGTTCGCCCGGCCGGGGATCGGTCGGGTGACCCTCGTGGCGATCTCGGCCAAGGACATCCCGGTGGTCACCGCGGTGGTGCTGCTGTCCGCGGCGGTCTTCGTCGTCGTGAACAGCGTAGTCGACCTGCTCTACCTGCTCATCGACCCGCGACTGCGCGACGACGGATCCGGTGCCGGGAGGGCCACGGCGGTTGATCTGGCGGTGTCCCGGTGACCGCGGTCGGGGAAACCCGCCCCGGGACCGAGCCGCCCGCCGCCGGTGCCCTGGCCGGCACCGGCGGTGGCCGGCCGCGTCCCGGTTTGATCGCGGCCGGCCTGCTGATAGTCCTGCTTCTTGTCGCGACCGCCTGGCCGGGGCTGCTCAGCCGCCATCCCGCGGACGGGACGAACCTCGGCGAGGCGCTGCGCGGACCGAGCTGGGCACACTGGTTCGGCACCGACCAGCTGGGCCGGGACGTCTTCGCGCGGGTGGTCACCGGCGCCCGGCATTCGCTACTGCTCGGTGCCGGAGCGACCGCGCTCGGCGCGGGGATCGGGGCGACGGTCGGCCTCGCGGCGGCCCTCGGCGGCCGGTTCGCCGACGGGCTGCTCATGCGGCTCGTGGACCTGCTGCTTGCCTTCCCCGAACTGCTGCTCGCGCTGCTGGTCATCACCATCGTCGGTCCAGGATCGGTGAACGCGGCGGTGGCCATCGGCATCGCGGCGGTCCCCAGCTACGCGCGGGTTGTGCGGTCGCGTGCCCTCGTCGTCCGCCATGCCGGGTTCGTCGACGCCGGGGTGGCGCTCGGCCTGCCCCGGTCGGTGATCATGCTGCGCCACATCGTGCCGAACACGCTCGGACCGCTGCTCGTGCTGGCCACCGTCGGCATCGGGACGGCGATCATCTCCGGTTCGGCGTTGAGTTTCCTAGGCCTCGGTACGAAGCCGCCGGCCCCCGAGTGGGGGGCGATGCTCGCCGACGGCCGGGGCGTCATCGACACCGCCTGGTGGGTCGTGGTGTTCCCCGGGGCGGCGATCGCCGCCACGGTCGTCGCCGTGACCGTGCTCGGCCGCCATGCCCGCCTGCGGGTGGAGGGACGGACTCCGTGAACGACCAGCCGCAGGTCTCACCGCCGGCACCGCCGAACCTGGCACCGCCGAACCTGGCACTGCCAAACGTGGCATCGCCGAACCTGGCACCGCTGGGGTCGGAGCCCCCTGGTTCGATACCTCCGAGCGGGCGGGGGGCGAAGGAGCCGTCCGCGACCCTGCTGACCGTCGACGGGCTGCGGGTCTCCTTCGGCCGGGGCGCTCGGGCCGTCGAGGCGGTGCGGGGAATCTCCTTCGATGTCGGCGCGGGGGAGTGTGTGGCCCTCGTGGGCGAGTCCGGATCGGGTAAGAGCGTGACCGCCCGCGCCCTCGTCGGACTCGCCGGAGCGGGCGCGACGGTCCAGGCCCGGCGGCTGCGCCTGGGCGGGACCGACCTCATCGGGCTGCGGGACCGGGAATGGCGCGCCCTGCGTGGCCGCCGGATCGGCCTGGTGCTCCAGGACGCCCTCGGCTCCCTCGATCCGCTGCGGCGGGTCGAGCAGGAGGNCGACGAGGCGCTGCGGGCGCATGGCCCGGTCGCGCGAGCCGAACGTGGCCCCCGCGTCGTGACGCTGCTGGCGCGGGCCGGCATTCCTGATCCACAGGTCCGTGCCCGGCAGTACCCGCACCAGCTCTCCGGCGGGTTGCGCCAGCGGGTGCTGATCGCCGCGGCGCTGGCCGGCACCCCGGACCTGCTCATCGCCGACGAGCCGACCACCGCTCTCGACGTCTCGGTCCAGGCCCGGATCCTCGATCTGCTCGCCGGTCTGCGTGCGAGCGGGATGGGACTGCTGCTCATCAGCCATGACCTGGCGGTCGTTGCCCGGCTCGCCGATCGGGTCGCCGTGCTGCGCGACGGAGTGATCCTGGAAAGTGGCCCGACCGAGCGGGTGCTGGGCGATCCCACGCACGCCTATACCCGCGAGCTGCTTGCCGCCGTGCCCTCCGCACGGACCAGGGGCAGCCGGCTGGCCGGACCCGTCGNCGAAGCCGGGCTCGCGTCTGCCGGGCTCGACGCGGGCGGCTCGACCGGCGCCGAGATCCTTCTGCGGGCGACGGGACTGCGCAAGGCGTTCCGGACGACGGACGGAGAGCGACGCGAGGTGGTCCGGGACGTCTCCTTCGCGCTGCGCCGCGGGGAGACCCTCGGGCTCGTCGGCGAGTCCGGTTCGGGGAAGACGACGCTCGCCCGGATCATGCTGGGTCTGACCGAACCCGACGCGGGTGAGGTGCTGCTCGGCGGCGTTCCCTGGGTCGGTCCGTCGGATCCTGGGGGCGGCCGGGGCAGCTCGGTGTCGGAGCGTGAGCGCCGACCACGCCGTCGGCAGATCCAGGCGATCTTCCAGGACCCGCTGGGTTCCTTCGACCCACGACTGACGGTGGGCCGGATCCTGACGCAGGCGCTGCGGGTGGGTGGGGTCGCGCGGACCGAGCGCCGCGACGCCGCCGTCCGACGGCTGGAACAGGTGGGGCTCTCCGCGCGGGAACTACGGCGCAGACCGGTCGAGCTGTCCGGCGGCCAGCGGCAGCGGGTGGCCATCGCCCGGGCGCTGTCCGTGGAACCGCAGGTGCTGATCTGCGACGAACCGGTATCCGCGCTCGACGTGTCCATCCAGGCCCAGGTCTTGGACCTGCTTGTCGACCTGCGCCGGACCCACCGTCTGGCCATGGTCTTCGTCTCNCACGACCTCGGCGTCGTGCGGCACCTCAGCGACCGGGTCCTGGTGATGTACGACGGGCGGATCGTCGAGTCCGGGGAGGTGGAGACGGTCTTCACCGCCCCCCGGCACCCCTACACCGTACGGCTGCTCGCCGCGGTGCCCCGGCTCCCCGCACCGCCTACCCCCCTATCGGCTGCCGGGCCGTCTCCGCAGGCCGGGCCGTCTCCGCAGGCCGGGACGCCCGTGGCCGACAGCGCCACAGCCGTACCGGCATCTGGGTAATGTGCCCGTCGGTGTCGAGGCGGTGCTGCGCGACCTCCCCGATCGCCCGAAAATAGTCCTCCTGGCGATCCGCACCGACGAGCCGGCTGTAGTAGGTGCCAAAGGTCGCCGCGTGGAACCGCTGGTACTCTTCGCCGCTCGCGGCCCGCACGAGTGCCGGGCGTTCGTCGACGCCGTCGATGTCGAAGTACGCGTCGAGCAGGGTCGCGGTGTCGTCCACGGACAGGGTGCGTACGGCGATCGGAATGATCCCGGCCGCCGCCAGCAGCCTGGGTACGTCCTCGGCCGCATGGCCCAGGCGGACCAGGGCCTGCCGGGCGAGGTCGTCGCTGCCACCGAACCCGTACTCGTCGTGCTCGGGATGGTGGGTGGTGAGCAGGAAGGCGCCGCCGGGTCGCAGTCGCATGGAGATCCACCGCACCAGCTGCTCCTCGTCAGGGTGGATCCAGTGCAGGACCGCGGTGAGGGTGACCAGGTCGAACGCCGTGGAACCCGCATCGTCGGCCAGCTGCGGGGGCCGGCGCAGATCGGCCTGGACGAAGCGGAACCGTACCCGGGTCGCGTAGGGGGCGAGCTTGCGTCGAGCCTCGGCGAGCCGGGACTCCTCACGATCCAGGCCCAGGGCGTCGACGGCGTCGGGCAGGCGGTCGAGCGCCGCGGCGAGCAGGGAACCGATGCCGCAGCCGAGATCGGCGACGGACCGGGCGGTCGGATCGGCGAACCCGAGCACCCAGTCGGTGTCCTGAGCCTGCCGAAGCCGGCTGGCGTCGTCGTATCCGCCGAGTCGGGCCGCCTGTGCCGTGACGGTCTGCGTCATCTGCTTCTCCCCAGCCGAGGTATGTCAACCGATCCGACGTACTGACGGTCCGCCATCGTGCATCACGGGCTCGCGCCAAGCGCCGAGTTCCGTGCCATGAGTTTTGAAATTAGGCATCGTGTTCGTGTGGGGTCAAGGTAGCTTTCTGCGTCCATAGTCGACATCCTGTTAGTACTGGTAACAGCACCGTGATGCCTCTGGACCCGCCGCCGCGAGCCGACTGGAATGGGTCGCGGGCCGGGACGCGGAAACTGTTCGCGGCAGTGGAAGCCGCGACGGTGGAAACCAGGTACGACGGTGGAAACCAGGTACGACGGTGGAAACCAGGTACGACGGTGGAAACCGCACAGACATCGGTACCGCCGTGCCGGACCGGAGCTGGTCCGCAACCGGTCTGGGACTTGGCTGCGACCGCCCGGAGCCGGCCCAGAACCATGCCCAGGGGAGACGATGACCAGTACAACGGAATTCGATGCGGCTTTGGCGCCGGCGCGAGACGTGATCGCTGCACAGCGTTCCGAGCCCGACACGTCGGTCGGATACGTCCAGGGCATCCTCAGCCACGACATCTCCACGGAACTCGGTCGGCTGCAACTGCTGGAATCACAGGTGGACCCGGCCACGCACGCCGTTCTCGAGGCGCGGGGAATCGCAGACGGAGGGCGGTTCCTGGAAATCGGTGCCGGTGCGGGTTCGGTCGCCTACTGGCTGGCCGACCGGTTCCCCGGCGGGGAGGTGACCGCGGTCGACGTGAGCACGAGTTTCCTCGACGACACCGGCCGGTCGAACCTGCGGATCGTCCAAGCGGACGTGCGCACCCACGACTTCGAGCCGGGCTCCTTCGACCTCATCCATGCCCGCACCGTCCTCATGCACATCCCCGAACGTGAGGAGGTGCTGCGGCGGCTAGTCTCCTGGCTGGCCCCGGGCGGCTGGCTGGTCACTGAGGATCTCGTGCTGTCCCCGGTTGACTCGTCACCGCACGACGAATTCCGGCACGCCTTCGAGGCGATCGGCCAGGCAATGGCGTCGTCGATCGGGTCGGACCTGTGGTGGGGGCGAACGCTGCCGGCGCCGCTGACCCGAGCGGGCCTGGTCGACGCCGGTCTGCACGCCACGTACTACCCGGTTGGCGGCTCCAACGAGATCGGGCGCCTGTGGCGTGCGACGTTCAGCCAGTCCGCCGACTACCTTGTCGCCAGCGGCCTGCTCACCCGCGCCGATCTCGACTCGGCCCTGGCCCTGCTCGCCGATCCCGACTTCCTCGACCTCGGGCCCAGCATCATCGCGGCCTGGGGCCGGCGCCCCCCGGCCTGAGCTTACGGGCGCGGGAACTCCCGCCCTTCCGTCTCCGTCCTTCGTCCTCCGTCTCCGTCCTTCGTCCTTCGTCCTTCGTCCTTCGTCCTTCGTCCTCCGTCTCCGCGACGACCATCTGACCGAACACCGTCGACCACCCGTGAGGTACTCCCGTGACCACTCCGCGCTTCGGTGTCACCCTTCCTCTGCCCGGCATCCCGCTGCGGGACCATCGACGCATCGTCACGGGACTCGCTGACGCTGGCTACAGCGACGTGTGGACGGCCGAAGGCGGCGGCATCGACGCGTTCACCCCGCTCGCGGTCGCCGCCGCCTGGGATCCCCGGGTGCGCCTGGCGAGCGCGATCGTGCCCGTCCACACCCGCGGCCCGGCGGTGCTCGCCCAGACCGCGGCGACCCTGGCCGATCTGACGTTCGGCGGGCTTGTCCTTGGCATCGGTTCGTCGGTGCCCGCCCACGTGACCGACCTCAACGGCATCCCGTTCGACGAGCCCTTCCGCCGGACCCGGGACACGCTTCGTTTCCTCACCCGGGCGCTGCGCGGCGAGGTGGTCTCCGGCGCCTTCGACACGTTCGCGATCCGCGGCTTCGCCATACCGAATCCTCCGATCGAGACGCCGAAGGTCATCCTGGGAGCGCTGCGGCCCGGCATGCTCAAGCTCGGCTTCACCGAGGGGGATGGTGCCGTCACCAATCTGTTGTCCCCCGAAGATCTGATCAAGGTCCGCGCCGTCGTCGGACCGCAGCCAGCGGGCAAGGAGCTGGTGGTGAAGGTCTTCGTGAGCCCGAACGCCGATCCGGACGTCGCCCGCCGCGACAGCCGGCCGTTCCTCACCTGGATCCTCAACCAGACCCCCTACCATGCCTTCCACGAATGGCTCGGCAACGGCGAACGGCTCGCCGAGTCCCACGAGCGCTGGACCGCCGGGGACCAGCGTGGTGCCGCCCGGGCACTACCCGATGAGGTCATTGACGCCCTGTTCATCCACGGCACGCCCGAGCAGTGCCGCGACCAGATCGCCGCATATGTGCAGCCCGGGGTTACCGCGATCCAGCTCTACGTCCGCCTGACTCCGTCCTTCCTGCTCGGCTCGTGGGACACCGCCGGATCAGCTGGATCGGCCGGCGGGGGAGAGCAGGACCTGGCCGACCGGGTCCTCGGCCTGCTGAGCACGCTGCGCCCCCGCATCCCAACGCCGGCTGGCGTCGGCTGATCGATCTCGCCGGACGAACCGTGCCGGTTCCCCGACCACGGGCCGCGCCGCTACCTGACCACGGCCACCGGGCAGTGCGCGTGCAGGACGCACTGGTGGCTCACCGAACCGAGAAGCAGTTCGGCGAAGCCGCCGTGCCCGCGGCTGCCGACCACGAGCAGCTGCGCGTCAGCCGAGGCCCGCAGCAGCGCATGGGCGGGGCCATCGGCGACGGTCTCCTTCATAACGGGGATGGGTAGCCCGCCGGCGTGCTCGGTGACGATCGTGGAGACGGCCTGGTCGAGGGTCTGCTGGGCCTGCTCCGCCAGCACCGATCCGATATCGGCGTAGCTCCCCGGGTAGATCGGGATGTCCAGGTGCCAGGCATGCACGACGTGCAGGGCGCTCTTGCGGAGCATCGCCGCCTCGACGGCCCACCGTAGTGCCGTGAGCGAGAGGGCCGAGCCGTCCACGCCGACGACCACCGGCCGGTCGTCGACGCCGGCGGCCGGGGCGACCGGCCGTACCACGACGACCGGCAGGGAGGCATAGTGCACCACACCCTGGCTCACCGAGCCGCTCACCAGCCGGTGCAGGGCCCCGTGACCGCGCTCGCCGACGACGATCATCCGCGCGCCGACCGCGGCCCGCAGCAGCTCCGGGACGGGACTGCCCTCCTCGACCCGCCGGATGATCCGCACTGTCGGATCGCTGACCCGGGCGGCGGTCAGCGCGGTGTCCAGAACCCGCGTGGCGGCGTGCGCCAGACCCTCGCGGTCGGCGTTCGCCGCGGTCTCGAAGACCGGCCGCGGTTCGCCCATGACGTCCCATACCAGTACCGCGATCACCGGGACCAGGCGCCGGGCGGCCTCGTCACAGGCCCACCGGATCGCGGCGACGGACGCGGGTGAACCGTCGACCCCGACGACGATCCCACCGGCGGCGGACTCCGCGTCCGCCACCTCGACGGCCTGCCCGGCGGGGTTGCGGGCGTCCGCCGGCCCGGCGGGGCGCGCGTACCCCGCGCTGTTCGGCTGTGCCGCGCTGTTCGGCTGTGCCGCGCTGTCCGGCTGTGCCGTGGTGTCCGACATCGCCATCNCCCTCTCGCCGTGGTGTCCCCCGCCACCGCCATGGTTCCGCCTGAAGGTGACCCCCGCGACGTGACGCGCGGGGTGAGCCGGTGGGGCCTGCGGCCGGGTCATGACCCTGCCGGATGGCCCGCGGCCTGAGGTCGCAGAGGTGGTTGCTCGATGGAGCGCCGGGTGGTGTGCCGGCCGTCAGCGGCCGATGGTGCGGTGCAGAAACGCCAGAACGACGCCCATCCGTTCCCGGGTCGGGAAGGCACCGCCGTGGCCGGCGCCCGGCACGATCGTCACGTCCACTGCCGGCGCTCCGGCGGTGCGCAGCGCGTGGGCGAGTTCCAGCGACTGCTGGTGGGGGACCGTGCAGTCCGCGTCCCCGTGCTCGATCAGGAACGGCGGCAGCGGCCCGCGGCTCAGGTAGTTCAGGGGGCTCGCCACCCGTACCAGCTGGGGCACGGCTGTCACGGTGCGGCCGAGGAAGCGCGACTCCGGCGAGTGGGGCCGGTCGTGCTGGGCGTCGGCCACGGTGCACCGCTCGTTCGTGCGCAGCTGGGCGTCCATCGAGGCGAAGTTCACCGGGCCGTAGAAGTCGACAACGGCCTGGACGTCGCTGGACACCCCGGGGTTGCCGAGATCCGGGTCGTCGAACATCGCCACGCCGCTCGTCGTGCCCAGCATCACCGCGAGGTAGGCCCCGGCCGACGCGCCGGTCGCGGCGATGCGGGAGGGGTCCAGGCCATAGGTGCCCGCGTGGGCCCGCAGCCAGCGGACGGACGCCTTCACGTCCTGGACCGCGGCCGGGAACTTCGCCTCCCCGGACAGCCGGTAGTTCAGGCTGGCGACGGCGTATCCGGCGTGGACGAGTGCCCGGACCACCGGCAGGTCGTCCCGCTTGTCGCCGAGCATGAACGCGCCACCGTGGATCGTGAGCACCACCGGCAGGACCGTCCCGGGGACCACCCGGGCCCCCTCGGCACCCGCCGTCGGGGCCGGCGGGGAGGGGCGGTAGAGATCCAGCCGCTGTGCCGGCGAGACCGGCGCGTAGGGCACGTCGCGCAGGACCCACAGGCCGTCGGACTCCTCGGGCGTGCCGGCCTGCGCGAGTGTGCTGTTCGGGCCACCCGGGCCCGACGCTGTCGGCGACGAGGGGCGAGGGGTGGAGCCGTGCCGGGAGCACGCCGCCAGGCCCAGGCCGAGTGCGAGCATGCCGCCGGTGGCGGCAGCGGCGAGGAATCGGTGCTGGGCGGAGCGGATGATGACAATCTCCCTTCCGGAGGGCCGTCCGCGGGACGGGGATCGGCGGGACGGGGNTCGGCCGGGNAGGGGNCAGCGGGGNCGGNACTCTCGCCTCCGCCAGTCATCATGCCCTGCCGCTCTGACCGTTCCGAACGTCCGATCGCATGATGAATCCCTTGATCTTGGCGTTCACTGACATTCCAGACGGACGGCCCCGGGCGTTGTCCGTTCGGGACACCCGGATCACGGCCGGAGCCGGAGCCTGCGGCCGGAGCCTGCGGCCGGGGCCGGGGCCGGGGCCGACGCGGTGCGGGTGCGGGTACGGGTGTTGGTGACGGGTAGTGGATGTGACCAGCACCACACGGTGTGGGGAGCTGGTATTTTCAGTACAGTACGGTACTGTTTCTCTGGTCCAGGTAATGTTCATTACGCCTTCTCCTCGGCGTCGCGGCCATGCGCGTCGACTCCGGAGAAGCGTCCGAGACGGAAGGGCGAAAACCGATTTCCCCGCCGAGTGGCGCCGGGCGTGGCCGGCCCCGGGACGACGCCCGGGAACGGGCGATCCTGGACGCCGCGCTGGAACTGCTCGTCGAGGTCGGGTATGAGCGGATGAGCATGGTCGCCGTCGCGGCCCGGGCCCGAGCCAGCAAGGCGACGATCTACCGCCGATGGTCGTGCAAGGACGAGATGGTCGTGGAGGCCCTGCGCCGGCATGGTCCCGGCGACCGCGTTCCGGCTGACACCGGGTGCCTGCGGGACGACCTGGCCGCCGAGGTGCACCTCATGATCGACACGATTACCGGTCCCGACGGTGCGCTGCTCATCGGCGTGCTCCGGGCCGCGAGCGAGTCCCCGCGGCTGGCCGCGGTCGTGCAGGCCAACATCCTGCAGAACAAAGCGAAGATCGGCCGTTGCATGTTCGCTCGGGCCTCGCAACGGGGGGAGATCTCTGTGTCGGCCGATTTCGACGTGATTATGGAGATCGTCATGGCGATGATTTTCTGTCGCCTGCTCGTCACCGGCGAGCCGCTCGACGATGCGTTCGTCGATCATATGGTGGACGACGTGCTCATGCCGTTGCTGGCTGGCCGGCCCGGAACGACACTCCGGCCCGAAACACCCCCGTCCGGGGTCAACTCGAACGCCTGAGCTATTCTCTGCTCGAACTCCTGTTCGATGTCCCTGCCACTGCCACTGCCACTGCCACTGTCCCTGTCCCTGCCACTGCCGCGTCACCGACGCCGCCACGGACCGCCCGGTCCCGGGGGCGCCGTCCATCGGCACCATCCCCATCGGCACCATCCCCATCGGCACCATCCCCATCGGCACCATCCCCACCGCACCGGGTCGCCTCGCCCGAACTCGTGGCGTTCGTTCGTCCCCGTTTCAGGTCCGACCGGCTAGGAGCTTCCCTGTGACCACAACCCTCGACCACCAGGCGGAGGACCGTCCGGTGGACGCGGCTGACGGCTCGCCCGATCCACGGCGCTGGCTCGCGCTCTGGATCATCGCTGTCGCGCAGCTCATGGTCGTCCTCGACGCCGCGATCATGAACATCGCGATCCCGCACGCGCAGGCCGATCTCGACATCTCCACCGCGAACCGGCAGTGGATCATCNCCGCGTACACCGTGGCCTTCGGCGGTCTGCTGCTGCTCGGCGGGCGCGTCGCCGACTACCTGGGGCGCAAGCGGGCCTTCAGCTGGGGACTCCTCGGTTTCGCGCTGGCCTCGGCGCTGGGCGGCCTGGCCCCGAACGCCGGGCTGCTGTTCGCAGCGCGGGCGCTGCAGGGCGCGTTCGCGGCCCTGCTCGCGCCGGCCGCGCTGTCGCTGATCACCGTCGCCNTCACCGAAAGCCACGAGCGGGCCAAGGCGTTCGGCGTGTACGGAGCGATCTCCGGCGGTGGCGCCGCGATCGGTCTCATCGTCGGCGGCCTGCTCACCGAGTACGCCTCCTGGCGGTGGTGCCTGCTGGTGAACGTGCCGATCGCGATCATCACCGCGGTACTCGCGCTGCCGGTGGTGCGCGAGAGCCGGGCGGAGGGCGAGGCCCGCTACGACCTGCCCGGCGCGGTGACGGTGACCGCGGGCCTGGTGGCCCTGGTCTACGGCTTCACCGTGGCCGCCGAGGATGGCTGGGGCGACGCCCGCACCATCGGGCTGCTGGTTGGTGCGGCTGTGCTGCTCGTGGCCTTCGTCGTCGTCGAGTCCCGCACCAGCGCGCCGCTGCTGCCGCTGCGGGTGCCGTGGGAGCGCAACCGCGGCGGCTCGTTCCTGGCCTCGCTGCTGACCGGGGCCGGCCTGTTCGCGATGTTCCTGTTCCTGACGTACTACTTCCAGCAGACGCTCGGCTACAGCGCCCTGAAGACCGGCTTCGCGTTCCTGCCGTTCAGCGGCGGGATCATCGTCTCCGCGGGGCTTGCCAGCCAGTTCCTGCCGCGCGTCGGACCCCGGGTGCTGGCCGGCACCGGCACGACGCTCGCGGCGGTCGGGATGGCGCTGCTCCTCGGGGTTGGGACGGATTCGAGCTACGTCGTGCACATCCTGCCCTCCGAGCTGCTGATCAGCATCGGCATGGGCTTCTCGTTCGTGCCCCTGTCGAACCTCGCGCTGATCGGGGTCGCCCCGCACGACGCGGGGGTGGCCAGCGCGCTGGTCAACACGACCCAGCAGATCGGCGGGGCGCTGGGAACCGCGTTGCTCAACACCGTCTACGCGACGGCCGTCACCAACTACCTGGCCGATCACGGGCGGGGNGGGAAGGCGCTTCTCGACCAGGCGCAGATCGAGGGCTACACCACGGCGTTCCTGTGGGGCGCCATCCTCATCGCGCTCGCGGCGGTGGTGATCGTCGTGCTCATCCGGGCCGGGCGGGAGTCGACTACCAACGTCGAGGTCGTCCCCGCGCACGCCGGCTGAGACCCGGGCCGGGCCGGCGTGAGCGACCGGCCCGGCCCGCGCCCGGCTGGCCGGCCGCCGCTTCGGTCAGTCCGCGAGGGTGACCTCGGCGGCTTCAGTCCCCGGCGTGGTCTGCCTCGCCGCGGTCTTGACGGTGACCATTCCGGCCTTTATCAGCCGCTGCAGCAGCACCCGCTGACCGGGGGCGAGCCGCGAGCCGAGCTCGCCGTAGACGACCGGACCGCGGCTGAGTATCTCCCACAGCTGCGGTGCGCCGTCGTGACTGTCCACCCCGCGCACCGAAAACCCCGTCGCGCCTGAGCCGGAATCGACGAGTGCGTCGGAATCGAACTCGAAACGGTGGCACGGTACTGGGGAGGCGGTCGGAGAAGGCACGCCGAGGCCGCCGTTCGCCTCGGCCGCCACCGGATCGGTCCAGTACTCGGCGACGGCGGCCCGTACCGCGGCGGGCGTGTCCAGTTCGAGGTCGGCCGGTGGGAGCACCGCTTTGAAGCCGGGGACATCCAGCGCCACGCCGGCCCGCATCCGGACTCCGGGAGCGGCGACCAGCACGGCGTCCGGTTCCGGCTCCGTCAGCATCACGTGCGCGCGAGCCTGCTGGTACGGACCGTCGATCGCCAGGTCGGACATTCGGCCGGTGCCGCGCGTCATGATCAGGAGCAGGTCGGGGGTGAACGCCGTGTTGAGCAGCGCGTCGAAGGACCGATCGGGCATGTCCAGATGCGGACTCGAATTGCGCCGGTGCCAGTATGCGCTGCCCGGGTTGTCCGCGCCGATCATGTGATACCACTGATCAATCGAGAGCGCGAACACCTCGGCCATTCCGTGCCACTCGTGGTCGTAGTCCTGCCACAGATCTCTCACCAGACCCGGGGAGAGTTCGGCGNGCAGCGTGGTGCGCAGCAGCAGCGCCGCCGAGGCCGCCTGGTTGGCCGCGAACGCGACCCCGGACGAGAAGAGGGGGTCCACGAAGTAGGAGGCATCGCCGATCAGGATCCAGTGCCGGTCGAGGTCGGCGAAGCGCTCATTGACCCGGGAGTAGTTGGTGACCGTCATCATCTGGTCGGAGATCGGCGTCACCTCGGCCACCAGGTCGGCCAGCCGCGGCACGCCGCGGACGGTGCGCAGAAAGACCTCGGAGTCCGTGAAGTCCTTCCCGGGTTCCTTCAGCACCTCCGGGCTCGTCACGATGCCGATCGAGNGCGTGAGCACCCGCTCCCCGTTCACGATCCTGGGGACGGGGATGTACCAGCACCAGCCGTCGGGAAACGCGAAGCAACCGATCGGCGAGAGGTTCTTCTCCCGGAAGATGTTCCAGTCGCCGTCGAGCCCCTGGGCCGGCAGGCCGCCCAGGTAGTGCTGCCAGATCGCGATGTTCCGGTAGCCGGACAACCATTCGCGAGGCTTTTTGGTGACCAGGCTCTGCTGGCGACCGGAGGCATCGACGAAGTACGCGCCGGACACGGCGGTGCCGTCGGCGAGCGTCACCTGACAGCCGTTGGCGGCCGCGGCGAAGTCGGTGACGGCCATCCCGGTGGTGACGTCGACTCCGAGGTCCCGGGCGTGTTCCAGCAGGATCTGGTCGAACTCTGAACGGTTGACGTGCAGTGCCCATCGGTGTACCCCGTCCACCGCCCAGTTCGCGTGGTNGAAGAACGCCCGGCTCGGACCCTGCCGCGCCCAGCTGTAGATACCGCCAAATTTCTTTACCCAGCAGTTGCTGGCCAGCACCTTCGCGAGCGCTCCGCTCTCTGCCAGCACCGGGATCAACGGGTGCGCGAACGACTCGCCGATGTGCTCGCGCGGGAACTCATCCTTCTCGAAGATCGCTACTTTCAGGTCCGACGTGCGGGCGAGCAGCGCGGCCAGTGTAGAGCCCGCCGGCCCGCCGCCGGCGATAATAACGTCGTAATGATCCCGCATGTCTTCTCCATTTCCTCGAATCTTTGCTCAGATCACATGAATGCGTTGGAGTCGCCGCGAGGAGGCCAGTGAGTAAGACCGTCGACCGTGTAGCAGCGCATGGTTGTCCGCGATCACGACATCGCCGGAACGCCATGCGTGCGCGTAGCTGACGGACGGGTCGTAGAGCCGGGCCGACAGATCGTCGAGAAAGTCCTCGCGATCATTCCGTGAGACGCCGTGGATGTCGAGGAACAGCGGATTGAGATATTCGGCTGGGTCGAGCGCCTCGGCAAAACGAAGAGTCGGCACACCCGTCACGGCATGGGGCACCACGAGGTCCTGCACGATGTGCCCGCCGTAGTGCTTGATCTTTTCGGTCTGGTAGTCGATCCGGACGCCGGCCCAGGTGTCACGCAGGTGCGCAGGCGCGGCGGAAATAATGCGGGCGGTGTCGCAGAAAGTCGTCTCCCCGCCGCTATCCGGGTCGGGAGCGCGTAGGCAGCGGAACACGATGAAGCGTGGCGTGAGCCGGGCGAACGCGCCGTCCCAGTGGAAGGGCACCGGACCCGTGGTGAACAGGTAGTTCTGTGGGTCCTCGTGCACCGTCAGGTCCAGCACCTCCCCGAAGTCCCAGGTCAGGATCTCGCCCATTCGCCGGCAGTAGGCGACGAGATCGGTGGTCGAAGGAGATTGGAAACCTCGTAGCACCAGCAGCTTCGAATCCGCGACGAACCGGGTCAACTCCTCGGGTGGCACGGCGGTCAGATCCGTGTCACTGGATGATTCGATCAACAGTCCGAACGGATGCAGCGAACGCCGCGGCGCCGAGCTGGCGTCGACCAGTGCCCCGGCACTCACGAGACGGTCTCCTTCACCCTCGAATCCGTCCGCATGAGATGCGGAGCGACGAAGTGACTCGGTCGTCCATTGCGCCAGACCACCGACGCGTTCAGCTTTTCGGCGGTGCTGCGCTTTATCAGCGTGACACTGTTGCCGTCGTCCATGGCGACGCCATGCCAGGGAGTGAGCCAGTTGTCCCTGGTTCTGATCATATGGATGCCGATTTTCTCGGAATGGCAGGGCTGGGGGTGGATCGACAGGCGGACGGCGGACGGGAACTGCTCGGCGACGAGTCGGCTCCAGGCGTTGCTGCGGCGGACGATCTGGTAGGCGAGATCCTTGCTGGCGAGCCGGAGTTGAGTGCGGCTGGTCTCCGGGCGCAGCACCAGCAGATCCTCGAACACGAAACGGTGGATGCCGTTGAACTGCGTCTTCGTGGCTGGGCTCGTGGCGATCTGTTGGCGCAGTTCNGCCACCGTTGCGGCATAGTTTTCCTCCAGTTTCCTACGCAGCTCGGTGAAGTCACCGGCGCCGAACGCGTCGTCCAGTGAGTAGAGATCGATATTGTGTGCTCTGATGTCGACCAGCAGCGCCTCCAGGTCGCTGCGGTAGGACGAGATGGCCTCGTCGGAGACACTGATCAGATCCCCGAACACGTGCCCGTCCGAGCAGACCGTGATCCTGGCTCCGGGCTCATAGAAATGGCCGATGTGCTCACACATCGAGCGCAGAAAGTCGAGCGCGATGCGCTCGGCGAGATCCGGCAGCGAGCCGAGGACCTTCTGCCTGTTGGGTGACTTGGCCGGGAAAGCGAGGATCACGAAGTGGATCGGCTCGTTCTGGTTGATCCAGTACTCGATCTTTGGGCGATGGATGTCGAAGCAGAGCTCGCAGGGCTGGGCCGAGCAGACCTCCGTCGGATCGGAGAGCCGCCGGAACTGAAACAGCAGATCGATGATCTCTGTTGCGGTTTCGTTGGGCATGGCTGATTAAGACTCCCTCTTAGAGTCTGTTTTAGAAGTACTCCGGTCCGGTATTCCAGCCTGACAAAGAGGGCTGTGACCGGTCGGCACGCCGAGTACCGGGATTCGATCCCATGGTGTAGCGCCGTTCGCGGTCAAGACAAGATTCAAAGCGGGTTCTTGGAAGTCTTGACCTGTGGTGAGGGCAGATAGGCGTTGCGTCAGCTCAGGTGAGCGATTCGCTAGCCAATTTTCTTTTCCAGCGGCAGGCCCAGATCGCGCCAGCCGGCCCGGGGGGAATCGGGCACCGGGCTTTCACCCATGCCGTACTGAAGACCTGCGACGGTGAAACCCAGCAGACCGAGCAGGGCGACGAGCTGACTGGCCGTATGGCCCACCCAGCATACGATGACGATTGTCTTGTCCCGAGGGAGAAGAGCGAGGTTGCTGTCGGACAGCACGTCCTTGAACCACATGTTCACGGCACCCGGTATATGGCCCGCCGCATACGCCTCGGGGGTGCGGTTGTCAAGGACGAAGTATGCGTCCGGATGGGACTCCAGGGCTTTGGCCAGCTCGGGGGAAGTCATGTAGTTGAAGCGCGGCGGCATGTCGTCGACGTAGCGTCGACAACTCTCGAGCAGCCGTTGGTCAAGCACTACCATCAGCCAATCCTTTCTTCCTGAACAACTGGACATCACCACTCTGGGCGATACGTAGCAATTTAGCAACAAGGACTCCGCTGTCTCCTATGCGACAGACTGGAGGGAGATATCAGCGGGCACTACCGGCGGGCCGGGNTCACCCCTGACCCCACCGAACACGACAACAACCCCGTCCCACGGGGNGGGNAANGGGGNCGCGGACCTGCTCCTCAAGGAGCGATTCATTGAGGAGCGCGGGTACTGACGGGCTGGCCAGAAAGAAATCACTGGCCAGCGCCACTGACGCCGGATGTGCTGCGGGAGGAGGAAACGGCACGGCCCAGCGGAGGAGGCCGCGAGCGGGACGAGGGGAGCGGAGGCCTGGCAGGAGCAGCCGCATGGCCGCGGCCGAGTTCGATCCGATGAGAAGGCGGGCGGAACCCGCGCGACGATCTTCGGAAGTCCCGTCTAAGGCGACCGTGTCACCTTGAGGGCATTATCGAGGCTGGTTCCGCGAGGGGGTTTTCCGACACGCTGGCCGGGGGGATATCAACCCGCGTCGAGAGGGCGATCAGGGAAAGCAGGAAGGCGCCGGCAGCCATGCCCGCCGCGACGACGAAGGACACCTGAAAGGCATCGACCGTGCCGCTGAGCATCGCGGTCGGATCTCCGGGATGAGCTGCGAGATGATCGGAGATGACGCGGGCCGACACCGTCGAGAGAATCGAGACGCCGAGGGCCGCGCCGATCTCCTGGGAGGTGCTCAGGAGTCCTGCCTCAACCCCGGAGTCGTCGCTGTTGGAGCCGCTGAAGGCGGCCACGTTGAGCGCGGTGAGGGAGGTCGCGAGACCGGCGCCGCACAGCACGAGCGCCGGCAGCAGCACCGCCGTGTACCTGGTGTCGGCGTCGCCCCGGGACAGGAGGGCCACGCCGACAGTGAGGAGGACAAGGCCGACGAGCAGCGCGGGCTTGGGACCGCGCGCGGAACGACTCGCTGTCGCCTGNGCGACGTTGGCCGCGAGCGCGGCCGCGGTTGCCATCGGCACGAATGTCAGCCCGGCCTTCATCGGGCTGTAGCCGAGTACCTGCTGCACATACAGGGCCACCAGGAGGAAAGCCGACCCGAAGCTGGCCCACACGAGCAGGGTCGCGCCGTTGGCGACGCTGAGACCACGCCGGCGGAAGAGGGCCAACGGCATGAGCGGGTCGTCGCTGCGGCTCTCGATCACGATGAAGGCGATCAGAAGAACGGCGGCTGATCCGAACAGAGCAAGGATCGCCGGGCTGGTGAAACCGCGCTGCTCCGCCTGTGTGATGGCCACGACCAGCGAGAACATCGACCCCGTCGCGGTGAGCGCGCCGGCGATGTCGAAGCCGTGGTGAGAACGGGTGTCACGGGTTTCCGGCATGATCCTTCCGACCACGGCGAGCAGGAGTAGACAGAAGGGAATTTTGATCGCGAACGCCCACCGCCATCCCGGCCCGTCGGTGAGGACCCCGCCCGCCAAGACGCCCACCCCGGCCGCCGCGCTGGACACCGCACCGAACACCCCGAGCGCCTTGTTTCTGCTCGGCCCTTGCGGGTAGATCGCGTTGATCGTCCCCAGCGCGGCCGGGGCGAGCATGGCCGCACCGAGCCCCTCCAGGGCCCGCCCAGCGAGCAGCACGCCGGTCACGTTGGCGAGCGTGCACACCACGGTGCCGACCGCGAAGACCCCCGTGCCTAGCCGGAACAGTCGCCGTCGGCCGAGTAGATCGCCAGCCCTGCCACCCAGCAGGAGCAGGCTGCCCAGGGCTATCCCGTAGGCCGTGACCGTGTAGGGCTGGGTCTCGCGGCTCATCTGAAGATCGGCTGCCAGGCTGGGCAGCGCGACATTCACGCTGGACAGGCTGAACACGACCAGGAACTGGCCGAGGCACACGACCGGCAGCAGCAGTGGTGATGCCGCAGACTCCTTCGGCTGAGCGGACCTCGACATACGCGCCTCCACTCCCCCGAGACCGACTTCCATTTCGGAAGGGATCCTAGATGCTTCCGAAATGGAAGTCAACAGATACACTGGCCAGGTGCTTGACCAGCACGACGAGTCCGACTGCCCGGCCGCTCGCGCGCTCGGGCTGATCGGCGATCACTGGTCCCTGCTGATCATCCGAGAGGCGTTCGGCGGCGCTCGGCGCTACGACGACTTCCGAACCCGTCTGAAGATCTCCGATCACACCCTCACTCGGCGCCTCGACCGGCTCGTCGATCGAGGCATCCTGCAACGCAGGCTTTATCAGCCACGTCCACCTCGTTCGGAATACGAACTGACGTCGGCGGGCCGGGATCTCGCGCCGATCCTGATGGAACTCGGCCGATGGGGCTCCCGATGGACTACGGGAGCCGGCCCGGATCGATCGCTGCCCGCGAGCCTGCTCCGTGCCATGGACGAGTAACCCGGCCAGGAGCAGGAGCTTCCTGGAGCGGCTCCAGGTGTCAACGGCGGCGCGTCAGTGCGGCCGAAGGTCCAGGGCCGGCCCGGACGCCCGCGCGTGTCCCGTCGGACAAGGAGGCCGGTGGGGACCAGGCCGAGGCTCGTCGCGGCCAGTCTGATCATCCCCGGTATCCGCTGCCCGATCTCGACCGCGCCTTCACCGTACTGATCGACAGGCCGGCGGGATCCGCCAAAGCCTTGATCGAGATCTGTCGCGAAGAAGCATGACTGAAAACATGACTGCTATACGGACACATCATACGCCTATTATTGGCGTTTGGTGGCAAGTGATGGCAAACAAAGGATAAGCGCTAAATTAGGCATCAAGCTGTGCTAGAACCATCGCGGAGCGACGCCAGCCGAGGGGCGGGGCGTGNCCGTCGGCGCAGATGCACGGACGGCCACGCATCTGTCGTGACGCCGCGGCGCATCCCACCCGTGCACCTGGGCAGACAGGAGGATGGTCATGGCAGCGCCGCGCAGGAGATCTTCGTCGGGATCGGGCCGGACGTCCGCCCGCCGCCGGCAACCGACCCGGTCCCGCCGGGCCGCTTCACGGACGAGGAGCCGACGGGAACGCAAACATGTCCATCTCGCCTGCTATCTCGCCTTCGGTGCCGCCGGGCTGTGGCTCACCCTGCGGGGCACGTGGATCGCGCTGCCGGTGGCCCTGCTCGTGATCACCGTGATGTTGGGATTCCGTTGGCCGACGCTCTGCCGGGCCTACCGGACCGACGACGGCATCTGCGAGACCCCGGTCAACGGCTGGCTCACCGGATGCGCGAGTCACGCCCCCTTCAAACGGCGCGATCTGCGGGCGGTCGCCTGGCCGCCGAACCGCGTCTCGCCGTTTCACCCGATCGTGCTCGCCCTGCGGATTCCACCGCGCGAGCCCGAGGCGCAGCCGGACCTCGACGGCGCTCCCCGCCGAGTCACCATGCGTAATCTCGTGACCTCGCTGGTACTCGCCGTCGCCGTGTTGATGACCGGATTCGGCCTCCTGCTCGGTGCGGCATGACCGGCGGGAGCGGGCCAGCCGACGGCTCCACCGGCCGGAGAACGGTCGGAGAACGCGGCTCTACAGTTCGGATTCCCCGGCCAGCATCGCCCGGGAGCTGAGCCGGAAACCGATGGTCCCGTCCACGATCTTTCGGATCACGGTGGCTTTCGGATCCCTGCCGCCGACACCGTCGACACCCAGGGCGCCCGCCAGGGCCCGTAGCTGCGGGACCGGAATCCGGCCCAGGGCAGCCAGGTGCTCCCGGGCTTCCTCCCGGCTCGCGGCGGCGACCAGTGTCGCGTGCAGCTTCTCGACGTCCACGGACGCCGGGAGCCGGGAGCCGTCCGCCGCGGCACGACCGCCCGGGTCTGCTGCCGTGGCCGTGGCCGTGGCCGTGGGCGCTGCTGTGGGCGTGGGCGCTGCTGTGGGCGTGGGCGCTGCTGTGGGCGTGGGCGCTGCTGTGGGCGTGGGGACGACCGCGAGCCGCGCCCGACCCGCCACGAGATCGTCAAGCTGCCGGACGTCCAGGGTGTCGAGCAGATCGGACACCTGGCGCAGGAGAACAGCCCCGAGACGGGCCGCATCCCGACCCGGGTGGCTGGCGGGCCGACTGTCAGGAGCCATGGTTCGCCGTCCGGATGCGTTTGAGGAACTCCTCGACCAGGCTCTGCAGTTCCCAGGCGAGTTCCCGGCTGAGCTGCTCGGTGAGAATGGCGGGGAGCTGGGCGCGGGCCGCGCCGGCGAAGTGCTTGTTGCTCTCCCGAAGCATCGCATCGAAGACGGGCAGCCCGAGGCTTCTGGTCTGTGCTATGTAGGGCCGCAGCGCCGAGACGGGCTGACCACCGTAGTACTGGACCATCGTGAAGACGACGCCCAGAATCATCGGTTCCAGTTTCTTCACGGCCGGCCGGAGGTCGGCCTGCAGATCAGCGACCTGGTTGAATTCCCAGGTGAACCGGCGCAGCCGGGACTGCAGGTGATCGATTCCGAGGGTGGACAGCTCGTCCGGGCGGGCCGGGATGAGCAGCTGGTCGCTGGCCGCCACGGCGGACCTCGTGATGACGCCGAAGTTCGGCGGGCAGTCGATGAGCGCCAGATCGTAGAGCCGCCCGGGCAGGGTGGCAAGCCCGGCCGCGAGACGCAGATAGACGTCGAAGTAGTGGCGTGTCGACCGGTGGATCTGTGCCCCACCCAACCGCGCGGCGAGATCCATCTCGACGTCGCCGAGGGCAAGGTGGGACGCGATCAGGTCGAGCCGGCCACCGTTATGCGCGATGCGGGAGTTCGCCACCGTGGGGGCGGTGACGAGTACCTCGAGTCCCGGCACCGGCCCGTCCATCCGCCAGGCTTCGAACCACTGTTTGATGGNCCGGCCCTNGGNGNGGTGCGCCCGCCAGTCCTCCGGCCGGTAGAAGGAGAAGGTGAGGCTCGCCTGCGGATCAAGATCGATCAGAAGAACCCGTTTTCCCCAGCGGGCGATCTCCGCGCCGATGTTCGCCGTCAGAGTGGTCTTTCCGACTCCGCCCTTGTAGTTCATGACGGAGACCACTTTCACGGTGTCACCGCTCTTGTGGATGACCGCGATATATTAAGGTAGCCGTCAGGTTGGCTTCGTGGACTTCGATGATGTGTCATCCGGCGGTCCCCCTGTCGCGCACTGGCGCCGTCGTCCGTACGCGTAACCCGCGCCGGCCTTCTTCCTGCCAGCACACCACGTGCCGTTGACGCCACTTCCAGGATCCCCCGGACGGGTGAGTGCCGTGCGTGGACATTTGGCCGCCGATGACCATCGATCGTCCAGCTGATCGCACGTTGGGAGGGTCGTGGGAGAGGTCGTAGGGCGGCCAGCCGCGCACCGGCTCCGGACTGCCGCCACGCTGGACCTAGCCGACTGGTGGGTACACCATGGTCAACTCAAGCGAAGTGGGACGGTACCAAGACGAAGGCCCGCAAGTCCGGCCGGACACCCCAAGCCGACCGTCTTCCGTCAGTGCCCCTGCTCACCTAGTGCCCCCGGCCACCGTCTGCGGCATCGGGCCGAGACGAGAGGGTGAGTTTCGGGTGATGCTGGGTTTGACGCGGCGAGCAGGCGGTAGGTAATGGCTGTGGTAATCGGCGCACCCGACGCGCGCGGGGCCGGGAGGACCCGGTCCGGCTGTTGGCTCGGCGAGCGAGGAAGCGGTCCGCGGCTACATCCGCGCCGCGACCCGCGCGACCATTATTGCAGACGAGCTGGCCAAGCTCGGAGACCTGCACCGCCGCGGACTGCTCAACGACCAGGAGTTCGAGCGCGAGAGGGCTAGGAGTCTCGCGTGAATCAGCATGGTCAAGCGGTGGGGAGCATCCATGGACGGTCTCCAGATTCTCCCGCTGGCAATCACCATGATGATCGGACCGCAGATCATGTCGGCGATCATCTTCGTTACCACGCCACGAGCCGGGCGGGTATCCCTGGGGTTCCTGGCCGGTGTGGCGGCCGCGACAGCGGCCGGTGTGGCCGTCATGATGGGCCTCGCCGCCTTGCTGGACAGCGCCGTCGACCTGGGAAGTTCGAGGAGTAACGGTTCGGCCGGCCAGATCATCCAGTACGTACTGGTGGGCCTGTTGGCAGTCGCCGCCGTGAAGAACTGGGTGCGGCGCGAAACGGTGGAGCCGCCGAAATGGCTGACGACGCTGATGGCGGCAGATCTGATGAAGGCGTTCCAAGTCGGACTGTTCGTCATTCTGCTGATGCCCTCGGACATCGTGATTATGATGACGGTTGGAATACACCTGCAGCAGAACAACGCGTCCTATGCGGCAGCACTCCCGTTCATCGGGCTGACCGTTACGGTGGCGGCACTGCCGCTGCTTGCCCGACTACTGTTCCATAGACGGGCAGAAGTCGCCGCACCGCGCGTCCGAGACTGGATGAACACTCACAGCTGGCTCATCAACATAATCGTCTGCATCATTTTCATCGCCCTCATCATCGACTGAAGCGGCTGCCTGAGTCCCCGCCCCGGAGGGCGAGCGCCGCACACAGGGCATTCGGCGGATCCGGCGATGAACCCGGTGCTGTGGGGAGGACGCCATGCCCCGGAGCTGGCGTACGAGTAATAACAATCCTGCGTCGCGGCCGTCCGGCGGCGCTGGCGCTCACCGCAGCGGCGCGCCGTGGCGGCCGATCAGGACGCTCTGTGCGCGCGTCGGGACAGCCCGGGGGCGTGCGGGGCAGTCCCCGGTAGGAGACCTGGCGTCCAGACTACGTGAGGCGGATCTGATTAACAGGGCGATGAATCTCGCCGCGATGATCCTGATGATTTTCTTTCCTTTTGTCATCACGCTGGCGGCGCTGTCGCCACTGCGGCAGGGCGGTGCGGCGGACATAATCATCGCGCGCATGGGGTTGAGCCATGATGCGGCGATGGCCGTGGAACGACTCTTTACCCCGCGGAGCGGAACCGTCCTCACCGGCTGGACAGTACTGGGAGTGCTCTGGCTGATAATTGGCGGACTGAGTCTGGCCGCGTCCGTCCAGTCCATTTATGTGCGGGTCTTCAGACTGAAGCCATTCGGGCTACGCGGCCTACTGGCCCAGGTCGGCTGGCTCTGCGGATTGATCTTCTTTCTCGTCGCTACCACGAGTCTCGGGGCGCTGCTCACCGGCACCGTGGCTGGTCAGGTCTGCTACGGCCTGGTAGCCACCGTGATCCTGGCGCTCTTCTTGTGGGTCGGGGTCCGGGTACTCACCATCGGCCGGATGAGCTGGCGGGACTCGTGGCCGACAGCCCTGTTCACGACGATCGGCCTGACTGGTCTGGGTGTCGTCAGCCGGCTGGCATTCTCGGCTTCCATCGTGGCGAACGAGCGCAGCTATGGCGGGATCGGGGTCGTGTTCACCATCCTGTCGTGGCTGATCGGTTTCGGTGTCGTCCTCATCGGAGGGGTAATCGTCGGCACGTGGTATCTCGACACCGAGCTGTCGGTCGCCGGCATCCTCAGAAAGTTTCACATCGGGAGGAGGACGGGCCGAGACCAAGCCCGGAAATCATGAGCTGAGCCGGTGCGCGGATCGGCGCCGAGGGCCACAAGGGCCAATGACGTGTGACCTGGTGTTGATCGTGTCCGGCGGACAGCAGGAGGTGACGCTGTGTAAGCGGCTGATCTGGTTGACTGGCGTCCTGCCCGTCTTACCCTAGGTTCAGGGGCGTCAACGTCGCCTCCACAGGGTCCAAGCCGGCCACCCGCATCGGCCGCAATCCGAGCCGGGCCGGTAGTGCTCGTGGTCATGACGCGCATGGCCGCAGCGGCAGCGCAGGATGAGTAGACCGCGGATCGACCTCACAGGGTCACCTCCGTCCGGATGGGAGTAATAAGTGAGCTAGATAAGTGAGTTAACTGCCTAAATGTCGTATGTGAGCTGGTCTGCTGGGTGTGTCTAGACGTTCGGGCGGAGATCGTCCAGGTCGTCCTTCCCTGCCGGCCCGGGACGCCCGCCTGGCCCTCGTCCACGACTCGGCGCCTTCTGCGCGTGACCACCCCGCGACTCGGCCCGGCTACGATCGGGTGGCACGAGGAACGTCCGTGACGGGGCGGTTTATCGTCTCCAGGTCCTGAGCGCCATAGCAAGCGACCCATCGGGAGACGATAGGGATCATGAGAATCTCGAGCGGGACCGGGGCATCGGGCACCTCGGCCGGGCGCCCCGCCGACGGGCGGCGGGGGGGAAACGCGCCGCCCGAGGCGAACGAGCGCGCCGTCATCCGGCGCCGGTGGTGGCCACGCCCGGCGGTGCGGCCGGAACCCGGGCGGCCCGGCGCCCGCCGGGGCCTGTCCGCCCGGTCTGGTCCGGTCGGTCGGGGGTCCGCGGCCTCTCCCGTCCCTCCTGTCCCTTCCGCACAGCCTGCCCCCCAGGCACCGCGTGCCCCGTCTGCCTCACCGGCGTCGTCTGCCTCACCGGCGTCGTCTGCCTCACAGCCGTCATCTGCCCCGCCGTCGACGACATCACCCGGCGTCCGTCCCGGCAGGAAGAGCGGCCGGATGCCCGTGCTGCCCCCCTGGAAACAGCCGTGGGCGCCTCGGATCGCCGCGCTGCTGGCTCTGGTTGTCGGCCTGGTGGACGTCATCTCCGCGGTCACCCCGGAGTGGCGCTCCCGCCTGGAGGACCTGCGGGTGCTCCTGCCCCCCGCGGCCTCCCAGCAGGCCGCCGCGTTCACCGTCGTCGTCGGCATGCTGCTCGTGCTGCTGACGCCGGGGCTGCGCCGCCGCAAGCGGCGGGCTTGGCGGGCCGTGGTGGTCCTGCTCGGCGTGAGCATCGTGCTCCACGTTGCCAAGGGTCTGGACTACGAGGAGGCGGCCGGATCGGCCGCGCTGCTCATCGCCCTGCTGCTGGTCCACNGGGAGTTCCGGGCCAAGGGCGACCCGTCGACGCGTTGGCGGGCGCTCGGCGTCGGCCTGCTGCTCACTGTCGTCTCGATCGGGATCGGGTTCCTGCTGCTTTATGTGCGCCAGGACCGGATCGTCGGCCCGCATTCGCTGTCCGCCCAGTTCGAACAGATCGTCGAGGGACTCGTCGGGATCCCCGGTCCGCTACGGTTCACCTCCGACCGGTTCTCCGGCCTCGCCGCCCGCGTGCTGCTGACGATGGGCCTGTTGACCATAGTGACCACCGGCTACCTCGCGCTGCGACCGCCCGAGCCCCGGCCCCGGCTGACCGACTCCGACGAGGAACGGATACGTGCCCTGCTGGCCCGGCACGGCAAGGCCGACTCGCTGGGATACTTCGCGCTGCGGTCGGACAAGTCGGTGATCTGGTCACCGACCGGCAAGGCCTGCGTGGCCTACCGGGTGGTCTCCGGCGTGATGCTGGCCAGCGGAGACCCGCTCGGTGACCGGGAGGCCTGGCCGGGGGCCATCAGGGAGTTCCTGCGTGAGGCGGCCGATCATGCGTGGACGCCGGCGGTCCTCGGCTGCTCGGAGGCGGGTGGCTTCGCCTGGACCCGCGCCGGGCTGTGCGCGCTGGAATTCGGTGACGAGGCCATCGTCGACACGGCGTCGTTCACGCTGGAGGGCCGGGCGATGCGTAACGTTCGCCAGGCGGTCGCCCGGGTGGAACGCGCCGGCTACACCGCGGTCGCGCGGCGGGTCGGCGATCTCGCGCCGGCCGACATCGCCCGGCTGAAGGCACAGGCCGCTGCCTGGCGGGGTACCCAGACGGAACGGGGCTTCTCGATGGCGCTCGGCCGCCTCGGCGGCGGCGCGGACGGCGACTGCGTAGCCGTGATGGCGTTCTCCCATGACGCGGGTCCCCATGACGCGGGTCCCCACGACGCGGACGACCCGGTGAACGGTGCTCCGGGCCACCCGGCGAACGACACGACAAGCGGCATCGAGGACGGCACGTCGCATGCCGACGCGGCCGGCACCGAGCCCCGGCTGCGCGCCCTGCTGCATTTCGTGCCGTGGGGCCCCAACGGCCTGTCGCTGGACGCGATGACGCGGGACCGGACCGCCGACAACGGGCTGAACGAGTTCCTCATCGTCAGCGCCCTGCGCCAGGCCCGCGAGCTGGGCGTCGAACGGCTGTCGCTGAACTTTGCGTTCTTCCGGTCCGCGCTCGAACGCGGCGAGCGCCTGGGCGCCGGGCCGGTCATCCGCTGCTGGCGTTCCCTGTTAATATTCTTGTCCCGCTGGTTCCAAATCGATAGCTTGTACCGGTTCAACGCCAAATTTCAACCCACCTGGCAGCCCCGTTATATCTGCTNCCCCGCCAGTTCCGAGCTACCACGGATCGCCTTGGCGATGCTCGAAGCCGAGGCCTTCCTGGTCTGGCCCTGCTGGCGCGACCATCTGTCCGGGCTATCCCGGTTGTCCCGACTATCCCGGTTGTCCCGACTGCCCCGGCCTGGGACGGCCGGCCTCCATCACCGTGCCCGAAGAAAGGACACCTCGACCGGCCCCGGGCCGGACTGACCATCACCTTCAGTCTACGTCGTCCATATTGTCTACGTCGTCCATATTGTCTACGTCGTCCATATTGTCTACACCGTGGACACACTCGCAGGGGAGCGTGGATTTGGGGTCCCTGGTCGTCATCGGGAAGTGGTTCCTGCTGTCCCTGGCGGGAATGTCGCTCGCCTGCTGGGCAGGCTGCGGGTGGCTGGCCCACCGGCGCCGGGCGGGGCATCGGAACCGGGTGGGACGCCCCGCCGCGTTCGGGATGGGCGTCCTCGCCATGCTGCTCACGTTGGTGACGGCGGCGGATCTGGTCAATGCCTACTACGGCTACCTGCCGCGGGTCGACGACGTCATCGGGGTGAAGTCCTGGCCGACGGGGTCGGCGCGGGAGGCTGTGGCGCCAGCGCCGCCGCACCCGGACGGATCGGTTATCGACCTGTTGGTCCCCGGCACGCACAGCGGGTTCGGTGTGAAGGAGGCAAAGCAGGCACTGGTGTACCTCCCGCCCCAGTACTTCACCGAACCGCACGTCCGGTTCCCCGTCGTCTACCTTCTGCATGGCTCGCCGGGGGTGCCGGTCGACTGGTACCGGGCGGGCCGGGCCGCGCAGGTCGGCGCGCTGCTTGCCGGGGTCGGCCGGCCCGCGATCCTCGTCGCCCCGCGACTGAGTCACGGTTGGCTCGACGACAGCGAATGCGTCGACCGGCCCGGCGAGAACATCGAGACCTATCTGATCGACGACGTGATCTCGACGGTCGACCGGCGGTTGCGCGCCATCGCGGACCGAGCCGACCGGATCTTCGTCGGAATGTCCGCCGGCGGGTTCTGCGCGCTGAACCTCGGGCTACGCCACCGTGACCTCGTCGAGACGATCATTGATATGTCCGGGATGTCGAAACCGACCCACGACGGCGGGATGGTCGGCCTGTTCGGGAACCGGCCCGATCTCGCTCTGGTCGNGGCGGCGAACNCCCCGGCCCGGTACGCGGCGACGCTCCCACCATTCCCGCCGATGCGGGTGTGGCTGGACTGCGGACATGGCGATCATGAGGCGTTGGGCGACACGGAGGCGATGGCCCGCGCCCTGGGGGAGCGTCCGGGCTTCGACGTCGTGCTGCGGCTGCGCCCCGGCGGCCACGACTTCGGCGTGTGGCGTCCGGCGCTTCGAGACAGCCTGCTGTGGGCGGTACCGCCCGGCGTGACCATCCGCCCGGCGTGACTGTCGGCCCCGTCCGCCCGGCGTGACCATCCGCCCGGCGCGACCATCCGCCCGGCGCGACCATCCGCCCGGCGCGACCGTGGCACATCTGGTCGGCTGCCGCGGTGCCGGGAATGACAGCGCCGGGCGAAGACATTCTTCAGATGGGCCCTGCTTCTCGTCAGGCGGGAGTGTTCCGTGGCGTGCTCGATTCCAGGCCGGGGCGATCAGCGGGGATGGGCCGCGCCGGCGGAGAACATCCGAGGTGGACCGGGGGCCGGAGTCCCATGNCCGTCCGCACNCCGGCCCCCGCCGGAGGCGACGACGGTACCGCCAGAGGTGACGACGGCCCCGCCGGCGCGGAGCACGTTCACGGGGCCGAGGGCGCCGCCAGCCCGTGGTCGGGACGCCCGTGGTCGGTCGTGTGGCGGCTGCCGGTGACCGACTCCTTGCTCGGCGCCCTCGTCGCGGCGCGGGTGTTCCAGTACGTCGACCCGGCCACGGCGACCCGCTGGCAGTGGGCCATGAGCACAACCTTCGACCAGATGCGCCACCATCCCCTCGGGGTGCTTGTGGGCAGTATTCCGTGGCTGCCCGAGGGGCCGTTGGCGCCGTGGCTCATGTTCGCGGGCCTGGCCGTGGGCGGCTTGGAGGCGACGGCGGGAGGCGCCACCGCGCTGGCCGTCGTGCTGGGTGGGCACGCCGGGGCGACGTTGATCTCCCAGGGTGTGCTGGACCTGCGGGTCGTCACCGGCGGGTTGCCGCGGACCGCTCTGCACGTCCTGGATGTCGGGCCGAGCTATGTCGTGGCGACCGCCCTGACCGCGCTCGTGGTGCTGCCCTCCCGCCGGTCGCTGCGCGCTCTGGCGTCACTGACCTTCGTCGTCGTACTCCCCGTGATGATGAAGGGGGTGAGCCGTGGGGAGCTCGACGCGGTCGGCCATACGGCGGCCCTCGCCCTCGGTGCGCTCGCGGGGCTCGCGCCACCGGTGCGCCGCCGCGCCGCGGCGCGGCGGGACACCGCTCGGCGCGGCTGGTGGGACGTCGGGGGGAAAAGGAGGGCGAAGTCCGGCCACAAAGCGCGGTTTGGTGTGCGAAGATATCGTTGGATACGTGGACGGCGCGAGTCGGGTCTTGATCTGCATTTTTAGTGTGCGCCGCTGATCCGAAACGCCGACGCCAGCGGGCATGATGGTGTTAGCGTCCTGGCTGTCCGCTGCCACCACGGTCTGCTCGTCCAGTGCCCCATCGCAGAGCTTTCCTGGCTCATCGAACCGCCAAAAAGGGTCTCATCATGTCATCAAAGAGAAGATCTTCCTTCTGACTCTGGTGCAGGCAGCAACATTCTCAATCGCGGCTGGTTGCAACCGTGACCAGTTGTTCCTTTGACGGAAGAGGAGCCAAGCGTGGCAAGTGTGATCGACGGCATCTACCGGATCAGCATCGCCGGGCAGCAGACCCTCACCGACGTGGGCGGGGGCAACCTCGTCCTTCTGCCTGACGGCAACGGCGGCGGGCAGGTGTGGCAGGTGCGGCGCGCCAACGACGACACCTACACGATCCGCAAGCCGTCCGGCGGGGCTTTTGTGAGCTTCGATGGTGACCCGGACACATTCGAGCGGGTACGTGTGCTCCCGGAGCCGCGTGAATGGAAGATCGCTGATGGTCCCCAGTCGGGTACCTTCACCATCGGTGTCCCGGACAATGAACTGNCCCTGGGACTTCNCCCGGCGCTCATCTACCCGCCGCTGGTTGCCCTGTCACCTATCTTCAGGGAGGACAGGGGCTGGATTTTCGAGGGCGTCGAGTAGTCGAGTAACCCGTCCACCCGGGGCCCGGCCCGGCCGGTGAACGAGGCCCTGCGCCGATGGCACGGGGAGCCGGGCGCCGTGCCGCGGATGGCAGCAGTTCGACCATCCGCGGCACGGTGCATCGGTGCATCGGTGCATCGCGGCCGAGAGCGAATCGGGCGAACCGGATAGAAAGGATTGATCGGACAAGACCGCTGGTCGGTCACCTCAGTCGCATCCTCTCGGTGGCGGCGCCGAATGCGGGCCCGATCCGCGATACTTCTGTGGGATGACCAATTCTGTCCGGCCTGCCCGGCGGGGAATGCAGGCTATCCTCGGCGACCGTCTCTGGCAGGCGTTGTTGTCATGCGGTTCCCGGTGCCATTTCCGGTCGCGGCAGGTGCTGCTGCGTCAGGGCGATCCAGATGATTTCCTGCTTCTGCTGACCACCGGCCGGGTAAAGGTGGTGCGCGTGGACGCGGAGGGCTCGGCCCTCCTGCTGGCGCTGCGCTCGCCCGGGGACATGATTGGTGAGATGGCGCGAATCGGAACCGGACGCACCGCCACGGTGCAGGCGATCNATCGATGCGAGGCGCATCGGGTCTCCGCCGCCACGCTCGACTCCTTCCTGCGGCGGCACGGTGTTCAGGGAGCGCTGGCTGACTACGTGGTGAGCAAGCTGTCCGAAACGGTTCCCTATCAGCATCAGCTCGTGCATTTCTCGCCGCGGCAGCGGGTCGCCCGCCTGCTGTTGGAACTGGTCGCCCTCGCCGGACCGGAGCTGCCCGATCCGATGCGGGTGCCGTTCTCGCTCGATGCCGTCGCGGAGTCCCTGGGGCTCGCCCGGAGCACGGTGGCCGCACATGTGGCGGCATTGCGAGAGGAACAGGTGCTGAGGCCGGGGCCACGGCTCGCGGTGGCGGATATCTCACGGTTGCGGGCCGAGGTGGGCATCACGACCGGCTGAGCATGCCGGTCTGGCCCGGCGGGCTCCAGGTCGTCCGCTGGTTCTCCGTTGACGGGAGCCGGTGGGCCGACGAGATGTGGTCCGTGCCACCGTTGAACCGTCCGTCGATGGACGTTTTTGTCACTCTTCCGCCGCGACGCTGAAGAACACGGGCACGACATCCGTGCTCTCCCGCGAACGCGAAGGATTCAGCGATGGCCTCTACACCGGTCCATGGCGGCACCGACAGCATGGCAATGCCCCCTTACCGGGCCCTGCTCGTCGTCGACATCAAGGATTTCAGCGGCTACCCCGGACGCTGGCACGAGGACATGACGCGGGCGGTGCCGGACATCCTCACCGGAGCGTTCGCGCGTTCTGGCTGGTCCGAATCACCATCGATGGAACGTTTCTCCGACACCACCGGCGACGGGTACGTGCTCGGCTTCGAGCCCTCGATGCTGCCGTTGCTCGTCCACCCGTTCCTGGACAACCTCCAGCAGGAGCTGGAGTACCGGAACAAGGTCGCGCCCGTCGCACCTGCCGCGGCCGACCGGACGCTGCGGATGCGGGTGAGCCTGCACGTGGGATCGACGACCGATTCGGGGACGAACCGGCTGGGTGACGGCAGCGGTGCGGCCCGTATTGCCCTGCACCGCCAGCTTGACGCCGCCGCGGTACGACACCTGCTGGAAGAGTCGAATCCCCGGACGACCCTGGTGGCCGCGATCCTGTCGTCACGGGCCTACGAGNACGCCGTGCTCAGCGGTTACAGCGGGCTGGACGACTCCTTGTTCGTGAAGGCCCCCGTCGAGGTGAAGACATANCGCGACGAGGCGTACCTGTATGTGCCGAGACCGTCGGGCGGCCTGCTGCACCGCGGCTTCCGCGTTCCCGAGGTTCCAGCCGCACCGTCGCGGGCGGCGGCCGAGGCTTCCACGCCATCGGACCGTAGCCGAGCCGACCTTGGGCAGAGCGGCGCTACCAGAAATATCAGCGGCATCAGAAATATCGGTGGTATCAGCAACGTCGGCGGATCGGTCTTCGGGGATAATCGGCCGCAGACGCACGTGGGCATCGGTGACATCAACACCGCGTCTGGTCCGATCCGCACAACCCGTAGAGATACCCACGCCCCACGCGGCGACCAGCAGATCGGGCCGCGTACCGAGCACCATGGCCCGGAACACTATGGCCAGGGCCACCAGTTCGCCGCGCCGCTCGACCGCCCTAATTTTGGTGATTCTAACTTCACGCAGGGATCCCCGACCACGGCCCCGGACCCCGGAGCCGTGGACGAAAAGGGGACTTCGGGCGTGGAGGGCGCACACGATGACTGACATCCGGAGTCTTATGCCTGGCGCCAGTCCAGCGGATGAAACCTTGCCGCACGAACCGCCGGGTAATGTGCCCCCGGACGAGAAAGCAGCCGGCGCCGGCGCAGCGGCCGCCGCCGAACCACCGGGGGCCGGGAACACCGGTGTAAGTATTCGGCGATGGCGTGGAGGGGCTGGTTCCGCCGTGTGGCGGTGTCGTGGCTGTGGCGGGAGTCGGGCGGAGTGTCCGCGGGATGCTGGTGGGGGGTTGTGGGCTCTTCGTGATACGTCGGGTGTAGTTCCTGATACCGAGGACGCTGGTGATGTGTCCTGGGTGGTGTGTCTGTTCTGTCTGTCACCGATGATGTCACCGAGGTGGCGTACTGGCGTGGGCGTGCCGAGCGGGCCGAGGAGTGTGCGGAGAAAGCCGAGGCCCGTGT
>NZ_JPHT01000038.1:0-41222 GCF_000733325.1 Frankia sp. Allo2
CATCAGACAGGCCCGCCGAGCCACCATCAGAGACCCTGGGCTCGTCCTCCAGATCATCGCCCTGACCAGCCAAAACAGACTTTGACGGAGCCCTGATGTCATGGGGCCGCGTCTCGCGGCAGCCGAGGAGCTGGCCGGCGAGTAGGTCGCGGCCCGGGCGGTGAACGACAAGCTGGCCGCGACGAACGAACGGCTGCGGCGGGCCGTGGCGGACGCGGCCGAGCGTCACGAGACGGAGTTGGGCGCGGCACGGGCCGAGCGAGACCGGGCACGTGAGCGGGTCGGGGAGCTCGATGTTGCCAACCTGCGGCGGCGGTTGTCGATGGACAGCACAAACCCTCGGTGCTGTCGTCGAAGGAGCCGATCGGCGTGGTTGCGCGTTTCAGATGGGACCAGATACCCTCTCGGGCTGGTTCAGGTCGGGGGGTGTAGCCGGACCGGTAGCAGACCATCCCGACCACACTCACCCGCCCGGGCCCACCCCGACCGGGTACCCGCACCACCGGGGGTCACCCCACGCCGCGCCCACGTCCGCCCCGTGGCGGCCTCAGGCCCTGCCCTGTCTCGTCGAGGAAACAGACCCGGGCATCCCGGGCCGCCGCCGTGGTTGTAGCGCCGGCCACTCCCACTTGACCCACTCCCGCGCCGCGGTGTCGTCGCGTTCCAGCGCACGACGGGCCGGCATCTGACCGACCAGCCGTGCCGGCTACGCCTCTCGATTCCCAGGCGCGATACCCGCAGCCCGCCGTTTTCGGGGTCACCTTGAATTCCCGCGCCATCTCCGTTCGGGTCGTTCCCGCCGCGAACCGGTCAGCCGCAGCCATCCGGACCCGCTCCCGTTCCACCTGCTCCGCGGGCGTCAACCCGTCGCACGCCTCATGCAAAGGATCTATCACACACCCACAGCCATCACCAGGAACACTAACCCCCACACATTGACCATCAGTACACCTCGTGAACACAGCCTGACCGAAGCCCGTGGCCGTGTGACCACGCATTCCAGCCTACCGCGAAGAGCCATTTAACGTACGGCCATTGCCCCGTCGGCCGCCGGCCCGTCAATTGGTCGCGCCGGGACGAGCGGGTTCCGGCCTGATGGCCGTCGCCAGCTCGTCCCGGCGCAAACAGATTCAACTCTCGCTATTTTCGCGGAATGTTGTCAGCGGCGCAGCGGCGCAGCGGCGGTGTGACGGGCTCGGGCTGAGGGGCCCCGGCCGCCTGGACCGCATCCGCGAGCAGTTGGCGCTCTTCAGCGATCGCCAACAATCCCCCGGACGCGACAAAACGGGAGGCTACATAGTCCGCTTCGGTGGTGGTTATCGGCGCCCGGGTGCGGACAGCCCGTATGCACACCCGTACCGCATCGGCGAGCACGACGAGCACTAGCAGAGCGAACACTATCGCTATGATCCCGTCCACGGTCGAGTTCTGGACGACTTTGTGCATGTCGCTGATACTCCTCGCGGGCGCCAGAACCCTGCCGTCGTCGAGCGCGTCGGCATAGCGGTGCCGTTGGGCGAGGAAGCCGAGCTTGGGATCGTCCGAGAAAACCTTCTGCCAGGCCGCGGTGAAGGTGACGGCGACATCCCAGCCGAGCGGGACGCCGGGCACCCAGGCCCACCGCGCTCGCCCACTCTTGACGAACAGGGTGGTGACGACCGCCAATGCGATGGCGGCAAGCATCTGGTTGGCCATCCCGAACAGCGGGAACAGCTGGTTGATGCCGCCGAGCGGGTCGGTTGCCCCGGTCCAGAGGAAGTAGCCCCAGGTGCCGACCACCAGCACGCTGCTCAGCCAGACCCCGGGCCACCAGCTCACCCGGCCGATTGGCTTCCATACGTTCCCGAGCATGTCCTGCAACATGAATCGGCCGACCCGGGTTCCGGCGTCGACAGTGGTCAGGATGAACAGCGCCTCGAACATGATCGCGAAGTGGTACCAGAAGGCGGCGAGGCGGCCGCCCCCGAATGCGCCTGAAAGGATGTTGGACATGCCGACAGCGAGCGTCGGTGCACCTCCGGTGCGGGCTACCAGCGTCGATTCACCGACGGCCCGGGCCGCGGAGTCGAGGGCGTCCGGGGTGATGGTGAAACCGAGGTCGGTGACCGCGGACGCAGCCGACGCCGCGGTCTTGCCGACGACCCCACCGGGCGCATTCATGGCGTAGTAGAGGCCCGGGCTGAGCACCGCCGCCGCGATCAGCGCCATCAGTGCGACAAGGGACTCGGTCAGCATCGCCCCATAACCGATGAACCGGACCTGGGACTCCTTTTGAATCATCTTCGGCGTGGTGCCGGACGCGATGAGGGAGTGGAATCCGGACAGGGCACCGCAGGCGATGGTGATGAAGACGAACGGGAACAGGCTGCCGGCGAACACCGGCCCGTTTCCCCTGGTCGCGAAAGTACTGACTGCGTCCGCCTGAAGTACCGGAAATTCGACGAGAACGCCGATGGCGAGCAGCCCGATGGTGCCGACCTTCATAAAAGTCGAGAGGTAGTCGCGGGGCGCGAGCAGGAGCCACACCGGCAGCACCGAGGCGACAAAGCCGTAGCCGACAAGGCAGGCGACCAATGCCTTCGGGCTGAGTGTAAAGGCGGAGGCGAGGGCGGAGTCCTGGATCCAGCGGCCGCCGACAAGGGCCGCGAACAGTCCGGCGACACCGACGGCGGTGGCCTCAGCGACCCGGCCGGGTCGCAGCACCCGCAGGTAAATGCCCATGAACAGGGCGATCGGGATGGTCATCGCGATCGAGAAGGTGCCCCATGCAGAGGCGGCGAGCGCGTTCACCACGACAAGCGCCAGCACCGCCAGCAAAATGATCATTATGGCGAAGACGGCGACTAGTGCCGCCGTCCCGCCCACCGGGCCGATCTCGTCGCGCGCCATCTGGCCCAGGCTCTTGCCGTCCCGCCGCATGGAGAAGAACAACGTCACCATGTCCTGCACGGCACCGGCGAAAATAACACCGGCGATGATCCAGATCGTCCCGGGCAGATACCCCATCTGTACGGCGAGCACCGGGCCGACGAGCGGACCGGCCCCGGCGATGGCAGCGAAGTGGTGGCCAAACAGGACCCGCCGGTCGGTCGGCTCGTAGTCGACGCCGTTGTCGAGGCGTTCGGCCGGCGTCGCCCGGCTGTCATCCACCCGCAGCACCCGGTTTGCGATGAACCGGGCGTAGAAGCGGTAGGCGATGGCGAAGGATCCCAGGCCGGCGAGCAGGATCCACGCCGCAGAGATCGACTCGTGGCGGGACATCGCGAGCACAGCCCAGCTGATCGCGCCGACCGCCGACACCGTGGTCCAGATGGCTATCGATCGGAGCCGGCCGGTCCTCCGGCCATGGCCAGGCGCACGACCGCCGCCAGGCGGAAGACCGGTTCCGGCAGTATCGAGATGGGTAGTCATACGATGCGTCCCTTGGCGAGAGCGGCCAGGCCGAGCAGGTCAGCGAGCCCGACATCGGGCGGCAGGTCGGTGCTGAAGCGCCGGAAGCCGAGCCGCGAGCGGCAGTCGATTGTGACATCGCGGCCCAGGAGGAACGGATAGGCGAGTGGATGGGCTACGGCGCTGCCACCGGGATCCGCGTCCACCGGGCGGAAGCCCCGGTGCCGCGGCACAAGCGCCCGCGGCGCGGGGCGCAGCCACAGTTGACCGGTGCAGGCGCAGCACAGCCCCAGCGGGGCCCAGTCAAAAATAACTACCTCGCCCTCGCGGAGCGCGGCCCGGGCCCGGTCGGTGACCTGGATCACCGCAGGCCTTCCGGCGCCGTCCCCCGGCTGTCCAGCCGCCAAGCGGCGGCGGTCAGCAGCGCGCTTAAGGGCACCCAGGCAAGCTGATACCAGTAAAAGAACGGCACCCCGGCCAGCCGTGGCTCATCATGCGCATAAAGCGGGACCGCCAGCAGGGCTGCGAACGGTGTCCCGAGACACGCGACCGCGGCGGTTTGCCGCCGACGTGCCGCCGCGCGGGCCGGACGACCGGCGGCCGGCCGGTCTGTTGCAGGCACGGGCCCTGCCGGGATTCCTGCCGCGGAGTTTGCCGGGACACCCAGCGGAGTGTCCCGGCCCTGCTCATCGTGCCACATCCTGATCTCCCTGCATTTTGATCTTCCTGGTGGACCACCGGCCGGCCCAGGTACCCAGGCCGGGTGGTCACGCAGGCCGCGATGGTGTCACCGGGAGAGTTGCTCGCCGCGCCTCCGCGGTTTACGACTTGGTGAGCTACAGGTTTACGACTTGTTGCGGGATGATGTCGTGTCAACCGCGCCGGCTCGGTGCGCAACTGGAATAAGGACCGGGGGACGACCGGGCGGGCTTCCACCGGCGACCTCGCCGCGCCGTACGGGAAGCCGCGTGCAACGGAAGGTGTCGGATGGCCGACGGGACGACCGTGGCGGGATTCACCGTCGCGATAGCAGGCACTTCGTTACTATCGGTAAGGGCGCGCGCGTTCCATCGGCGGGACGAGCTCCCCTCGCCGGAAGGGTGGGCGCTCGCAGGGCGCCCGTTCGGTGGCGTTCTGACCTGGTTCCTGCTCGGCGGTGCGATCTACACCGCATATACCTTCGCCGCGGTGCCCGGCCTCGTCTACGGCGTGGGCGCTCTCGGCTTCTTCGCGCTGCCCTACACGATCATCGTCTATCCGCTGGCCTTCGTGCTCCTCCCACGTCTGGCGGAGACGGCTCGGCGCCATGATTACGTCACGGTGGGCGACTACGTGCGGGAACGCCACCGGTCGCCGCTGCTCGCGCTCGCCGTGGCGCTGACCGGAATCGTGGCCACCACGCCGTACATCGCGCTGCAGTTGGTCGGCGTCCGCGCGGTGCTCGTTGCCGGCGCCCTCACCCCGCCTGGGCTGCCCGGCGACCTGGTGCTGGCCTCGGTGTTCGGGGTGCTCGCCGTCGCGACCTACCGCAGCGGCATCCGCGCTCCGGCACTCGTCTCGGTCGCCAAAGGAATTCTGATCTTTTTGGCGGTCTTCGCCGTGGTCGGACTCGTCCTAGCCAGGCTCGGCGGACCCGGCGAGATCTTTGCCGCAGCACGGCGGAACATGGCCACGGACGGCTTGCCGGATCCGTCGCTCACGCTGGAGCCGTCGACGTTCGCCTCGTTCGCGAGCCTCGTGCTCGGCTCGGCGATGGCCCTGCTGGTGTACCCGCACGTGCTCACCGCCGCATTTGCGGCGAAGGACCCCGACGTCCTGCGCCGCTCGGCGGTCACCCTGCCCGCATGGACGGGCCTGCTCGGACTCTTCGGGCTGCTCGGCGTTGCCGCCTTGGCCACGGGGGTACGCACACCCCGCGGGCAGGCCGAAGCAGCTGTCCCTCTGCTCGTCCAGCAGCTGGCCCCACCGGTTGTCACCGGCGTCGTATTCGGCGCGCTCGTTGTCGCGGCGCTCGTCCCCGCGGCGGTGATGTCGGTGGCGGTCGCCATGCTCTTCGTCCGCAACGTATACGTCGAGTATTTTCACCCCACGGCCACCCCTAAGCATCAGGTCCGGGTGGCTCGCGGTGTCTCGCTGGTGACAAAGATCGGGGCATTCGCCTTCGTGCTCGGTCTGCGCGACCAGGATGCCATCGATCTGCAGCTGCTGGGCGGGGTCTGGATACTCCAGACCTTCCCGGCGGTCGGGATCGGCCTGTTCTCCACCTGGCTGCATCGCGGTGCGCTGCTTGCCGGATGGGCGGTAGGAATGGCGGCGGGAACCTGCCTGGTAACCTCCGGCGAATTCTCCGCGGTGGTGAACCTGCACCTGTTCGGGGCGTCCGTGCCGCTGTACACGGCGCTCCTCGCGCTCGGGCTGAACCTGGCGGTCGCCACCGCGCTCACCCCGGTCCTTCACCGCGTCGGCGTGGCCCGGAGCAGCCGGACATCCCAGGTGGACCGACTCCCCCGGCCGGACGCGCCGGGATGGCGGTGAGGGCGGTGCGGGCGGTGCAGGGCATTCCCAAAGATCCAGCAGCCGTCACTGCCGGCGACGCCGCCACTCTGCTGCCGGCCGACAAGATCCAGGTGAATCTTCACGATCTTGATCGGGAGACCGCCATCGCGCGGCTCTTCAACACCCACTACGTCTCATTGGTACGACTGGCCGCCCTCCTCGGCGCGGACGACCCGGAGGATATCGCCGCGCAGGCGTTCTACGAGCTCTACCGGCGCTGGCGAAAACTGCGGGACTCGACCGCCACCCTGCCGTATCTACGTAGCATAGTCTGCAATCTCACCCGAATGCGACTGCGCCATCTCCAGGTTGTCCGAAAAAACATGGGATGGCCATCAGACCAGGTAGAATCGGCGGAGACGCAAGCGCTGCTGCGGCACGAACAGCGAGCTGTAGTCGTCGCGTTACAGCGGCTGTCGCCGCGCCAGCGGGAGGCCCTGGTACTGCGGTACTGGCTCGATCTGAAGGAATCCGAGATAGCCGCAGTCATGGGGATTTCCTGCGGCGCAGTGAAATCCCATGTGGCGCGAGGAATGACGGCGCTGTCCCGCGCGATGGAGTCCCAGACATGATATATCACACCGGGCCGCTCAGCGACACCGAACGACGGCTGCACGACGCCCTGGACGCTCTCGCCGGCGGCGTGCCCGTGTCGCCCGACGCCTACCGGCGGGCGCGGGCCACCTGGCGCCGCCGCGAGCGCCGCAGGCGGCTCATCCTCGCCGTCGTCATCGCGGTGGTCTTCACCTTCGCGAACCTGGTCGGCCTGTGGGCGCTCAACCACTGACCGGCGTGGAACTTCGCTCGACCGCAGGCCGTGACGCATCCGCATCGCTCCGCCTTGTGAATCCTCGCAAGCATGCTTACGCCACACCTCTCCCCCTGACGTGCGCTACTGTGGTGCTCACGGTATTAAGTGAACAGCAGCTAGCCTAGGGAGTGGTGATGAGCGGTCGGGNGATGGTGGCGGGCGTCGGCATGGTGCCGTTCGCGACGCCGAGCAGGAGCGNCAGCTACGACGTGCTGGCCGAGGGGGCGGTCAGGGCGGCGTTGGCCGATGCCGGGATCGACCTGGCGGCGGTCCAGCAGACGTACGCCGGCTATGTGTACGGCGACTCGACGAGCGGGCAGAAGGCGCTGTACCGGGTGGGGATGACCGGGGCGCCGGTGGTGAACGTGAACAACAACTGCTCTAGTGGGTCGTCGGCGCTGTTCCTGGCGCGGCAGGCGGTGGCTTCCGGGGCGGCGGACTGCGTGCTGGCGTTCGGGTTCGAGCAGATGCGGCGCGGCGCGCTGACGATGCAGTGGGACGACCGGCCCAACGCCTTCGAGCGGTTCGACGAGGTGGTCACCAAGGTGCAGGGCGAGGTCGAGGGGGTGCCGTTCGCACCGCGGTACTTCGCCGGTGCGGGTGCGGCCTACTGTGAGAAGTACGGGATGGACCCGGCGGTATTCGCGCGGATCTCGGTGAAGTCGCGCCGGCACGCGGCCAACAACCCGTATGCGGTGTTCACTGATCCGGTGACCGTGGAGGAGGTTCTTGCCTCGCCGCGGATCCTCGGTTGGCTGACCCGGCTGCAGTGCTGCCCGCCCACCTGTGGCGCGGCCGCCGCGGTGGTCGTTTCCGAGGACTTCGCGCGCGCCCACGGCCTGCGCGCCGATGTGGCGATCACCGCGCAGGCGATGACCACGGATACCCCGTCCTCGNTCGACGGGGACCTGATGCGCCTGGTCGGTTACGACATGACCGCGGCCGCCGCGCGGCAGGTGTACGAGGTGGCCGGGGTGGACCCGCTCGATGTGCGCGTGGTGGAGCTGCACGACTGCTTCACCACCAATGAGCTGATGACCTACGAGGCGCTGGGGCTGACTCCGGAGGGCACGGCGGAGAAGTTCATCGTCGACGGCGACAACACCTACGGCGGCCGGGTGGTGACCAATCCGTCGGGTGGGCTGCTGTCCAAGGGGCACCCGCTGGGCGCGACCGGGTTGGCGCAGTGCGCGGAGCTGGTGTGGCAGCTGCGCGGCGAGGCCGACAAGCGCCAAGTCGAGGACGTGACCGTGGCGCTGCAGCATAACATCGGCCTCGGCGGCGCCGCCGTGGTCACCCTCTACGAGAAGGTAGGCTGATCCACACCGAGGAGACCGAGGGGGTTGTACCGAGGGGGTTGTTCTGCCGGACCGCACGCTTGCGCCGCCGCGCGGCACCCGCCCGCGTAACCGGCGGGCGCTGATCCTTGGCGCCGCCTCGGACCTGTTCGCCCGCCGCGGCTACGACCAGATCGGCATGNCCGATCTCGCCGAAGCCGTGGCGGTCGGCCCGTCCGCGCTGTACCGGCACTTCTCCGGTAAACAGGACCTGCTCCGCGAGGTCATCGCCGCAGGCCTGGCCCCGCTGCGGCACCTGCTCGATGATCTCGATCTCGCCGACCGCGCCGACCACGCCACGGCGTCGGCCCGGCTCGCCGCTCGCTGCCTCGACGAACGCCATATCGGCGTGCTCTGGCAGCGCGAAGCCCGCCATCTGACCCCTGACGACCATGCCCTGCTGCGCGCCGAGGTCCGCGAGATCGGACGCCGCCTCACCGGCCGGGTGCGCGCCGCCCGCCCCGAGCTCGACGCCCCCACCGCGGACCTGCTCACCTGGGCGATGCTGGCCGTGCTGATGAGCCCGTCCTTCCACCACCTGGACCTGCCCCGGCCCGCCTACGACGACCTGCTCGCCGAGCTCACCGACCTCGTGCTGGACACCCCGCTGCCCGGCACCTGCGCCGCATCGCCGCCACCACCGGCCGGACCGCCACCACCGGCCGGACCGCCGTTGCGGCTGGCCTCCCGCCGCGAGGCGCTGCTCACCCAGGCGGTGCGGATGTTCGCCACCCACGGCTACGCCGGCGTCGGCATCGAGGACGTCGGCAACGCCGTCGGCATCACCGGCCCCAGCGTCTACCACCACTTCCCGAGCAAGCTGGACATGCTGCGCACCGCGTTCCAGCGCAGCACGGCCGCCCTGTTGATGGACGTCAGCGCGATCTATCGGACTTCGAACGGCGCCGCCGACGCCCTGCGCCGACTGGTCGGCTCCTACATCCGGTTCACCCAGGCCCACCACGACCTGATCGGGCTGCTGATCACCGAAGTCGAGCATCTGCCGGAGGACGAACGCCACGCCGCCCGTCGGGCCCAGCACGACTACCTCACCGAATGGGTTCACCTGCTCCGGCTCGTGCACCCCGAGCTCGACCCCACCGCCGCCCGGATCCGGGTGCACGCCGCGGTCGCCGTCGTCAACGACACGGCCCGCACCCCGCACCTGCGGCACAACCCGGGCGTGCCGGGCGCGGTCGAGTCGATCTGCGGCCGGCTGCTCGGGCTCTGACCTGGCGCCTCCCGGGATTGCGCGCGACCGCGCTGGTGGCGCCGGTGGGTTCGATCAGGCCGAACGAGGCGCATCCGCGGACAGATGCCGCACCGGCCGCGCCAAGCCCGAGTCCGCGACCAGTCGGGTGACGATCAGCGTGACGGTGTAGGTGGCGGTGGCGGTGGCAAGGATGGCGAAGCTCGGGGGGATCCGCGGGGNGAGGTAGCTGGTGGTCAGCCCGACCCAGGTCACCGCGACCGCCACCGCGGTGGAGATCATCATTCCGTGGTAAGGGTGGGCGGTGAGCCGGTGGGCGGTGCCGGCGGGNGCGGCGAGCATACCGAGGNGCAGCAGGGNACCGACGGCCTGGGTGGCATCGGCTGCGGTCGCCCCGACGAGGCCGAGGAAACCGACGCCGAGGAGGCGGACGGGGACACCTCGGGCGGCCGCGACCGCGCCGTCCAGGCTGGCGAACAGCAGGGGACGCCCGATCGCGATGGTGGCGAGACAGAGGATTACGGCGAGTATGGCAGCCTCCCAGGCGTGGGAGGCGTCCAGGCCGAAGATCGAGCCGAACAGGACGGTGACACCGGCGGTGCCGTTGCCGGTGTTGCGGNGGGNGGNGTAAAGGGNGAGGAAGAGCACCCCGAGGCCGAGGACCCAGGCGAACACGCTGCCGATGACGACGTCATCGGCGTGGCCGCGGGGGCCGAGGGCGCCGAGGGCGCCGAGGGCGCATCCGACGGCGACGGTGGCGGCGAACAGGCCGACTCGGGCGTCGATCCCGGTGGCCAGGGCGGCGAGTGCGCCGGTGAACGCCACATGGGACAACGCGTCGGCGGTGAAGACCTGGGCCCGCAGGACGAGGAAGTAGCCGACGAGTCCGGCCGCCATGGCAATCCCCGTTCCGGCGATGAACGCATTCTGCATGAACGGGTGCTCGAACATCGCGGTCAGTCCCGTGTCCGCCGTGGCCGCGGTCATGCTGCTGCTCCGGTCATCCGGGGGACGCGGGCGGCCCGGCCGAGCAGGTCGTGCGCGCCGACGGCGAGACGGGCGAGGAGGTACAGGCCGAAGGAGAAGCTGGTGATGAAAAAGCCGATCGGATAGGGCGAGTAGTAGGCCACGGTCAGCCCGGCCCAGGTGACCAGCAGGCCTAGCAGCACGGTGAGCGTGAGGCTGAGGGCCGGTCGGGTGGTGAGGACCTGTGCGGTCGCGGCCGGGATGACCAGCAGGGTGAAGACGAGGAGGGTTCCGGTGATCTGGCTGACCTCCGCGGCGGTGCTCCCGAGCATGATCAGGAAAGCCACCGACAGACCCCGCACCGGCACTCCGGCGGCGGCAGCCACGGCTGGATCGAGCGAGGCGAACAGCAGCGGCCGCCCGATGAGCGCCAGCACTGCCAGGACCGCCACGGCGACGGCGGTCAGCGTGAGGACCATGTCGTCGGTGATTCCCAGGAAGCTGCCGAACAGCAGCGTGTTGACCCCGCCGAGGAATCCCTTGTACAGGCTGACGAACAGGAATCCGCAGGCCAGCGCGAACGCCTGGACGGTACCGATGGTGGCCGACTCCGCGGCCCGCCCGGCGGCTGCCCCGCCCGCCCCGGGGATGGCCGCGATGATCAGCGCCGCGGTGAGGCAGAAGGCGAAGTAGCCGTAGGTCGCGCCCAAGCCGAGCCAGATCGCCCCGGCCGCGCCCGGGAAACCGGCCACGGCGAGGGTGTGGCCGGCGAAGGCCTGGCGGCGTAGGACCATGAACCATCCGGTTGCCCCGGCGGTCAGCGCGACGATGGTTCCGGCCCGGAACGCGTTCACCATGAACGGGTAGGCGAACATCTGCCGAACGTCGCGGACCAGGTCCCACGACAGGCCCGCGTCGGTCGCGACCACCGCTGCAGTGATCACAGGTGGCCGGTCCCGTCGTGACGGTCGGCGTGTACGGCGGGCGGCTCGGGCTGGCCGACGACGACGAGGCGCCCGTCGGAGGTGGTCAGCACCTCGATGGGGGCCTGGTAGAGCCGGCTTAACGTCGCACTGGTGATGACCTCGGCGGGAGGGCCCGAGACCGCGCCGCCGCCGGCGAGGTAGATGACCCGGTCGAGGCTGGACAGGATTGGGTTGACGTCGTGGGCGACCATCAGCACGGTCACCCCCGCCGTCTGGCAGATGGTGCGGATGAGGGTCGCGACCGAGGCGGCGTTGGGCGGGTCCAGGCTGTCCAACGGTTCGTCGAGAAGCAGCAGCCGGGGCCGGCGGGCGAGCGCCTGGGCGATCAGAAGCCGCTGCTGCTCCCCACCGGACAGCCGGCCGATCGGCTGGTGGGCGTAGCCGGTGGCGCCGACCTGCTCGACGAGTTCGGCGACGCGCCGCCGCGCGGTCCGGGCGCGATCTCCGCCGGGCAGCGGCAGACCCCACCGGTGGCCGTCGAGACCGAGGCGGACGATGTCAAGCCCCCGGATCCGTACCGACGGGTCGAAGCTCCGTCGCTGCGGCAGATAACCGACCTCGGTGCGGGCCCGCCCGGGATGCCGGCCCAGCACCACCACCCGCCCCGCGGCCAGCGGCAGCAGGCCAAGGGCCGCCTTGAGCAGGGTGGACTTACCGACGCCGTTGGGACCGAGGATCGCGACGAACTCCCCCGCGCCGGCCTCGACGTTCACCCCGCTCCACACCATCCGCCCACCGAGACGAACCGCCGCACCCTCGAACATCACCGCCGGCGCGGCCGGCCTGCCGGCGCTGACCGGCGCCACCGCCGCGTCAACCTCGGCGCTCGCGCCGTCGGTTCGAGGGTGCGCCACCGCCGCCATTCTCGTCACCTTCCGCTTACTTTCCGGTTGCCTGCGCCAGCGACCCGCGCAGGGCTTCCAACTGGGCGACCTGCCAGTCCTGGAACGACGCTCCGGCCGGGACGAGCGTCTCGGTGATGGTGGTCACCGGGATGTGGGCCGCCTTCGCCTCCTCGATCTGCCGCCGCACGTCCGGGGTGGCGTTCTGGCTGTTGTAGACGTAGATTTTGATCTTCCCGGTCTTGATCTGGCTGTCGCTGGTGCTCTTGTCCGCGACAGTCGGATCGCTGCCCTCCGAGATCGCACGCAGGAAGGCCGGCGGGGTCAGCAGGTTCAGCCCGAGCGCTGGGGACAGCATCGCGAAGATGCTCTCCGAGGCCCCGACCGGCGTCCCGGCATACTTCTTCTTGATTGTCGCGATGAGATCGGTGTACGGCTTGAGGGTCGTGGCGGTGAAGGATGCCCGCTGCTGATCGAAGTAGCCCGAGTCGACGGGGNCGATCTTCTTGTAGTCGGCGGTGACCTGGTCGATCACTTTCGCGACGTCATCCGGGTTGTACCAGCGATGCGGGTTGTCGCCGTCCTTCGCGCCGACCAGGTCGCCGACGGTCAGCGTCACCCGCCCGGTCGCCGGGTTGGCCGCCGCCAGCTTGCCCGCCCACGGGTCGTAGCCGACGCCGTTGTCGATGAACAGCCGCGCACCGGCGATCGCCCGGCCGTCGGCGGGGGTCGGCTCATAGTCATGCGGGTCGGCGTCGGGATTGTCGATGATGCTGGTGACCGCCACCCGGTCGCCCCCCAGCTGGGCGGCGATGCTGCCCCAGAAGTTCTCGGCCGCCACCACGGTGATCTTCTTGCCGCCGGTGGCGCCGGTCCCGGTGTTCCCCGACGAGGACGTCCCACACGCGGCCACGACCATCGCCACGCCGGCGGCCACTACCCCCAGGCCGCGCGGCNCCCGCCCGGGCCGCACCCGCCAGCGCCGCACCGTGACCAGCCGTGCACCATCCACCACGATCTCCCTGCTTGTTACCCGACCGGACCTGCTAGCAGGACCGGGATTCATTGCCGCAAAGGTAGTCGCTAATGGAAACCGTTACAAGTTCGAGTTCGAGCGGTCGGCGATGACGCGGGGCGAGCCTCCCCGCCGCCTACCCGTCCACCCGTCCACCCGTCCACCCGTCCGTCCACCCGTCCAACCGTCCAACCGTCCAACCGTCCAACCGTCCGTCCAACCGTCCACATGATCGACCAGGTGCTTTGTCGGGTCGGACGTCCTGTACCGTCCACCGGGGCGTGCGCCGGGTGCATGGAGGCGGACGCGTCGCATCGCATGGCAGATCCGGCGGGGTGTCGGGGCGCCCCGTCGCGGCGCAATCGATCTGCATACGGAGTATTACTGTTGGTATTGACAACGGTTGTTACATCCAAGACAGTGGTGATCGTTGTCGCTGCCACCAGCCCAGGAGGTATCCATGTCCCTGACGGTGTCGCCCGACCTGTTGGAGCAGGCCGAACAAGGTCACGTCGACGAGGCCGACTTCCTCGCCTGCATCCGCACTTCCCTGCCCTACGCCTACGGCCTGGTCGAGCGGCTCGCCGGCGAGCTGCCCACCGCAACCCGCGACTTCGCCGACAACCAGACCCCGCCCGCGGACGACGCCGAGCAGGGCCAGCTGTTGCGGGCGATGGCCAGCACCTCGATACGCGCGGCTCTGGAACGGCACTTCGGCGTGGCGCTGGCCTTCCAGAACTGCCATCGGCTGGCCGCTTTCCGCCCCCAGGCCACGAGCGGCGAGCAGTACCGCCGCTTCGTCTCCCCGGAGAGCCAGGTCCTCAACCAGCAACCGGAGTTCGTCAACTGCTAGCCTGGGCTCCCGGGATATTTTGATCCCGATGGCCTGGTGGGCCGGTGTTGTCCATTTTGTACCGGATTTTTTGTACCGGATCTGTCCTGGACGTTCATCCACCGGCCCGCCTGGCCCATCGATCAGAATCGGGTAACGCCCACAATGTGGCGTCGATCGGGGAAGCGTCGAGGCAGACGGACCTCCTACCTCGCGTTCATCAACGCCACGAACACCAAAGCGTCGATCGCGCAACGGGGCAGGGCGCTGTGGCGTGTTACCGCTACCGCGTTGGGATGCTCAGGATGACGTCGCGGCCCACGCTGCTCACGGTCGGATGCGCCGGCGGTGCTGGCCTGCGTCCACACAGCCCGAGGTAGTAGGTCACCACACCCTCGAAGTCGCCGCCCTGCTTCACGTGGACGACATTCGTTGTCCGGCCGAGAGGGAAGAGGTTCCTTGGAGCGGTGGGTCGACCTTCGATGTTGTGCGCGGCGGAATTGTGGAAGGTGACCTTCACGAAGGATCGGCCCAGCACAAAGACTCGATTACCGGATCCGTCCTGGATCAGCCCCGATCTCGGCACGTACTCGGCTCTGACATCTTTCGGCGCTGACGGCCGGAAGACGAAGGTGACGATGTCCACCCGGGCGCTGGCCGCGTGGGCGAAGCGGATGTGCATGAGCACGGGTGTGACCGGTGGAGCCGCCGCCCGAGAAACCCCCGCCTCGGTGAAGACCAAGCTGAGGGTGAGGAGCAGGACGGCGCTTATGGCTGCGGCGATCCTTCTCATTGCTGGTTCCTTTTTCTTCGCTGCTTGAGGGGCACCGAAAGGCGTCCAACCTGATACGTATGGCCAAGCGTCCCGTGGTGGCGCCCGGGCCGGGCCGGGCACCGCACGCGGGGCGTGTGCGCCGCTCGCGCGGACCGCTTCCGGGTAACTGGCGCACGGCAATCGGTATGAGTCAGGGCCCTGCCACGGAGGGAGACACGGATCGCCGTTATGAGTCTCGGCGAAGGCGTTGCTCCTTACTCCGTGCATGAGGCCACCCCCTCGGGGGGTTCCGCTCGCGGCCTACAGGTTCCGCCCTGCCCTGGGGGGTGTCAATTTGGCGAACCGGCGGAATCCGGGCCGGTGGCCGGGGGCCGGTGGCCTAGGCTGGAACCGTGCACGATGGCGTGGTGACGCTGTTCCTCTGCGGCGACGTGATGCTAGGTCGCGGTGTCGACCAGATTCTGCCGCATCCGGGCGATCCGAGGCTTTCCGAGGGATATGTCCAGGATGCCCGCGCCTATGTCGAGCTGGCGGAGGCGGTGAACGGCCCGATTCCTCGTCCGGTCGAATTCTCCTGGCCCTGGGGTGACGCGCTGCCCGTGCTGGATGAGGTCCGGGCCGATGTTCGGGTGGTGAACCTGGAAAACAGCATCACCCGGTGCGATGACTTCGCCGCCGGAAAGGAGGTTCATTATCGGATGAGTCCGGACAACCTTCCCTGTCTGGCCGCCGGCCGGCCCGATGTGTGCGTGCTGGCGAACAACCACCTGCTGGATTTCGGCCACCGCGGGCTCGTCGAGACCCTCGACGCGTTGTTCACGGCCGGGCTGAGAGCGGTGGGAGCCGGACGCGACGCGGACGAGGCGTGCAAACCGGCCATGGTCCCGCTCGGCGGGGGCCGGCGGGTCCTGGTCTCCTCGTTCGGCCTGTCCTCCAGCGGCATTCCACGGACGTGGGCCGCGGCCCCGGGCCGGGCCGGCATCGACGTCATCCCCGAACTGTCGGACGCCACCGCCGAGGAGGTGACCGCCCGCGTCCGGCGGGCGAAGCGCCCCGGTGACCTCGTCGTCGCCTCCGTCCACTGGGGATCCAACTGGGGCTATGACGTAGACGACGACCAGATCCGCTTCGCCCGCCGGCTCATCGATGGCGGTGTCGACGTCGTGCACGGGCATTCGTCGCACCATCCGCGTCCCGTCGAGGTGTACCGGGACCGGCTTGTCCTGTACGGCTGTGGCGACTTCATCAACGACTACGAGGGCATTACCGGCTACGAAATGTACCGGGACGATCTGCGGCTGGCGTACTTCGTCTCCGCCGGGGTCTCCGTCGATCCGCCCGGCGCGACGCTGACCGGCCTGCGGATGGTGCCCCTGCAGACACGGCGGATGCGGTTGTGGCGCGCCGCACCCGAAGACGCCGGGTGGCTACGGGGGGTTCTCACCAGGATCAGCCGTGGCTTCGGGACACGGTTCGATCTCAACGCGCCCGGCGTGCTGTCGCTGCGCCAGCCATGAGCGAACCCTCGATGGTGCGCTCCAGCGCTTCGACAGCCTCGGCCAGCGACGAAGGCCGGAAGGTCAGGACCGGTCCGTCAGGCACGCTCACGCCGGCGTGAGGGCACCAGCCGGCTGAGCACGTCGAGTTCCGCCAGCCACAGCTGCCCCAACCGGGCGTGGTTCGGCACGCTGGCACTGGCCACGAACGTGACACCGACCCGCTCGTCGATGCCAAGCATGGCGACGGCCAGATGCTGACGTCCGACGAGTAGTTGGCCCGTGCCGACCAGCCCGGTCACCGCGCGTCCCGCGACAGCCAGCGGCCCGCGCATCGTCCGGACGTTGCTCGCCACCAGGGCCATCTTCCGGATCTGGGCCGGGTAAGCGGCGGCGCCCGCGAGCATGCGGGGCGAGGCGATCGTCGCCAGGGTGGAGAAGTGGTGACGTTCCACCACCCCCAGCCCGCCCTTCTTCATGCGACGGGTCTCCGCGGCGATCCACGCCAGTCGCCGGCCGGGGTCCGGCTCCCCGCAGGGAAGCGGGACACGCACGCCCGAGGAATAGTTCGACAGCACGTTCCGTTCGGCGGCGGTCCGGAAACTGATGGGCATCAGCGCGTGGATGGGCTGACGGTCCCGGCGCCATTCGGGAAGGGACCACGTCCGCAGCGCCCCGGCGAGCGCGGCGAGATAGACGTCGTTGACCGTGACATCGTGGTGGCGGGCCACCGCTCGCAGCGTGCCCAGATCGGTGGTGACCCAGGAATGTCGCGCCGGCCCGGCCGGCGGCCCGCCCCAGGCGTCGAGGGCGCGGGTGGGCGCCAGGCAACGCAGCCCCCGGCCGACGAAACCCGCATAGTCCGAGGGCCGCGGCCGGCGGACAGCGGGAGGCAGACCGAGGTCGAGTTCGTCCTCCCCCCCGAAGAGCAGGTGCAGCGCCTGGTAGAGCGCGAAGCCGTCCTGCTGGATGTGGCTGGTCCGATACACCAGCACCGTGCCGGACGACCCCGGGGCGCGCAGCAGGTAGAGCATCCACGGCGACCGGCTGAGGTCGATCGGCTGGGCGGCAATGCGGTCGACGGCGGCACGCAGCCGCGCATCGCCGGCACCACCGTCGCCCCCGCCCACACCGCCAACACCGCCAACACCGTCGGCGGACGGTAGGTCCATGGCGACAACGTGGTCGTCGACGTTCAGGCCCGGACCGCGGACCCAGAGGGTCTCGTTCGCCGTCGAGCGGCGACCGGAGAACCGGACCGCGACAGTCTCGAGACGGTCGGTAAGCATCCGTGCCCGGGGGTCGCGCAGCCGCTCGGCGACGTGCGCACGCAGGTCCGCCAGCTCCAGCGGAGGGCCGTCGACGAACAGCAGCGCACCGACGTCCTGGAACTCCCCGGGATTGAGCCGGCTGAAGGCGAGGTAGGCCCGGTCACCCGAGGTCAGTGGACGAGCGTATGTCCGCTCGGGACCGGCCTTCGTGACCACGTCGAGCAGGGCCATCAGACGCTCCCCCACCCCGTCCTGGGGCGCGGAGCGCGGGCCTGGAAATCGGGCTGAACAACTTCACCAGATTGACGCGTCAACACGCCAAAGACACATGGGCCCATGTACCTATTACTCCTGATTCCGAGCAGGCCACCGGGGGTCTGTGTCGCACGTCTCCACGGAACAGACCCGAATGGGGAAAAGAACACCGTAGAGCACCATCACCAGCAACAATCAGATATGGCGTCGCCAGCGCAAGATAATGACACGTTTACGACATCACCACGAAAGGGCTATGGCACCGCTTCATCAGGCGCACCGAACAATGGCCGCCGGATCGCGTCCGCACGCCGCCCAGTTCGCACGCCGCCCAGGCACGCACGCCGCCCAGATCCGCACGCCTCCCAGTCCTCACCACGGCCGTCCAGGCAGCGAGCGAGCCAGTCGGCGGCCNTGACGAACTCGTGATCCGTCATGCTTGGGGGTACGGACGGGGCGGCCTCGTCGGCGCGGGGGTAAGACCCCAGGAAACGGATCTTCCGGCAGATCCGGTGCAGCCCCATCAGGGCCTCGCGCACCCGGCGGTCGCTGATGTGCCCTTCCGCGTCGATCGAGAAGCAGTACCGGCCCAGGCCCTCGCCGGTCGGCCGGGACTCGATCCGCATCAGGTTGGCCCCGCGAACGGCCCATTCCTGCAGGAGTTCCAGCAGCGCGCCCGGCTCGTCCGCGGCCGGCCACACCACGATGGACGTCTTGTCCGTGTTGGTCGGCGCGGTGGCGCGGCCTGGACGGCCGAGCAGGACGAAACGGGTGGTGGCGTCGGGGACGTCGTGGATGTCGGTCACGAGGGCCTCCAGTCGGTAGCGCCGTGCGGTGAACTCCCCGGCGAAGGCGCAGTCGAAGCGCCCCTCCCGCACCAGCCGGGCCCCCTCGGCGTTGGACGCGGCCGATTCCCACTCCGCGTACGGCAGGTGAGCCGCGAGCCAGCGGCGTACCTGGGCCCGGGCGACCGGGTGGCCGGTGACGGTCTTGACGTCCTCCAGCGTGGTTCCCGGCCGCACGAGCAGCGCGAAGCTGATCGGTAGCAGCACCTCGCGGCAGATCATCAGCGGCCTGCCGGTCGCGAGCTCGTCCAGCGTGGCGGTAACTGCCCCCTCGACGGAGTTCTCGATCGGTACCAGCGCGCCGGACGCGTCCCCGTTGCGCACCGCGTCCAACGCCTCCGCCACGGAGAGGGAGGGGAACAGCTCATGCGTCCGCGCATCCGGCAGCGTCCGCAGCGCGGCCTCGGTGAAGGTCCCCTCGGGGCCGAGGTAGGTGTAGCGGGGGGGGTAAGCAGGCAAGACAGACCTCCTAGGACCGGGGCGGGCAACGGTCATCGCCTGCTGGTAAGGCGGTGGTCAGAGGTGCGGTGGTCAGAGGTGGCGCAGCAGCACCGTGGGGTCTTCGACCGCGTCGGCGACGAAGCGCAGAAAGGACCCGGCGGTGGCGCCGTCGCAGACTCGGTGGTCAAAGGTGAACGAAAGCTGCACGATCCTGCGGACCGCCAGTTCGCCGTCCACCGCCCAGGGCCTGGGGACGATCCGGCCGATGCCGATCATCGCGGCCTCGGGGTGGTGGATGATGGGCGTGGAGCCGTCGACACCGAAGACGCCGTAGTTGTTGAGCGTGAACGTGCCGCCGGTCAACTCGGCGGGAGTGAGCGTGCCCGCGCGGGCGGCGGCGGTCAACCGGGCGATCTCGGCGGCCAGTCGAGCGGTGGTCAGGCCCTGAGCGTGGTGCACCACGGGCACGACCAGGCCGCGCGGGGTCTGGGCGGCGAATCCCAGGTGGACGGCGGCGTGGTGGCGCACGCCGGTCGCGCGGCCGTCCGCGTCGGTGACGACGGCGGAGTTGAGTGCGGGAAAGCGGACCAGGGCGGCGACGCAGATGCGGGCCAGGATCGCCAGGAGACCGATTCTGGGCTCGGCGCCCCCCGCGTTGCGGGTGTCGTTGAGGGTGTCCTTGGCGGCGAGCAGCGCGGTGGCATCCGTGTCGACCCAGCAGGTGGCGTCCGGCACCTCGCGCCTGCTGCGCGCGAACGTCTCCGCCGCGCGCCGCGCCAGCGGGTCCAGCGGGACGACGGTCGAGTCGGTCTCCGCCGGGCGCGACGGAGCGGAACGCGGGGCGATGGCACTCTCCACGTCCTTGCGCAGAATCAGCCCGTCCGGGCCGGTGCCGACGAGTTTTCGGAGATCGACGGAGTTCTCGCGGGCGAAGCGGCGANCGAGGGGCGAGACGACCTTGACCACGGTCTGGGCGGAAGGCCCGAGTGGCGTCGCCGGTCCGGGAGTCGGGGTGAGCGCCGGTACGGGGGGCGCTTCGGGAGCGCCGACGCGTCGTCGGCGGCGGGTTCGGGAGGGTTCCGTGCTGGTGCCGTAACCGACGAGGATGTTCCCGGAACCCGTTCGCCCTGCTGCCGGCTCGCTGACGGCCACGGTGATCAGTGGTGTGCCGACCGGGACACTGGTACCGGCCAGGCCGGCGAGGGAGGTGACGACGCCGGCGTAGGGGCAGGGCACCTCGACGACGGCTTTGGCGGTCTCGACCTCGGCTACGGGTTGGTCGACGGTGATGACGTCCCCGACGCCGACAAGCCAGCGGACGACCTCGGCGGAGGTCAGGCCCTCGCCGAGGTCGGGGAGGGGGAATTCGCGTACCGCGGCCACGGTGTCACTGCTCCCACTGGAGTCGGGCGACGGCGTCGAGGATGCGGTCGACGCTGGGAAGGTAGTGATGTTCGAGCATGGGGGGCGGGTAAGGGATGTCGAAGCCGGTGACCCGCAGGACGGGGGCGGCAAGGTGGTGGAAGCACCGCTCGCTGACGCGGGCAGCGATCTCCGCACCGACCCCGCCGAAACCCGCGGCCTCGTGGACCACAACGGCGCGCCCGGTGGCGCGGACCGCCTCGCAGACCGTCTCGTCGTCGAAGGGGACCAGCGAGCGCAGGTCGACCACCGCCAGGTCCCAGCCCTCCGAGCGCGCGGCCGCCGCCGCCTGGAGGCACACGGGGAGCGAGGGGCCGTAGGTCAGGAGGGTCGCCGAGGTACCGGTCCGGCGGACCACCGCCCGGCCGATCGGCGGCACCTCGGCCGCAGAGAAGTCGTCCGTGGACCGCTCGTCCGTGGACCAGTAGAGCCGCTTGGGCTCCAGGAACACCACCGGGTCGTCCGAGGCAATCGCCGAGCGGAGCAGCCCGTAGCCGTCGGCGACGGTGGCGGGGGTGACGACGTGCAGGCCGGGGGTGTGCGCGTAGTAGGCCTCGCTGGAGTCGCTGTGGTGCTCGACGCCGCCGACGCCGCCGCCGTACGGGATGCGGATGGTGATCGGCAGCGTGGTCTTCCCGGCCGTGCGGTTACGCATCTTGGCCACATGCGACGCGAGCTGCTCGAACGCGGGGTAGGCGAAGGCGTCGAACTGCAGCTCCACGACGGGCCGCAGGCCGTACATGGCCATGCCCACGGCGGTACCGAGGATGCCTGCCTCGGCCAGGGGGGTGTCCAGGCAGCGTTGCGCGCCGAATTCGGCAGCCAAGCCGTCGGTGACTCGGAAGACGCCGCCGAGAGTGCCAACGTCCTCGCCGAGGATGTGGACGCGCGCGTCCTCGCGCAGCGAGTCGCGCAGCGCGGCGTTGAGGGCCCGCACCATGGTCGCGGCGCTCATCGTGCGTCGTCGCTCTTGGCTGCGTCCGCGGCCTGCCAGGCCATCAGCTCGGCGGCCTGCTCACGAAGCTGGCTGGTCGGCTGGGCATAGACGTGCGTGAACAGTGAGCCCGGATCGAGATCAGGCACACGATCGAACTGGGCGCGCATCTCGGCGGCGAGTTCCTCGGCAGCCCGCGCGACTGCGGCGACGCCGGNGTCGTCGAGGAGACCGGCCTTGCGTAGCTGCCGCTCCAGCAGCGTCAGCGGATCGCGGGCCTGCCAGGCGGCGACCTCCTCCGAGGTGCGGTAGCGGGTCGCGTCGTCGGCGTTGGTGTGCGCCTCCAGCCGGTAGGTGACCGCCTCGACCAGCACCGGGCCGCGACCCGACCGCGCGTGCTCGACCGCCGCGCGCAGCACACCGTGCACCGCGGGCGCGTCGTTGCCGTCCACCAAACGACCGATGATCCCATGGCCCACCGCCTTGTGTGCCAGCGTCGGCGNCGCGGACTGCTGGGCCAGCGGCACCGAAATCGCATAGCCGTTGTTCTGTACCAGGAACACCACTGGCGCGTTCAGCACCCCGGCGAAGTTCAGCGCCTCGTGGAAGTCGCCCTCGCTGGTGCCGCCGTCGCCGATCAGGGCAAGCGCCACGACGNCCTCCGCCGCCCACGGATCCGAGGCCGCGCGCAGGCGAGCGGCGTGGGCCAGGCCCACCGCATGGCAGGCCTGGGTGGCCAGCGGAGTCGACAGCGGCGCGATCCGGTGCTCCCGCGGATCGTAGCCGCTGTGCGCGTTCCCGCGCATCAGCGTCAGCGCGTCCACCGGGCGCACGCCCCTCGACACCACCGCCAGCGTGTCGCGGTAGCTGGGGAACAGCCAGTCCGACTCCCGCAGCACCATGGCCGCGGCGATCTGGCATGCCTCCTGGCCGGTGGACGCCGGGTACACGGCGAGGCGGCCCTGCCTGGCCAGGGTCGNGGCCTGCTGGTTGAAGCGCCGTCCCAGCACCAGACGGTGGTACAGGACGCGCAGCAGATCGGTGTCGACCTTCCCCGCCGCCTCCGTGCCGAGGACCCGGACCGGCTCGGGGTCGGGCAGGAGCGGAGCCGGGTCACGACGCGGACCGTGGGAGCTCGGCGGCCCGACGAAGCCGGGCGCGGTGCTGTCGTCGAGGATTGTCATGGTCCACCTTCGGCAGTTGGTGGCGGAAAGGGTTCGGGGATTCCGGTCAGGTCTACGCCGCCGTTGACCGGCTGCTGATGCAGGTCGGAGCTGTCCGTGGGCTGGCGGACGAACTGGGGAGGAGTCGTCCACCATCGGGCCTGGTCGGTCTCGCGGAAGTGGAGCGCCGGTGCACGATCAGCAGTAAGGTCCGCTCGGCCAGCGGTCCTCGATGCGTGCTGGCTCGCGGTCTCGAGCTCCGGACGCGGACGCCGGACCTCGGACGTCGGACTCCGAGTCGAGCTGCGGGACCTGAGTAACAGCCTGGCCAGGACGAGAGGTGCTTCTCACCGTCCGGATGAGCCGCCCAGGCCAGGTTCGACGATCAGGAAGCGAGGTACGGGGAGCCGTGGCCTCGCTTGAGCTGTCCCGGTTCGCCGGCTTGCCCGGTTCGGGCGCCGTCCGTGGTCACGATCCTCCTCCGCTCAACTTCTCGGCTCTGGTCCTCTGATTTTCCATCCCCCGTCGGCGGCTGGATCGTGTCCATAATCACCTTGATAGTCATCGTGCGGGCTCCGGCATGGCATTAATGCGTGGAGCGCGCCGCGCATCAGGTAGAAATACTTTCGTAGGTCGACTCGCCGAAGAGGCGGGGGNAGCGAGTCTGACGTAACCGGTGGAAAACCGACCCCGAGGGCTTGAGGTGATTGTCATCTCACCGGCGACAGGAGTGAATCTGCCTGGTCAGGGCCGTGCGGGCCCGATCCTCGCCGAGTCGGGCCCCGGCGGGCGTGAAGTGCGCAGCGCGACGTTCACCGAACGAGCCGGCCAGTACCGCTCGCCGCGGAAGTACCCGGCTGTTTCGATGCCATGTTTGTCGGTTGAATTTCCCTGGACATCGGTTCTCCGCTGTGACCAGCGTCTCGTGGGAGCCCGCCGAAAGTGCCTTCGACGGCTGTTACGTTGCTCTCCGAGCCCGCGCCAAGTTTTTATTGGTTGGGCCAGGCGAGTTGATCCTCTCGGCGCGCCGTTCAAATGGTGGTCGCCTGTTGGCTGATGCTTGCGTTCCGGGAATACCCATTATGGGCCCCCGCCGGCCGAATGCTAGGCGCGGGGACGGGTGAAGAAGCCGACGACGGCGCGACGGAGGCGGCCCTGCCCGCGCTGGCGGCCACTGGTGGGGCCTTCGATGGCGGGTGGGACTCGCTCGGCGGCGGCGAGGGCGGGTGCCGGGGCCGAGGGTTTCGGCAGTTCGACCTCGGTGTACCGGCCGGCGGGTTCGAGGCGGATCCAGCCGGTCTCTTCGGGAGCGGCCGCCTGCCGGCGTTCGCGGGCGGCAGCGGCGCGGCAGAGCCTGCGGGTGGCATAGAAGGCGAAGGGTGGCAGCACCAGCAGGCCGATGCGGCCGGCCCAGACGACGGCGTTGAGGGACAGGTGCAGGACGAGGGCGAACACGTCGTCGCCGCCGGCAAGCAGCAGGACGCCGTAGAAGGTCAGCGCCATCACCCCGAACGCGGTGCGGTCGGGGTGATGGCGGGGGCGTTGCAGCAGGTTGTGCTGATCATGATCCCGGGTGACCAGCGCCTCCAGGAACGGGTAGGCCGCGAGCAGGCCGAACAGCACTCCCGGCAGGACCACCCCCGGCCAGAGTACGGGCGGGACGTCGTGGCCGAGGCCCCGGTACTCCCAGGGCAGGAACAGCCGCAGCGAGCCCTCGAGGAACCCGACGTACCAGTCCGGCTGCGCCAGCGAGGAGACGTCCATGGGGGTGTACGGGCCGTAGGCCCAGACCGGGTTGATCTGCGCGACGCCGCCGAGCACCGCGAGCAGGCCGGCGGTGATGAGCAGGAAACCGACCGACTTGGCGGCGTAGCCGGGGAACAGCCGGCTACCGACAACGTTGTCCTCCGTCCGGCCAGGGCCGGGGAACTGGGTGTGCTTCTGGTGCCACAGGATCCCCAGGTGGGCGCCGATCAGCGCGAGGAGGAGACCCGGGACGAGCAGGATGTGCACCACGTAGAGCCGGGNGATGAAGTGCGTGCCGGGGAACTCGCCACCCCAGAAGCCCCAGGCGATCCAGGTTCCCACGACGGGGATGGACTCGGCGATCGCGTAGGCGATACGCACCCCGGTCCCGGACAGCAGGTCGTCGGGCAGGGAGTAGCCGGCGAAGCCCTCGGCGATGGCGAGCAGCAGCAGGCTCACCCCGATCAGCCAGTTGATCTCCCGGGGGCGACGGAAGGCGCCGGTGAAGAAGATCCGGCACAGGTGCACGATGATCGCCGCGACGAACAGCAGCGCCGCCCAGTGGTGGATCTGGCGGATGACCAGGCCGGCGCGGACGTCGAAGGAGATGTCGAGGGTCGAGGCGTAGGCACGGCTCATCGTCACCCCGCGCAGCGGCACGTAGGAGCCGTCGTAGACGGTCTGCTGCTCGCTGGGTTCGAAGAAGAACGTCAGGTAGACCCCGGTGGCCACGAGCACGCCGAAGCTGTAGAGCGCGATCTCGCCGATCATGAAGGACCAGTGGTCGGGGAAGACCTTGTTCATCACGCTGCGCAGGAACCTCGCGCTGCCCAGGCGCCGGTCGATGAATCCGACCGCCTTGTGACCGGCAGCGGTCACCGGCGATTCCCGCCCGGGGCCCGGCGATTCCCGCCCGGGACGGTCCGCGCGCCGCGTGGAGGTCCCGGAGCCGGTGGTGGCGGTCATGAGCGGCTCCAGAAGCCGGGCCCGACCGGTTCGGGGAAATCCGACCGGGCTCGGAAACACCCATCGGCGTCGACCGTGACGGGCAGCTGGGGCAGGGCACGGGTCGCCGGGCCGAAGATCGGCCTGGCCAGGTCGGTCATGTCGAAGACCGACTGGTGGCACGGGCACTGGAGCTGATGCGGCTGGCTCATGTACATGCTCACCGGGCAGCCCGCATGGGTGCAGATCTTCGAGAACGCGACGTGGTTGTCGTACCCGGCCGCGGCCTGCCGGGGCGGGGTGGCCAGTCCCGGGGGCAGCCTGATCAGCAGCGCCGCGCTGTCCGCCTGGGCGTCGAGGCCGAGATGCCCCTCAGGCAGCACGGTGAGGATGCCGCCGATCGCCAGGTCGCCAAGGCGCACCGGCCGGCCCTCCGGCGTCACCAGCCGCGCCCCGGGTGACCAGCGGGTGGTGAACAGGTCCCGATGCGGGGCCCGCCTGACCAGGTTGAGCAGCGGCACCACGGCTATCACCCCGAAACCGCCGAGCATGGCGAGCACGAGCCGGCGCAGCACCGGCAACTGGCGCAGCCCTGTCTCGGCCACGACCCGGTCCACGGTCTGCTGGGTGGCCGCCTCCTCGGCGCCCGGCGAGACCATGGGGTGACGTTCCTCGACCGCCTCCTCCTGGGGGATGAGACGCTTGTCCCACAGCACCGCGCCGATGCCGGCGGCGATGATGGCCAACCCCAGGGAGAGACCGAGCAGCGCGTTGTAGCCGACGGTGCCCGTCCGGCCGGTGAAGTTCACCACCGCGAACGCCACCGCGCCGACGAGCGAGAGCGACAGGCAGGCCGCTATCCCCGCCACGCCCCCGGGCCCGCCGGGCCGGGCTGCCCCGTCTGGTCCAGCCGGTCGCTGCGGTCGCTGCGGTCGCTGCGGTCGCTCCGCGTCGGCGGAGCCCGCCGGAGTCAACGCCGTCCCCGCGGAAGCAGTGCCATCACGCCCCCGAAGGCGAACACGGCGCCGGCGAGCACGAGGGTGTCACCCAGTGCCCGGCTCGTCACGACCACGGCATCGACAGCGAACAGCGCACCGGCAAGCGTCGCGAACGCCGCAGAGATCGCCAGACCGCGTGGAAAGATCATATACTCCTCCTTCGGGCTCATCGCCGTACGCCGCCGTGGCGGCCCCCACCGGCCTTCACCGGCCTTCACCGGCGCCCCTGTATCGACCATCACCGGCCCTCGCCCGGTGCGGAGGTGCCGTGACCCCGGGCGGCGTCCTGCGAGTTCTTCTCATCGGTGGATTCGTGCTGGAACACCAGGCCCACGATGGTGATCGCGGTCAGCACGCCACCGATGAACAGCAGCCAGTAGCTGATGATCGGCCCCAGCAGGAGCAGCCCGAAACTGACCGCAATCGCCGCCGGCCAGTAGCTGAACGGGCTGAAGAAGCCGATGTCACCGGCCCCCTCGGGGATCTCGATCTGGCTGTCGTCGGCGGGCAGGCGGCTGCGCCGGCCGGTGTACCAGAGGAATCCAGCGACCAACAGGCTCATCACCATGCTGAAGATGAGCGCGGCCGCACCTGCCGGGTCATGTCCGGTGAACAGGTACACCCCGCCGGTGACCAGGAAGAACAGAGCCAGAACGGCGAACAGCCGGGCGGAGGTAATCACCCGGCCGCGTCCGGGTCCACCGCGGTATCACGCCGCGAGGCCGTCTCCCCCTCGACGGAGGCCAGCTCGCGCCGGTGCCTCTGGTCGACCCGGCGCGGCTGCCGCTGGCGACCTTCCCGCCCCTCCGGCCCCTGCCGGGGGTGGTTCAGGTCGAAGGCCGGCCGCTCGGATCGGATACGGGGTATCTGGTGAAAGTTGTGCTTCGGTGGTGGGCAGGACGTCGCCCATTCCAACGAGTTCCCGTAGCCCCAGGCGTCACCACTGGTCGCCGGGTCACCATGCCGCAGCGACCGCCAAACATTGTACAGAAACGGTAGGGTGGACAGGCCGAGCAGGAAGGAGCCGGCACTCTCGATCGTGTTCAGCGTGGTGAAACCGTCGGTGGGCAGGTAGTCGGCGACCCGCCGCGGCATTCCCCTGACACCCAGCCAGTGCATCGGCAGAAACGTCACGTGGAAACCGACGAGAAGACTCCAGAAGTGCAGCTTCCCCAACTTCTCGTTCAGGAACCTTCCCGTCACCTTGGGGAACCAGAAGTACACACCGGCGAACGCGGAGAAGACGATTGTCCCGAACAGGACATAGTGCAGATGACCCACGACGTAATAGCTGTCGGTGACGTGAAAGTCGATGGGTGGGCTGGCCAGGGTGACCCCGGTCAGCCCACCGAACAGGAAGGTGATAAGGAATCCGATCGAGAACAGCATTGGCGTGTTCAGGATGATCGTTCCGCGCCACATGGTGCCGATCCAGTTGAAGAACTTCACCCCGGTCGGGACGGCGATCAGAAAGGACAGCAGAGAGAAGAACGGCAGCAGCACGGCACCGGTCGCGAACATGTGGTGCGCCCACACCGCCATCGACAGCGCGCCGATTCCCACGGTCGCGAAGACCAACCCCCGGTACCCGAAAATCGGTTTACGGCTGAACACCGGCAGGATCTCCGTGACGATGCCGAAGAAGGGCAGCGCGACGATGTAGACCTCGGGATGACCGAAGAACCAGAAAAGGTGCTGCCAGAGGATCGCTCCTCCGTTGCTCGCGTCGTACACGTGGGCGCCGAACCGGCGATCGGCCTCCAGCGCCAGCAGGGCCGCGGTGAGTACCGGGAACGCGAGCAGCGCCAGCACCGACGTAATCAGCACGTTCCAGGTGAAGATCGGCATTCGGAACAGGAGCATGCCCGGCGCGCGCAGCGTGATGATCGTGGTGATGAAGTTGACGCTCGCCAGCACGGTGCTCAGCCCGGACATCACCAGGCCCACCGCCCACAGATCACCGCCGAGGTGCGGCGAGTACTGCGCCGAGGTCAACGGGGAGTACGCGAACCAGCCGAAGTCCGCCGCCCCGCCCCGGGTCAGGAACCCGGAGACGACGATCAGACCGCCGACCAGATACAGCCAGTAGCCCAAGGCGTTCAACCGGGGGAAGGCGATGTCAGGCGCCCCGATCTGCAACGGGACAAGATAGTTCGCGAACGCGGAGAACAGCGGGGTCGCGAACAACAGCATCATCACCGTGCCGTGGATCGTAAAAAACTGGTTGTACCGCTCGTTCGAGACGATCTGTAGACCGGGCCGGGCCAGTTCCCCCCGCATTAGCATCGCGAGGATCCCGGCGAATAGGAAGAACCCGAACGAGGTCACCAGATACATCAGACCGATCGACTTGTGATCGGTCGTACCGAGGATGTCCAGGGCCGTCGGCGGCTCCCCTCGCTGCTCCCCGACACTCGGCGGAAAAGGACGGACCTCGACCGTCATCGGGCCATCCGACCAGACACGGCCACGTCGGGCACGAGTTCCTCCTCGCATACTATTCAAGCCAGCGAAAACGGGCGGTCTCGACAACCGGACATGCCGCCAGGATCACCCGCTACGAATGGCTCACCCGCTCGTCGGCGTATGGATGTACCGGCAGTGCATCACGTCTCTACCAACCTCCGCCGCGTTGAAACGCCCGGCCACCGGAAAATCCACTCCCCACAGATCCGCGACCGCCGCCGGGCCGTGACAGAGACGCCTCATCCCGGGTCGGTGCCGTCGAGGGGTCGGAGGGTGGCGGCAGTCTCCAGAACCAGGGCATGGACGAACGCCTGGGGAATGTTGCCACGCAGCTGGCGCTGAGTGACATCGAACTCCTCGGCGTAGATGCCGGGCGGCCCGCAGGCGGCGCGGCCACGCTCGAAGTACCGCCGGGCCTGATCGTGCCGGCCGGCACGGTGGTAGGCCAGCGCCAGCCAGAAGCCGCACAGCAGGAAGGCCCCTTCGGCCACCCCGAGCCGGATCCCGGCATGATCGAATCGGTAGACGTAGCCGTCGTCGGTCAGCTGCTCGGCCACCGCCCGCAGCGTCGCCACCGACACCGGGTCGCGGACGTCGACCGCTCCCCGCACCGCGGGCAGCAGCAGCGCCGCGTCCACCCGCGGGTCGTCGGTCGCCCGCTGCCAGCGCCCGCTCGAATGCCGCATCTCCTCGCGGGCGGCGCTGAGCAGCCGCCTTGCCAGCGCCCGCCAGCCGTCGGCCTCCCCCACCCCGGCGCCGTCCACGCCGGCCAAGGCGAGCAGCCCTGCCGCGCAGGTCAACCGGCTGTGCGTCCAGTGCCGCGGCTCCAGCTCCCAGACCCCTGTGTCCGGGATCCGCCAGCGTGCCGCGATCNCCCCGGCGGTCNCCGCCGCGGCCCGCCGGGCGTCATCGGTCAGCCGGCCCCGCCGCGCCGCGGCCGCCAGCAGCAGCGCCGCCTCCCCGAAGACGTCCAGCTGGAACTGGTGGCCGACCTTGTTCCCGACCACGTCGTCGCCGCCGGGGTACCCCGGCAGATCGAGTCGGCGCTCGTCCGGGATCGGGCCACCGCGGGCGGTGTAGGCCGGACGCAGGTTCGGGCCGTCCGCCAACAGCCGTTCGGTGACGAACGTGACGGCGTCGTCGAGCAGCCCGTCGAGGCCGGCCCGCGCGGCCGCCAGCCCCGCGTAGCACTGATCTCGGATCCAGACATACCGATAGTCGTAGTCGCGGCCCTGACGGGCCCGCTCGGGCAGGGAGGTGCTGGCCGCGGCCACCATCCCGTGCCCGCCGCCGGTCAGCCCGCGCAGCACCGCGACCGCGTGCTGAGCGTCGCGGACACCGGCCAGGCTCGGCAGCTCCGGTACCGCGGACCGCCAGGCCCGCTTCGTCTCGGCCCACAGCACGTCCGGGACCGGACGGTCCGCCGGCAGCTCACCGAGCTCCAGCACAAGATCGAGACAGTCGCCGGCCCGCACCAGGCGCTCCGCGACGAGACTGCCACCGCCCGCATCATGGTCGATCCGGGCGACCGCCGCGAGCCGTCCCGACCAGCGCAGCTCCAGCTCGCCGACTCGCCCGCACCAGGCCTCCACCCCGTCCGGCCCGTCCGGCCCGTCTTGCCGCAGCCCCGCCACCGCCCGCCGGCCGAACCCGGGACGCGGATCCAGCGTCACCCGCACCGGCACGGTCCCCTCGACCCCGAGAATCCGGCGCAGCAGCACCGCACGGTGCCGCCGCCCGGGGAGGGCGAGAGCCTCCCGGCACTCCGCCACGCCCGCCCGCGTCACCCACCGGCTGTGCCAGATCAACGACCGGTCCTCGTAGTAACCGCCCCAGGTGAAGGCGGTCGCCGGAGTCACCGAGTAGGAGCCGGCGCCACCGATCAGCGTCGAGAACACCGCGTCGTCCGCCCACGAGGGCACGCACATCCAACACACGCGGCCGTCCGGGCCGATCAGCGCACCCCGTTCCCCGTCCGCGAGCAGGGCGAACTCACGCAGCGTCGGCACCAGCCCCGGATTATCGTCCCGCTCGCTCCGCTCCGCTGTCATCGGCGCGTGCCCTCCACATCCGGCATGCCCACCCCCTTCCCTGCCCCGCCACTCCCCGGACCGGGCTGTCACTCCCTCGGCTGTCGGCACGACGTAGGGGTTCCGCTGCCGGCACGACAGCTGCCGACACGGCACCTCGGCACGGCACAGGCCGCGATGCCCAGGCGCTCGATCGCCGGCACAGCGGCTACCTCCCGAGGTAGGGGCCCGAGGTAGGGGATGGCCTCCCCGGGCGGGGTGGCGGGAACGGGCAGATCGCAGGTGGGGAAACTACCTGCGGGCGGCGTGCGGGAGGTGCTCCCTCGCCTCCTGCCACTTGCCCTTGAAGCCCTGCACGGCGATGCCGACGGCCTCTGGGTCGCCCTGCAGGAACGCCCGGGCGGTCTTGCGCATCTGCTCGGGCCGGACGTGCGGCGGCAGCGGCGGCACCTTCGCGTCGACAACGACCTCAAGCACAACCGGCCGGTCCGCAGCCAGCGCCTGTTCCCACGCGGCACCGATCTTGTCCGGCGAGTCGCAGCGGATCCCGGTGAAACCGAGGAGCCGGGCGAAATCCGCCGCCGGCACATACGGGATCTTCTGCGTCTCGACATTGATCCGATCACCCGCCATCACCCGCTGCTCGTAGGAGACCTGGTTGAGGTCCTCGTTCACGAACACGGTGAACACCAGCCGCGGATCGGTGTTCATCCTCTCCCAGTACCGCTTGACCGTGAACAGCTCGTTCATGCCCAGCATCGAGAACGCCCCGTCGCCGACGAACGCGATCACCGGTCGTTCCGGATAGGCCAGCTTCGCCGCCACCGCGTAGGGCACTCCGGGCAGCATGGTCGCCAGGGTTCCCGACAACGACGCCTTCATGTCCCCACGGATGCGCAGGTAACGGGCCCACCAGGTGGTCGCCGACCCGGAGTCCGCGGTGAGGATCGCGTTATCGGGCAGTCGCTTGTCCAACTCGTACGCGACGATCTGCGGGTTCATCGGATCCGCCCGCAGCCTGGCCCGGTCCGCCAGCACCCGCTGCCAGGTCGCCACCTCCCGTTCGATGAACCGCCGCCAGGAACGGTCCTCCTTGCGGATGAGCAGGGGAATCAACTGGCGCAGCGTCTCGGCCGCGTCGCCGACGAGATGAACATCCATCGGATAACGAATACCGATCATCCGGCCGTCGATATCGATCTGGACGCCGGCGGCCTGGCCCTCCCGCGGCAGCCACTCCGAGTAGGGGAAGCTCGTCCCGACCAGGAGGAGCGTGTCGGCGCCCATCACCATCTTGTGGCTGGCTTCGCTGCCGAGCAGCCCGATGGGGCCGGTCACGAACGGCAGGGTATCGGGGAGCGCATCCTTGCCGAGCAGGGCCTTGGCGACACCCGCGCCGAGCAGGTCGGCGGCCTCCGTCACCTCCTCGCGGGCGCCGGCCGCCCCTTGCCCGATCAACATCGCCACCCGGCGGCCCCGATTCAGCACGGCNGCGGCGCGGCGCACCTCGTCCGGATCCGGCAGGATGCGTGGTTTCGTCCAGCCAATGCTGGTCCGCACCGCCCCGTGCTCATGCGGAGGCTCGGTGTACTTCTCCTCCTGGACATCCTCCGGGAAGATCAGGCAGACCGGCGCCCGGCTGGACAGCGCTGTCTTCATCGCCCGATCGACGAGATGACGGGCGCTGGGCGGGGCCATGCAGTACTGCACGTACTCGGTGACGTCCTTGAACAGCGAGATCAGATCGATTTCCTGCTGGTAGTGGGCGCCGAGGGAGGTCCGCCGCTGCTGGCCGACGATCGCCAGCACCGGCTGATGGTCGAGCCGGGCGTCGTAGAGACCGTTGAGCAGATGGATCGCCCCCGGGCCGGAGGTCGCGACACACGCGCCTACCTCACCGGTGAACTTGGCGTGCGCGCAGGCCATGAACGCCGCCATCTCCTCGTGCCGGGTCTGCAGGAACCCAGGATCACCGCCGGCCCGGTCGAAAGCCCCGAGGAAGCCGTTGATGCCGTCCCCGGGATAGCCGAATATGCGGTGAACNCCCCAGCCGGTCAACCGCTGCAGGACATAGTCCGCGACCTGTGACATAGCTGCGCTTCCCTCCCACCCATCGATCAGCCGACCGCCGCTCGCACCAGCACCGTGAGTCTGGGTATGGACGGTGCACGCCACCGTCAAACCCGTTCGTCGCGGCCGGTCCCGGCCGGTCTCTCGTGCCGTTGAAGGACCGTCGCCCGACGCACCGACGTCATTGTCAGCCGAATGTAAGGTTCGTTCCCGAGTCATGCCGGCATCCCGGGGCAGGAACAGGAAGATGACAGGCGACGCGGAGTCGGCGCCCGGGCGGAGAGCGACCCACGGGCGACCCACGGGCAGTACCCGGCACGCAGGGTCCCCGGCACGCACGTTCGGGGCGGGACCGCATCAGTCCGCATCAGTCCGATCCGCCCAGGCCCGCCCTCGAACACCTAGATCCGTCCCCGAACAGGCGAGAGGAGCAACATGCGTGTCCTGCTGGTTCATCCCAGCGCGCTGATGTACTCGAAGATCTTCCTACGGCTCGAACCGCTGGGGCTGGAACGGGTGGCGGCCGCGCTGCTCGCCGCGGGCCACGAGGTGAGCATGCTCGATCTTCAGGTGGAGAAACCGGCCGCCTACGCGCGCCACCTGCGAAAGTGCCGTCCCGACGCGGTGATGTTCGGGGTGAACTATCTCGCGAACGTCCCCGAGGTCATCGAGTTCGCGCACCGGGCGAAGCGGGAACTGCCCGACTGCCTGGTCGTGGCCGGCGGCCACAGCGTCTCCTTCATCGCCGAGCACCTGCTGAAGCAGTGCGACGGCGCACTCGATGTGGTCGCGCGCGGCGAGGGCGAAGTGGTCGCCCCACGCATCCTCGAAGCCGACCGCGCCCGTCTCGCGGACGTCCCGGGCGCGGTCACCGCCGACGGGGCGGGCCCGNCCCCGGCCCTGCTACCCGGCCTCGACGAGCCGCTACCGGCCCGCCATCTGCTGGCCCACCGCCGCCGCTACTTCATCGGGGAACTGGACCCGTGCGCCTCGGTCGAGTTCACTCGCGGCTGCCCATGGGACTGCTCCTTCTGCAGCGCCTGGACCTTCTACGGCCGCAGCTACCGCCGCCTCTCCCCGGACGCGGCCGGCGAGGAACTGTCCGCCATCCGGGAACCGAACGTCTTCATCGTCGATGACGTCGCCTTCATCAGGCCTGAACACGGCATGGCCATCGCCGATCAGGTCGAACGCCGAGGGATTCGCAAACGGTACTATCTGGAAACCCGTAGCGACGTCCTGCTGCGCCATCCCGAGGTGTTCGAGCGCTGGCGCCGCCTCGGCCTCGAATACATGTTTCTGGGCATGGAAGCCCTCGACGCGGACGGCTTGGACCTCTACCACAAGCGGATCTCCCCGGACGAGAACATCCGCGCCCTCGAAGTTGCCCGAAAGATCGGCATCACGGTCGCGGTGAACCTCATCGCCGACCCGGACTGGGACGAGAAGCAGTTCCGTCTCGTCCGCGAATGGGCGTTGTCGGTGCCGGAAATCGTGCATCTCACGGTGTGCACCCCCTATCCGGGTACGGAGATCTGGCACACCCAGTCCCGGCGGCTCACCACCCTGGACTACCGGCTGTTCGACATCCAGCACGCCGTCGTCCCCACCCGGCTCCCCCTCGACCGCTTCTACCGCGAGCTCGTCGCCACCCAGGCGGTCCTCAACCGCAAACACCTGGGCGCGAAGGCGCTTGCCGCGACCGCCCGGATCGTCGCCGCGAACCTGGCGCGCGGCCAGACGAACTTCCCACGGATGCTCTGGAAATTCCCCCGGGTCTACAATGCCGGCCGGCTGTACGCCGAGCACCAGCATCCCGCCCGCTACCGGCTGCCGGAGCCCGTCCCCGCGGCCATGACCCCGCGGCGGCGCGAGCTGTACGTCCATCAGCCCGCCGCTCGCCACCCAGTGGCGAGCAGGGAACGGGAGAGGACCGATCCATGACGACCGGGAGGCGGTCCTGCCGCTGAGGCTGCCACGGTCTCGGCTACCGCGGTCGCACCGGTCAACGGTCGTGCCCGCCCAGGTCAACGGGTCGTGTCCAGGCGAGCGAGCCAGTCATTGTACGCCCGCCAGCTCGCCTCATCATCGTCGAGGTCGACGGATCGCGCCCGGGCGGCCGGTCTGGCGACCACCATGGTGGTGGGGGCGGGTTCGTGGCCGGTGTGGGTGGCAAAGGTCGCGGTACGGGCCCGTTCCAGCCAGCTCGAACGGGCCCGGCGCACCGGCTCGGGTTTACGCGTCCATACCCGAAACAGCAGCACGATGAGCACAACCATGATCCCGTCACCGACGACCCACATGATAGCGCCGCCGGTCTGAGTGTCCAGCAGGGGGCTGCTGCCCCAGGTGTGCGGTGCCATGGCAATCGGGGTGCGGGACTGTAGCAGGACGACGCCGACGAGGGTGTCGACGCCCATGGACAGGATGACGAGCGCGAGCCGGCCGGGCATGGACAACCGCCAGCGGATCGGTTCGTCGCCGACGAGCAGCACGAAGAACTGGTAGCCGGCAGCGAGGTAGAGAACGTGTTCGAGCTGGCCGAGCCAGGGCCGGGCCATCGCCTCGTTCATGAAGCCGGTGAGGTGGGTTCCGATGATCGTGATGGCGTAGCCGGCGAGGGCGGCGGGCGGGGAGACCAGGACGCTGACCGGCCATGAGCGGATCATCTTACGGACCCTGGTGTGCAGGGGGTTGCCGACAGCGTGCAGCAGGAGGATGAGGGGCCGGCCCGCGACGAACAGCGGTGGCGCCACCATGATCAGCATCAGATGCTGGACCATGTGCATGCTGAACAGCGCTTCATCGTAGACGCCGACGGCGCTGCTCGTCGCGAGGACCACCACCGCGACACTGGCGAGGTGGGCGCAGGTGCGGGGCCAGGGCCAGGACCGCGCGGGATGGCGGGCGCGGACCCGGGCGACGCCCCACAGGTACAGGACAGTGACCGGCACGAGGAAGGCGAGCGCGGCCGCGTCAAGCTGCCAGGTGTCCACCAGACGCGCCGGGGTCAGCGGGGGCGGCCCGTCGCCCTGGCCCCAGCGGCACCACGAAACCGGCAACAGGGGTGTCGTCGGCTGGCGGCGGGTCCACCAGGTGGCCGCGGCCGCCGCCCCCGCCATGACAGTGACAGCGGCCAGCGCGACCCGGGCACGGCGCCCACGCCTTCCGCGCTCGCCGAGATCGATCAGAGATGAGGTGTCCCGGGTCATGGTGTCTCCGCGAGGTCGGGGTGCGCTCATGCGCCATCGAGGAGCTGCTGAGCGAGGAAGCCGCCCGGCGGCGGGGCGGGTGGGATGGCGAACAGGGCGTTGGAGGTATGCCGGATGAAGGTGCTCAACGCGTCGGAGGCGGCGAGGGCGCGCTGGACGGGAACGAAGGCGGTACGTGGGTCGGCCTGGTAGGCTTGGAAGAACAGCCCCGCGTCCGGTTCACCGGTGGCGTCGAGGCCGTCGTCGTAGGAGTAGCCGCGGCGGAACATCGCGACGCCGCCGTGGAACTGCGGATGGGCCAGTCGGATGTGGGCGTTGACGGCGATCGCGGGCCGGCCGTCGGCAGTGCGGGCGGCGAAGTCCGGCGCTGTCGTCTCGCCCCCGCCCTGGTCGGCGGGCGGGGCGGACAGCGGTGCGCCATCGGACTTGCGCCGGCCGATGACCTCGCTCTGCGCCGCCTCGGTCAGCCGGTCCCAGCTGTCGAGCAGCATGCGGATCCGCCGGCAGACGACGTAGGTCCCGCCTCGCATCCATGCCGGCCCGTCGGCGGCCCACACCGCGAGGTCGAACTGTGCCGTGCCCGGCCGGGGATTGTCGGTGCCGTCGACCTGCCCCATCAGGTTACGCGGGGTGGCATCGGGGTCGGCGGCACCGGCCGCGGTGCGCTGGAACCCTCGCTGCACCCAGCGGGGCTGGACGTACGCAGCGGCGATGCGACGCAGTTGGCGGGCCGCCGAGTAAGCGACCATCGGGTCCTCCGCGCAGACCTGCACGGCGAGGTCCCCGCCGCCACGGGCCGCGTCGATCCGGTCGCCGGGCAGGGCAGGGATGTCCGCGAGCGGACCGGGAATCCGCGTGTCGAGGCCGGCGCGGCGCAACGCTGACGCGCCGAGCCCGACGGTGACCGTCAAGGCGGCCGGCCCGAGCCCCGCCGTGTCCCGCTCGGCGCCGGCGGTCGGTTCGCCGCGCATCAACACCGCCGAGGCCGACGTCCAGGTCCGCAGCAGCGCGGCGAGGGCGGATCGGACCGCCGTCGGCTCGGTCGAGATCAGGTCGTAGGCGGTGAAGATCAGATGCGCGGGGGCCCGTTCGGCGATCCCGGGCTGGTGACGGCCGTCACCGGCCACGGCGGCCACCGCGGCGCGGCGAGCCGCCTCGACCGGGTTCGGCCGGTCCGGTAGCAGGCGTTGCGTGCCCAGGGCGACCCCCGTGCCGAGGACGACTCCGCCACCGAGGCCGAGCAGCCCGGCGCCGCCCAGCAGCCGACGGCGGTCCGGCCCCGGCCGTCCGCGCTCGTCGACCGGCGCGGCTCCCGGGCTTCCGGTCGGCGCGTCGGTCGGCGCGTCGGTCGGCGCGTCGGTCGGCGCGTCGCCGGTCACGCGTCGCCCCGCAGGAGCAGCGGGAGGTCATGGGCGTAGTCGGCCACCGGGGTGCCGGCGAGGTAGACGACACGCGCCTGGCCCTTCGGCGTGAATGCCAGGACCTGAGCACCGTGGTCCACGGTGTAGCTCCCGTCGGCCTGCCGTCGCGGCGGCTCCAGCGGCACCCCGACGCTGCGCGCGGCGGTGTCGATGGTCTTCACGTCACCGGTCAGGCCGACGAAGGTGTGGTCGAACATGTCCAGCCAGTGGCGGATCACCGGCGGGGNGTCCCNCGCCNGGNCCNAGGNGACGAACACGACGCTCGTCTGCCGGCGCACGGCCGGGGAGACCTGCGTCAACGCGGCGGCGAGATCGGCCATCGTCGTCGGGCAGATGTCCGGGCAGTGGGTGTAGCCGAAGAACAGCAGGGTGAGCCGGCCCGCGGCATGCGGGCGCAGGTCGTAGGGCCGCCCGGCGGTGTCCGTCAGACGCAGGTCCGGCATCGCGATCGGTGCGCCGAGCGTGGTGCCGCGGATCCCCGCGCTCGGTGACGTGGATGCGCCGCGCACCAACGGGCCCGCCGAGGAGCCTCCCGAGGAACAGCTGGAGATCGCTACGAGAGCGACGAGAAGGACGAGGGGGAGGACGGGAACGAGGAATGTCCGGCCGGGAGGAAGGAACGGGCGGTCGGTCCCGGCGGGGGTGGACAGGCCACGGCGGAACCGGGTGGCGCGAGGCGCCGGCATGTAGGGCATGGGAGAACTCCAGACTGGGTACCACCCCGGCGACACGGTGTGACGCGAACCCGTCACTTTCGGCGATGATTCGGATGAGATACCCCAGGGGATCTCCACCCGGCCCGGCCGGGGCGGAACCGTGCCCGGCGAGATGGGCAAGCGCNGAGAGGGCCACGCATGTGCCGGCGAACACGGTTGTTCGCATCACGCGTGCCCCCGCTCCGGCGGACGCCTCCATGCCGTCAGAGTGTAGGAGCCTTCCCGACCGAATGTTCTACGTGACGTCGAAGATTTGGGTCGAAGATTTTGTCGGCCACCCGCGAAGGCCGGTCAGGTCCAGCCGAGGGCCGAGGCGTCCCGACCGGATATCGCCGCCGGTTCGCCGCCGGCGTCCGCGAAGGCGCGCAACGCGCCGACCAGGCTGCCCCGCACGTCCGGAGCGAGCCGGGCGACGATCGTCGCGATCTCGGCCCGGCGCCGGGCGGTGACCTCGTCGACGAGGCGCCGGCCCGGCCCGGTCAGCTCGACGATGACCTCCCGCCGGTTACGCGGGTTGCCGACTCGGAGGATCAGCCCGGCAACGACGAGCCGGTCGGCCATCCGGGTGGCCGTGGAGGGGTGCACGTCAAGCGACTCGGCGAGCTCCCCGGCGCGTTGCGGTCCACGCCCGGCGAGCACGACGAGCATCCGGAACTGCGGCAGGGTGACATCCTCGCCGACGGCGGCGATCGAGCGGGCCGACACCGCCACCAGCAGCCGGGATGCCGTCAGGACCGCATCGGTGACCTCGTCGACGTCCACGCCCGGCACTCCCGCGGGGTCGGGAACCGAGGGCGGCAGGGCGGAGCCATCCGGCGGGCATGCCATGTCACCGTTTTACCGCGCAACGCGATCTCTACTCGGACCGGATCATGACAAGCACAAAGCAACAGTTGTATGGTGCAAACATGCCGGTGACGTCACGCGGGATCTCCACCCGATGGGCAGCCCGTCCGGAGATCTACCAGCACCGAGCCGGCGCCGTCCTCGCGGCCCTGGCCGTCGTGATCGGCGCGGGGGTCGGGCTCGGCGCGGTCGCCTTCCGCGGGCTGATCAACCTCTTCACAGAGGTGTTCTGCGGCCGGGCGGACTGCTCGGTCGGCGGACGGCTGCCCAACCCCCACATCCCGGACCTGGGTTTCTGGTTCCTGCTGGCCGTCCCGGTGATCGGAGGCTTGGTCTACGGACCGCTCATCCACCGGTTCGCCCGGGAGGCCCGCGGCCACGGAGTCCCCGAAGTGATGTCCGCCGTCGCCGAACGCGACGGCCGCATCTCCCCCCGCGTCTCGGCGGTGAAGTCACTGGCCTCGGCGTTGTGCATCGGTGCCGGAGGGTCGGTCGGCCGGGAAGGCCCGATCGTGCAGATCGGCGCGTCCCTCGGGTCGGCTCTCGGCCAGCTCCTGCGCGTGCCGGGCCGCCGGCTGCCGATCCTCGTCGCCTGCGGCGCCGCCGGCGGCATCGCCGCCACCTTCAACGCCCCCGTCGCCGGCGTCCTGTTCGCCCTGGAGGTGATCCTGCGGACCTTCACCGCCGAGGCCTTCGGCGTCGTCGTGCTGGCCGCCGTCACCGCCAGCGTCATCGGGCGCGCCGCCTTCGGTGACACTCCCTTTCTCAGCCTGCCCACCTTCGCCCTTCACAGCCAGGGCGAATACCCCCTGTTCATCCTGCTCGGCGTGGTGGCCGGCCTAACCGGCGTGCTGTTCACCCGCCTGCTCTATCTCATCGAGGACCTCTGCGACTGGGCCTGGCGCGGCCCCGAATGGCTACGCCCCGCTGTCGGCGGCCTGCTCCTCGGCACCGTCCTGCTCGCCCTGCCCCAGATGTATGGCGTCGGCTACCCGGTCCTCGAACACACCGTTCACGGCGGGTACGCCCNGTGGTTCCTGCTCGTCCTCATCGGCGGGAAGATCGTGGCCNCGAGTCTCACCATCGGCATCGGCGGCTCCGGCGGCGTCTTCGCCCCGTCCCTNTTCATCGGCGCGTCCACCGGCGCCGCCTTCGGCACCCTCGCCCACCATATCGCCCCGGGCACCATCGCCCCTGTCGGGGCCTACGCCCTGGTCGGCATGGGTGCCGTCTTCGCCGGCGCGGCCCGCGCGCCCATCACCGCCGTGCTCATCCTGTTCGAGCTCACCGGCGAGTACACGATCATCCTCCCCCTGATGACCGCCGTCGTCGTCGCCACCCTGACCAGCCGGCTCCTGAGCACCGACACCATCTACACCCTGAAGCTGACCCGCCGTGGCGTCGACCTCGACGCCTCCCACGACCTGCGCCGCCTGCGGGCCATCCCGGCCACCGCCGCGATGCGGTCACCGCCCCCGCCGGTCCCGGCCGGCGCGCTCCTCTCCGAGGTCGCCGCCCTGCTCGCCGGCTCGCCGTTCCCCGCCCGCCCCGTCACCGACGGACACGGGCACTACCAGGGGATCATCACCACACCGGCCGTCACCCACGCCCTCGAGACCGACGCCCGGGCCGAGCAGCGCGCCGCTGGCGACCTCGCTGTCCGCCCTCCCGCCCTCACCGTCGACGACAGTGTCGCCACCGCCCTGCATGCACTCACCGACGACCCCGGCGCCCCGGGCCTGCCCGTGCTCACCAGCGACGGCCATACCGTCGCGGGATGGGTCACCCACCAGTCGGTACTTGCCGCCGTCTACCCGCCGCCGGCCGAAACGGGCGGGACGCGCACCGAACCGGTCCAACGCGTCGACGAACACCGCCTTCAGGGTCAGGTCACTTTTCCCGGTGAGATCACTCATCGCACACGCTCCAGGACACTCGCATAGTTGGCGACCGCCAGGCCACCCATGTTGAACACCCCGGCGACGGTGGCCCCGGGGATCTGCATCGCCCCGGCGGTGCCGGTGAGCTGCAGGACCGCCATCACATGCTGGGACACCCCGGTGGCACCAACCGGATGACCCTTGGCCTTCAACCCCCCGGAGGGGTTGACCGGCAGCGTGCCGTCCCGGTCCACGACCCCACCGAGGATGACCTGCCCCCCGCCGCCCGGCGGGCACAACCCGACGACCTCGTACTCCAGCAACTCCGCGATGGTGAAACAGTCG
>NZ_JPHT01000039.1:0-24518 GCF_000733325.1 Frankia sp. Allo2
GACCCGGCCTGTCCGAGATCGGTGGGAGTGACGGGCATGCGAGACTGGACCGGCAACGGGGCTCCCTACGGCTGGTGATCTAGGCAATCCCCGTCCTACCGGGACCCCGTTGCCTCACCGCAGCCACCCTCACCGTGGTGGCCCGCCGTTGTTCCCCCGGACCCCACGGCCCCACCNCCCCACCCACCCCACCGGCTGTCACAGAACGTCATCGGTGGCGTTTCCGCCGGCGCCGGAACCCACCCTCACACGCGCTACTCACAGCGACGAAACAGCAGCCGGGCCCGGATCCTCACACCACCACCGGCCCCAGCCCCCCGCACCCCGTCTCACACCGTCTACCTGCACAAACAGACTTTGCGGGTCACCCTGCACCCTGTTCTGGAACAGCATGTCCTCCTGGGAGCGGCGGCACATCGTCGACGCGTTCAGCTTTGAGCTCGGCAAGGTCGACTACACCCAGATCAAGGAGCGTGTCCTGGGACATCTCGCCCAGGTGGACCACGAACTCGCGGCCGGGGTCGCCGAGAACCTCGGACTGCCGGTGCCACCGGAGAGCACCCCGAACCACGGACGATCCTCACCCGCGCTGAGTCAGGCCGACCAGCCCAGCGGGGTGGCCACCCGCAGGATCGCGGTGCTCGCGGCGGACGGCGTGGACGAGGTGGCATTGCGTTCGGCCACCGCCGCGCTGCGCGAACAGGGCGCGATCCTGGAGGTTCTCGCGCCGCACGGAGGCATGCTCGCCACGGTGTCCGGCGACGCGTTGCCGGTGGACCGAACGCTGGTGACCATGTCCTCGGTCCTCTACGACGCGGTGTTCGTCGCCCCGGGCGAGCGCGGTGTCACCGCACTGACACACAACGGCGAGGCCGTGCACTACGTCGGCGAGGCGTACAAGCACGCGAAGCCGATCGGCGCGGTCGGCGCGGGGGTGTCGCTGCTCGAGATCGCATCCTTGCCGGGCGCGCGGGNCGCCGACCAGGGTGACGCGGTGGTGTCCGACCGGGGTGTCGTGACGGTCCGCGACCTTGCGGGGCCGTCCGTGCTCGGCGACTTCGGTTCCGCGTTCGCCACGGCCGTGGCCGCCCATCGGCACTTCGACCGCGCGCTGGAGGCCGTCGCCGCGTAGGGCCGGGTGCCGATGGTGCCGATGCGCCAGATCGTGACTGACGGTCAAGGCCTGTCAGGTCCTCGGGGAGGCCGGGTTCACGCGTGATCACGCCGCTCGCCGCCGGTGTCGTACCGGCGGCGAGCGGCGTGGACCTGGTGTGCCGAGACCGTGGCGAGTAGTTCCTGGTAGCCGGTTTCGGACCGGGTGAGATACGGGTCGGTAAAGCGTTCGGTGAGAAAGGTGCGCACGATCGAAGGCTGCGCGCGATGTGCCCCCGCCGATCACCCTGCCCCGCCGATCACCCGACGAGTGTCCCACCCGCACCCACCGCACCACACCATCCCGGTACGACGTAGGGCCGTATCCACATCCGCATCCCACTCCGCGTGCAGCCGGGATCGCTCAGGGAACGGCCTGGTGAACCATCTGCCAAGAGGCCGAGCAGCATCATCGGACCGCCGGGGAGGACGGACCGCCGGGGAGGTCAGTGCACGAGTGTCTTCATGGCGGCGGTGAGCGCGCTCAGGCCGGCTTTCGCGTCGTTGAAGAGCATTCCGGTCTTCGGGTCGGTGTACAGCTCGTTGTCGATGCCGGCGTAGCCGTGGCCCATGGAGCGTTTGATGACGATGACGCTCTTCGCCTGGTCGACGTCGAGGATCGGCATACCGGAGATCGCGTTGCCGGGACGGCGGGCCGCCGGGTTGGTCACGTCGTTGGCGCCGACGACCAGGGCGACATCGGCCTGCGCGAACTCGGGGTTGACCTCGGCCAGTTCCTTCATCTGCGGATAGGGGACGTGCGCCTCGGCCAGCAGCACGTTCATGTGGCCCGGCATTCTGCCGGCGACCGGGTGGATCGCGTAGCAGACGTCCACCCCGTGCTGCGTGAGCAGGTCGGCGAGCTCGACTACTTCATGCTGGGCCCGCGCCGCCGCAAGCCCGTAGCCGGGCACGATAATGACCTTCGACGCGTACGCCAGCTGCAGGGCCGCGTCGTCCGCCGCGACCGACCGCACTGGGGCCGAGGCCGCCGCGCCGGCGTTTCCGGTCGAGTCCGCGGTGCCGAAACCACCGACGATGATGGCCGGGATCGACCGGTTCATCGCCTCGGCCATCAGCACGGTGAGGATGGAGCCGGACGCCCCCACCAGCGCGCCCGCGATAACGAGAACGGTGCTGTCGAGCACGAAACCGGCCATCGCCACGGCCGTCCCGGTGAACGCGTTCAGCAGCGAGATCACCACCGGCATGTCCGCGCCGCCGATCGGCAGCACCATCGTCACGCCTAAGCCCAGCGCGGCGGCCGCGACGATCGACAGCGCGATCGTCCCACCGTGACCAGCGACGATCGCCGCCACGCCGGTCACGGCGACCGCGGCCAGCGCGGCGTTCAGTAGTCGGGCGCCGCGGAACAGCACCGGCGCGCCACTGATCAGGCCCTGCAGCTTGCCGGCGGCCACCAGCGAGCCGGAGAAGGTCACCGCGCCGATGACGACGTCGAGGCCGACGGTCACGGTGGTCTGACCGGAGGCCCCGGCCAGCCCGGCCGCGCCGCCCAACCGCGCCACCTCGGCGAACGCGACGAGCGCCGCCGCGCCGCCGCCGACCGCGTTGAACACGCTGACCAGCTGCGGCATCGCGGTCATCCGCACGGTCCGCGCCGCATACAGGCCCGCGCCGGATCCCAGGAGCACACCGGCGATCAGGACGATCAGGCCGGTAGCGGTGATGACGCCGTCCCGGGCCAGCAGCCCGACGGCGGTCCCGACGGCCGCCACCATCCCGGCCGCGGACAGCTGGTTGCCCCGGCGGGCGGTCGCGGGCGAGTTCATCAGGTGCAGGCCGAGGACGAAGCAGCTCGCCGCGGCCAGGAACAGCAGGCGGATCGCCGTGTCCGAGCCGCTCATGACCGCTCACTCCCCACTGCCGGCTGGTTCTGCCCTGCCGGCTGGTTCCGCCCTGCCGGCTGGTTCTGCCCTGCGAGCCGGCTTCGCTCCGCGGCCGGGCGCCGGTGGAACATCTCCAGCATCCGGTCCGTCACCACGTAGCCGCCCACCACGTTCATCGCGGCGAACGCGGCGGCGAAGAACACCAGGACGTAGCCCAGTGGGGTGTGCGCTGTCGCGGCGACCAGCATCGCGCCGACGACGACGATGCCGTGGATCGCGTTCGCGCCGGACATCAACGGTGTATGCAAGGTGGACGGCACCTTGCTGATGACCTCGAACCCGACCAGCAGGCTCAGGACGAGGACGGTCAGGTCGGTGACCAACGTCTCGGTCATGTCCTCACGCTCCAGACTGGCTTTCCGCGGAGCCGCCGGTCAGCAGGGCGGCGGTGGCGGGGTGGACGACCCGGCCGGCGTGGGTGATGACGACCCCGGCCTGAATCTCGTCGGCGGTGTCGATGGTGAGCGCGCCGTCGTGGACCAGATGGCCCAGCAACGCGGCAACGTTGCGGGCATAGGCGGCCGATGCCGCAGCCGGCATCAGGGCCGGCAGGTTGCCGGCGCCGATCACGGTGACGCCACCCGCGGTGACCACCGTCTCATCCGGCGCGGAGATCTCCACATTGCCCCCGAGGGGGCTCGCGGCGAGATCCACGACGACCGACCCGGGCCGCATCGTCTTGACCGCCTCCTCCGTCACCAGCAGCGGCGGCCGGCGGCCGGGAACCTGAGCGGTGGTGATGACGACGTCATGGCGGGCGACGGCGGCAGCCAGCGCCTCTTGCTGGCCCGCCAGTTCCTCGGCGGTCAACGCCCGGGCATAGCCACCCTGACCCGCTCCGCCGGCCACCCCGCCCAGGTCGGGCCCACCCAGGTCGAGGAAACTCGCACCGAGCGAGGTCACCTCGCCCCGCGCCTCCGGGCGGACGTCGTAACCGCGGACGACCGCGCCGAGCCGGTGGGCCGTGCCGATCGCGGCCAGCCCGGCCACGCCCGCGCCGAGCACCAGCACCTCGGCGGGCCGGGCCGTGCCGGCCGCCGTCATCAGCAGCGGGAAATAACGCGGGTAGGCGTCGGCGGCGACCAGCACCGCCTTGTACCCGGCCACATTCGCCTGGGAGGTCAGCGCGTCCATGGACTGGGCCCGACTCAGCGTCCGCGGCAGCCCGTCGAGGCTCACCGCGGTCACCCCCGCCTCGGCCAGCTGCGCCATCACCTGCGGCCGCGGCAACGGCGCCAGCAGCCCTACCAGGGTCTGCCCGCCGCGCAGCAACGCGCGCGTCCGCGGGTCCGGGAGGCTGACCGACACCACCACGTCTGCCCGCGCGAACAGGTCGAGCCGTGCGACGACGGTGGCGCCGGCCTCGGCATAGGCGCCGTCGGGAAACCATGCGCCACGTCCGGCTCCGGTCTCGACGAGCACGTCGAGACCGGAGCCGACCAATCGGCCCACGACCTGCGGAACCATGGCCACCCGACGCTCGCCGGGCGCGGTCTCCATGGCCACGCCCACGGTAAGCGGACTCATGGTCTTTCCCCCTTTCGGGATTCTCCTCGTGTTCCCTTCCCCGTTGGGGGGATGAGGACCGATGGCCGTGCGGGCAAGATCAAAGCAGACCAGGTCAGACCGGGTCAGACCAGATCAGACCGGGTCAGACCGGATCAGATCGCGTTAGATCGCGTTAGATCGGGTCAAATTTGATCAGGCCGGACCGGTCGGAATGGGCCAGATCAGAACTCGAACACCAGCCGGGCCGGGACCCTGCTGTCCAGGACCTCGTCCATGCAGGCGTTGACGTCGTCCAACTTCCGGCCGGAAGCGATCACCCTGGTCCGGCCGGCCGCGTGCAGCCGGAACACCTCGGCCAGATCGTTGCGGGTGCCGACGATCGATCCCTTGACCGTGATCCCCTTCAGGACCGTGTCGAAGATCGGGATGGACATCGTGCCATCCGCCGGCAGGGCCACGCAGACCAGCCGGCCGCCGCGCCGCAGCGAGGCGAACGCCTGCTCGAACGAACGGGGCGACGCGGCGAGCGCGACCGCCACGTCGGCGCCGCCCAGCCGCTGGATGGCCTCGACCGGGTCGGCGGTCCGCGCGTTCACCACGTGGTCGGCGCCCAGTTCGGTGGCCAGCTCCAGCTTGGCCTNGGTGACGTCGNCCCCGACGGTNAANCCNCCCGCGATGCGGGCGTACTGCAACGCCAGGTGGCCCAGCCCGCCGATGCCGAACACGGCCACCGTCTCGGCCGGGGTCACCCCGGCTACCTTGATGGCCTTGTAGGTGGTCACGCCGGCGCAGGTCAGCGGCGCGGCGTCGAACGACGGCACGTCACCGGGCACCGGCACCGTGTAGTCCGCGTCGGCCACCGCGTACTCGGCGAACGCACCGTCGATCGAGTAGCCGCTGTTGCGCTGGCTTTCGCACAGCGTCTCCCAGCCGCCGACGCAGTAGCGGCAGCGTCCGCAGGCGTGACCGAGCCACGGGATCGCGACCCGGTCGCCGATCGCGCGCCCGGTCACCCCGGCGCCCACGGCCTTGACCACGCCGACGCCCTCGTGACCAGGGACGAACGGGGGAGTCGGCTTCACCGGCCAGTCACCGTGCGCCGCGTGGATGTCGGTGTGGCACAGACCGCTGGCCTCCATCCGTACCAGGATCTGGCCCGGCCCCGGCACCGGGACGTCCCGGTCCTCGATACGCAACGGTGCCCGGAAATCGGTGACAACTGCTGCCTTCATAACATCCTCCAGTCAGGGGAATCGTCGATGGGAAATGCCAAAGGACTCCGGAACCCTGGACTCCGGAACCCTGGACTCCGAGACCCTAGAACAGGCCGAGCGCGTTCTCGTCGTAGCTGACCAGCATGTTCTTGGTCTGGCTGTAGTGCTCCAGCATCATCCGGTGGTTTTCGCGGCCGATGCCGGACACCTTGTATCCGCCGAATGCCGCGCCCGCCGGATACTGGTGGTAGCAGTTGACCCAGACCCGGCCGGCCTTGATGCCCCGGCCCATCCGGAACTGGCGGGCACCGTCCCGCGTCCACACACCGGCACCGAGCCCGTAAGGCGTGTCGTTGGCGATGGCCAACGCCTCGGCCTCGTCCTTGAAGGTGGTGACAGCCAGCACCGGGCCGAAGATTTCCTCCTGGAAGACCCGCATCTTGTTGTGGCCCTTCAGCAGCGTCGGCTCGAAGAAGTAGCCGTTCGCGNACTCTCCGGCCAGCCGCGTCCGGTGCCCACCGGCCAGCAGTTCGGCGCCCTCAGCCAGGCCGATGTCCACGTAGGAGCCGATCTTTGACAGCTGCTGCGCGGAGACCTGCGGGCCCAGCATTGTCGCCGGGTCCAACGGGTTGCCCTGCTGGATCCGGCCGACCCGTTCCAGCGCCCGCGCCATGAACTCGTCGTAGATCGACTCCTGGATCAGCGCCCGGGACGGGCAGGTGCACACCTCGCCCTTGTTGAACGCATACAGCACCAGCCCCTCGACCGCCTTGTTCAGATAGGCGTCGTCGGCGGCCAGGACGTCCTCGAAGAAGATGTTCGGGGACTTTCCGCCCAGCTCCAGGGTGACCGGGATGATGTTCTGCGCCGCGTACTGCATCATCAGCCGGCCGGTCGTGGTCTCACCGGTGAACCCGATCTTCGCGATCTTCGGGCTGGTGGCCAGGGCTCTGCCGACCTCGGCGCCGGGCCCGTTGACGATGTTGATGATGCCGGGCGGGATGACGTCCTGAATCACCTCGGCGAGCTTGAGGATCGACCACGGCGTCGGTGACGCCGGCTTGATCACCGAGCAGTTACCCGCGGCCAGCGCGGGCGCCAGCTTCCACGCCGCCATCAGCAACGGGAAGTTGAAGGGGATGATCTGCCCGACCACCCCGAGCGGCTCGTGGAAGTGATAGGCGTAGGTCCTGCCGTCAATCTCGGAGATCGACCCCTCCAGGGTGCGCGCCGCCGCGGCGAAGTACCGGAAGTGGTCGGCGGCCAGCGGGATGTCGGCAGCCAGCGTCTCCCGCACCGGCTTGCCGTTCTCCCAGCTCTCCGTGACCGCGAGCATCTCCCGGTTGGCGTCGATCGCATCCGCCACCGCGGTCAGCACCTCGGCCCGCTCCGCCGGGGACGCGGCGGCCCAGGAGCCGGCGGCGGCGTGCGCCGCGTCCAGGGCGTCCTCGACATCCTCCGCCGCCGACCGCGGTATTTCACAGATCGGCTGCGCCGTGGCCGGGCTGAGGTTGGTCGAATACTTACCGGCCCGCGGCGGCAGCCACTTTCCACCGATGAAGTTCTCGTACCGGTCCGTAACATGGACGATACTGCCTGGCTTTCCAGGTGGGACGTACGTCATGACAGCCTCCCGATCTCCACAGGGCGGGCACACCTTCCGGCGTGCCCCGACCGGCACGTATGTTTCTCTGCCGAGGCCAAGCACCCCATATCGCGCCAGTCCTGAGACCATGTGCGGAAGGTCCCGACCCCCGATGCCGAACGGGCCGTTCCCGGACCAGTGCCGGGCAGCCTAAGTTGATCATGCTGTTGTGTTGGGTTTTCGGGGTGCGGCGCGGTGTGGCTCGATGACCGGCGACGGCAAAGAGGGAACTGCCCGCGCCAGGGCGGCGCGGGCAGGCCACGGGCCGAGGCCTCACCGGCAGGCCTCACCGGCAGGCCTCACCGGCAGGCCTCACCGGCAGGCCTCACCGGCAGGCCTCAGGCGGCGAGGTCGATCACCACGCGCGACGGGTTCGACAGTTCGAGCACCCGAAAGCCGACCCGATCGTCAACCCCCAGGCCGAAATGGACGTATCCCTCGTAGTCGCCGGTCATCCGATACTGGACGAGCGCGGGAAGCCCGCCGCCGGCCCGCGGTGTGCGCAGCGTCGACCTACCGGTCTCATCGTGGGCCACGGCCGGGAACAACACCACCTCCAGGAACGCCTGCCCCCGCAGCGGGACCGCAACGCCCTCGCCCGGCGACAGCACCTCGGCCACGTAACGCACCTCGTAGCCAGGGAGCTGCCCTTGGAACTCGATCGTCAGCCGATCGAAAGCCATCCCGCCGGCGACGTTGTGCGCGCCGCGCACCGCGACGACCGTCGCGTTACCGTACAGCTGATGCTCGACGCGGCGCGGTTCGCTCGACCAGACCGGCTCCCGCGGCGTCGCGGTCGTGGAAGGCGACGTCACCACCGGTCCATCCGGCGAGCGGGAGGACACGGACGGAGAAGGCACCGGCGTGGTGCCGGACACCGATGGCTTCGGCGTGGTGACGTCGGTGGAGCCGCCGCCACCGGCACCGCCGCCACATCCCAGCGGCACGAGCAGCGCGCCCGCCAGCAGCGCCACCGCCCCGATCCATCGCCGGCCCGTTGTTGTCCGCACCTTCATGCAACTCACCTCGCAGCCCAGCTCACCTCGCCGCCCCGGGTGGCCGAAAGGGACCTTCGGTAGGGGGACGGTCAGGTTAACGTCCCCCGACCAGGTGAGCCGGAAGCACCACGGAGCACCGGCGCAGCTCGAACCGATGGGAGATCTGATGTGCGTGAGCTCAGCTCCCGGGGTAGCGGGTGGACCAGGCCGGGGTGGCCGCGCCGAAGGCGTCGGAGACGGTCGCGGTGTTCTCGATCTCGGTTACCAGATCGTCCGCGACCTGCCCGACCAGCTCATAGCCCGCCAGCTCCTTCAGCCAGGCTGCCGGCAGCGCCGGCTCACCCAGAGCGGCGCCAACGAGGTTCCCGCAGATCGCGCCGGTCGAGTCGCTGTCGCCGGAGTGGTTGACTGCCGCGAGCAGCGCCGTCTGCGGATCGTCGGGCGCCGCCACCGCGCAGTACACCGCGATCGCTAGCGCCTCCTCGGCGACCCAGCCGGCGCCCAGCGATTCCACGCGTTCCGCCGTGGGCGCACCGTCCGCTGCCGTTCCGAGCGCCGCCCGCAGAGCTCTGGCTACTTCCTTGCCGTCGCGTTCGGCCGACAGGCGGCCGAGGGCCGATGCGGTGGCCTGGGTGATGCCAGCGCCGTCTACCATCGCGGCGACGATCCATGCGAACGCGCCCGCGGCGAGGTACCCGGAGGGATGACCGTGGGTGAACACGGCGCATGCGACCGCATGGTCGAAGGAGGTTTCCGGGCCCCGCCGGAGCAGCCCGAACGGGGCCGAGCGCATCACCGCCCCGCATCCCTTGCTGTCGGGGTTCGCCGGCCGCGCGAGCGTGCCCATCTCGGGGCGCCCCAGCCCGGACAGGCAGGCGTTCCCCGGAGCGCGCCGGGCATACATCAGCTGCTGCGCCGCCAACCAGCCGTCCACCTCCCCGGCGGCCGGACCGGTCCGCCGCTGCGTCGTGAGCCAACGCTGGTAGGCGCGCCACAGCACCGCGGGCGGATCGGCGATGCCCCGGGAACGGCTGCGGACCGAGGCCCGGATCAGACCCTCCACGGTAAAGAGCGTCATCTGAGTGTCATCTGTAAACGGAGCGTGTACCCCGTAGGCGGCCGTGAGGCCGATGACCCCCGCCGTCCCGTACTCCCGTCGGATCTCGTCAAGCGACTGGAATTCGATTGCCGCACCGAGCGCGTCTCCCAACGCCCCGCCCAGCAGGCAGCCCCGGACCCGGTCCCGGTAGGAGAGGCCGGAGTTCGCATCGTCCGTGGGCGCCGCCGCGCGCCGCTCTGATGGCCACAGGCTGACCGCGAGCCCCACGGCGGACCGGGCGGCCGGGGCGGCCCACAGACGTTCCTTGGTTCCGGCGGCGCCCTGGCTCTCTTCCGGGGTTTCGAGATCGGCGGCGGCGGCGAGTTCGGCGGCGGTCATGCGTTGGCGGGCCAGTGCCCGGCCCGACCTGCTGAGAATGACACCCTCGGCGGTCAGGATCTCCCGTGGATCGTCGGTGCGTTCCGGATCGGGCCAGCGGAAGTCCGGGGAGACGGAACCGTTCAGGAGCAGGACGCGGTGGGCGTTGGAGATCCGGGCACTGGCCAGCTTGGCTCCCACCGCGACGGCGTGGGACCCGATCACCTCCGCGACGTCGGAGTAACTGGTCCAGCGGCCGGGTGGGATCGCGGCCAGTACCCGGCTCATCAGGGTCCATCGCTGGTCCTGGGGCGGCGGTACTACGGACTCGTCCGGGCCGGGCCAGATCTTCACGATCCGCTCGGCGAGCGCCCGGCCACGATTCTGGATCTCCTCCCGGCCCCATCTGTCCTGACCGGCGATTTCTCGGTTCATCGCCAGCCCGCTGTCGGCCAGCAGCTTCTTCTTCTCGGTGAACTCGTGATCGGCGAGTTTCGGATTATAGGCGGTGAGCGTCAGATTGCCCAGAGTATGGACGAGCCTGCGGTGCAGCTCGTCGCGCGTCTCACCCTCGTGGGCATCGGCGTCGAGAACCGCTTTCCATCCCGGTCTCGACAATGACTGGGGGAGGATGTGTTCAACCGTCAGCTTCACGCCCCAGTCGACTGGTTCGAGATGCTCGTAATCCTCTTCCAGGCTGCGCAACACATAGGTGCGCTGAGGGCCGCGTCCGGTCCAGTAGAAGGGATTGAGCAGGACGGCTTCCTTCACAGGCTGATCGGTCGGGAACTTCTTACGCGGGCCGGAGAGAACCCGCGTGACCGCGGCGGCGGTCGGTGTCTGGTCGCCGAGCTCCTTGACGAGCGACATGAGGATGCGGTTGCTGTTGGCGCTCGCGATGCCGACCAGCATCCGCCGCACCAGGTAGCTCTCCACCACCCGGAGTGCCGCGGCGGTCTCGGTGGCGTCGAGACGGTCATTCGCATGCGCGATCAGCATGTGTAGGACGATCGGCCGGACGACGTCCGCCCCCCACCGGCGCAGCCGGTGCAGGGCCTGCCGCAGGACCGGGTCCTCCTCCCGGTCCGGATCGAGGATCCGGCTGAACAGCAGGGCCTTTGCATGCAGCTCGGAGATCCACTGCTCGATGGCGTCCTCGTCCGGCAGCGTCTGGAGATACTGCCGCTGCGACTGGTACACGGTCTCCTTGGTGGCACGGTCGTCGCCGCGGAGCACGAGGTCGAGCCAGACCAGATCCTCCAGTCTGTCACCGAGCAGTTCCTGGAGTGGGAACCACCGCCAGTCGTACACCCGGTCCGCTCGGGTGGGTAGCCGCATGAACAGGTAGTTGCGCAGCAGGTCCGCCTGGGTGAGCCGGCGGCCGGTGTGGTTGAGCGATTCGAAGATGCGGTAGACGTCGTCGTCGACATGCGCGGCGATCTCCACGATTGCGAGCTGACCGACCACGGCCTGCTCGATCAGTGCTGCGTCCAGCGGGTCGTCGGCGTCGCGCAACGCGGCGAGTTCCTTGCGGAAGAACTGGTATGCGTCGCCGATCCCCGCCCGGCCTCCTGCCTCCGGCGACCGCTCGACGAGAGCGGTCCAGGCGGTCCGGTCGGCTCGCGTCGGTAACAGGGTGTAACGTTCGGTTCCGGCCGCGTACCTGTTCATGAGGTACAGATCGTCGATTTTCGCCGCGAGCATCTGATCGTCATCTCGGACATGATCGCGGATCGCGCAGAGCAGGATGCTCAGCGCCGTCAGCCGTTGCTGACCATCTACCACCAGCCAGATCGCCACTCCGGCCGGCGTGGTTGACGGGCTCGGCGCGAGAACCAGCGAACCCAGGAAGTGTGTTGCCGCTGGACCGGCGGCGGCCACGCTCGTGATGTCGGCCCAGAGTTGCCGCAGGTTGGCGCGTTCCCAGCTGTAGGGGCGTTGATACAACGGGACGACGTACTGACACTGACCCTGGAGGAGTTCACCCAGAGTAGTTTCGTTCGCCTTCACTGCTGCTCTCCGCCCTGCCTGGGTAGCCGAATCCGAACCGTTTTGCCACTTACCGGTGGAAAAGACTATCGGAGGCGGCGGATCCGCCCACCGGGTCCGTGCCCGGCCGTCGCCGCGGGCCGGTATGACAAACTGGCGGCAGCGGACGAGTCCCCATACCCCACCTCAGCGCGGTGCCTGTTCCCCTTGTGGCGCGCCCGATCCCGGCCGGGTCCGGCGAGGACCGGCCAGGTGCGCCACGGCGTGCCGAGCGGTGTTGATCGGCCCCGGACCGATCCGGTTGAGGATGGTCCGGTCGAGGCATGACCGGGACGGGACCGGTTCTGCGTGCTGGAGGGGGGTGGCATGGCAGCGGGTTCTGGAAGTCCCGGCGTGACCGGAGGCAATGGCACCGTCAACGTTCATGGTGCCCTCGATGGGCATGGCACCGTCAACGTTCATGGTGCCCTCAGCGGGCATGGCGCTGTCAACGGTCAGGGCGGCTCGGGAGGTTCGGGCGCCTTCGGTGGTCTCGGTGGTTCGGGTGGTTCCGACTCGTCGGGTCACGTCATTGTCTGCGGGCTGAGCAACCTGGGGCTCCGGCTGGCCGAACAGCTCCGGGCGTCGGGTGTGACGGTGGTGGCCATCGACGATCGGGTCGCCCCCGCCACCCGGCGCAGGGTGGAGCGGTGGGGCGTGCGGGTCCTGGTGGAGAGTACCCGTGGCGCCGGGGCGCTGCGCGAGGCCGGCATCGCCGCGGCGCTCGCGGTCGTGTCCTGTCACGAGACGGACCTCGACAACCTGGGCACGGCGCTGGTCGCGGCCGAGACGGCCCCCGGTGTCCGGCTCGTCGTGGCCATCAGTAACCGCCAGCTCGGCGACCAGCTCGCGGACGCGCTCAGCCAGGTCCGGGTGCTGAACCGGGCCGAGCTCGCGGGGCCGAGCTTCGTCGAGGCGTGCCTCCGCTCGGACGTGACGCACGCCTTCCCGATGGACGAACGGTCCGATGCCGAGGTCTTCGCGGTGATCGAGGAGTCGATCATAGGCCGGCATGCCTTCCGGGCCCGCTATGGCGATCTGACCCCGATCTCGCTGCGCCGCGCGGGGGAGCGCCTCCCCGAGCTCTGCCCGCCCCGCGACGTCTCGCTGCGCCCCGGCGACCGGCTGACGCTCCTCGGGCGGCTGTCGGAGTTCCACGAGCGGGGCATGACGGTCGCGGGCCTGCACGACGCGCGGCTGTTCGCCGCGCTGGCCGGCGGCTCGGCCGAGCATGGCGATCCCGGCGATCCCCGCGAGCCCGGAGGGGTCCGGGGGGTCTGGCGGGCCACGGTGGCCAGGTTCCGGGAGATCGTCTCGATGATCCGTGGGGAGCTCGACCCCCCCTTCCGGTTCGCACTCGCCGCCGTAGTAACGATCATGATGGTCGGTACGGTCGTGCTGTGGTTGACCTACGCCAACCACAACGAGGCCGCACCCGCCGAGTTCGGCCCGCTGGACGCGCTTTACCTCACGGTCGCGACGATGGCCACGGTCGGCTACGGCGACTTCAACTTCGGCGCCGCCGACGAGTGGCTACAGGTGTTTGGCATCGGACTGATGCTGCTCGGCGCCCTGTCGATCGCCGTCGTCTATGCGTTCATTACCAACATCATCATCAGCCGTCGGTTGGAGCGGGTGATGGGACGCGGGCGGGCCGGGGCGGTGCGTGGCCACGTCATTCTATGCGGGCTCGGCTCGGTGGGGGTCGCCACGATGAACGGCCTGGTGCGCGCGGGCCGGCATGTGGTGGTGATCGAGCGTGACGAGAACAACCGGTACCTGCCCGTCGCCCGTGAACGTGGGGTGCCCGTGATCATCGGGGACGCCACCGTCCGCTCGACGCTGCTGGAGGCCGGCCTCGCCCATGCCGCCACGATCGCGGTGCTCACCAGCGACGACGTCGCGAACCTGGAGGCCGTGCTGTCGGCCCGGGAAGCGCACGAGGAGTTGCGGGGGGCGTGGGCGGCCCGCCGCCCCGCCCGGCGGGCCGCCCGGCGGGGCGGCGGGTGGTCCCGCGGCCGGATGCGGGAGTCCGACCCGGACACGCACCACCCCGACCTGCGAGTAGTGCTGCGGATCTTCGACACCACGATGGCCGACGAGGTCGAGCGGCGCTTCGGCATCCATACGGCACGCAGCGCGTCCGCCCTGGCCACGCCGTATTTCGTCGGCGCGGCGCTCGGTTACGACGTCATCAGTACCTTCTACGTGCAGCGCACGCCGTTCCTGGTGGCCAGGATGACCATCCACGCCGGCGGCGGGCTGGTCGGCCCGACCCTGCGGGAGCTGTCCACCGGGACCCGGGTGCTCGCCGTGATCACCGCGGCCGCGAACGCGGACACCGGCGGAGACGTGAATCTGGACAGCGGCGTGAATCTGGACAGCGGCGCGGACACCGACGGCGGCGTGGAGCGGGACGGCCAGGGGGCTCCCGGTGGCGGGCCGGACTACCGGCCGGGACGCCACACCCGGCTCCGGCCCGGGGACGAGCTGTTCGTGGTGGGACCGGTGAACCGGATCGTCGACATGGTGCGGCGCAACCAGCAGGTCGACATCACCACGGCGGGAACTGCGTAACACCATCACCGTGACGGTGCGCTACCTGGACGAGTGGCCGCGCGGCACACAGTCATGCNCGGACCACAAAACCATGTGAATATTTACCGCCTATTTGGATGAAAGGGAACAAGTGGACATCTACCTGGAGGGGATGAACCGCCTCACGGTCGATAGTCCGCAGCCGTCCGTCACGCCCGAGCCGCTCGGCCGGATCATCAACGACCTGGGCCTGTGACCGGCTCGGTAGAGAGCCGCCTCGTTTCCCTATGACCCGGAACTTTCGGTAATTCTGGACGCGGTTCGTGAACCAGCCTTCGGGTAGCCGTCGTCTGCGGTATGAATGCCTTAGCCCCACAGTCGCCCGGGGGCGAGCCCGGGTCTCTGCTCGTCACCTGTATGTCCCCAACATGCACAGGACGGAGAGCTGAAGCGGATGGTCTCGGCGCTGGTCGTGATCTCTCTCGTATTGACCGGGCTGGTGGCGGGCACGTTGACGGTCGGCCTGGTCGCCGTACGGCCCGCGATGCATTCACTGCCGCCCACTCCCTACGTAATGGTCAAGCAGGCGTTCGACATCAGCTACCCGCGGATGATGAAGCTGCTGCAGATTACAAATCTGATCGCTACNATCGCCCTGGCGGTCGCGGCCGGCGTCACCGGTGCGACGGCCTGCGCGGTGCTGGCCGGCATCGTGGCGGCCTGCGTCCTCACCAACATCCTGGTCACCGTGCGCGGCGACCTTCCGATCAACAACGCCATGGCCACCTGGCAGCCGGAGTCTCCGCCGGCCGACTGGCGCGAGCAGCGGGCGCGCTGGGACTTCTTCAACAGCATCCGCACGACCGCCGCGGTGATCGCGCTGGTTCTGCTGGCCCTGGCCGCGACCACCCAGTACTAACGCGGCTTCGCCCGCCCAGGCCTTCCAGCGGAAGCTACCGGCTTTGAACTTCGGCGAATTCAGCAAGGTTAAGGTCATCTCTTATCGTCCAGTACACGTCCAGTACACGTCCAGTACAGGAGTATCGATCTCCGTAAGAGGCGGAGAATGTCGGGGGCAGCAGCTCGTCCGGTCAGCGCATTGGTTGCTCGATGACCAAGGAGAAGTGTCGTTTTACTGGTCGGCGGGGGACCAGTCCTCGGTGAGGGTCTCCATCTGGGCGAGGACGAGGTCGATCGCCGCCTTCGGGTAGCTCCAGCGGGATGTGTGCCGGTTCAGAGCAGCGCGTGCTCGGCGGTCGCCAGGAGCCGGGCCGCGACCTCGTCGACCGACAGCCGGCGGCCGGTGTAGAGCAGGTCGAACGCGTCGAAGCTGGTAAGCAGCCAGAGGACGTCGACCGCGGCGGCCACCGGCACGCGCAGGAGGCCGTGGGCGGCCAGGCGTTCGGCGAGATGTNCCATCCCGCCGAGACGGTCCTGCTCGGCCCGTTGCAGCGCGCCATCGAGCGCCTGTTCCATCGAGCGCAGGGCCCACAGGGCGTCGCGCTGCCCGGCGTACACCCGCACGCTTGCGGTGATCCCGCCGCGCAGGTGAACGAGTGGGTCCGGATCCTGCACGGCCCGCACCAGGTCCGCGAAACCGCCCCGGTCGAGCACGTCCTGGGTGAGGGCATCGAACAGCCCCGCTCGGGAGCCGAACACCAGGTAGACCGTCGACCGGGCCACGCCCGCCTGCCGCGCGACCGCCTCCACGCTCGCGAGCCGGGGCAGCTGTTCGTACATCGCGTCGAGGATCCGGCGGCGGGTCTGGTCCGCACCAGCCGTGCGCAGCCGTTGCTCGTAGCGACGGGGAGACATGACTGCACCCTACGTGCGATGGACAGGCTGTCTTCGAGACGAAGACAAGCCGTCTGTCAACCGTGGTGAACCGGACGGTCGGGGCTGCCCGGTGGGAAGCGAGAATCACGGTGGGGAGCGGCTGCTTCGAACAAGTTCGAACAAGAGGGATGGCGAACAAGAACAAGAGGGATGGCGAACAAGAGGGATGGCGACAGTTAGCGGAACCGCGACGAGCACCCCGTCACGGTGCGGTTCCCGTCACCGGGCGCCCGTGCCGCTCCGGCCGAGGACGAGGTCGATCCACTCGGCCACGTGGCGTGCTATGACAGCGGGTTCCTTCATCCAGTCGAAGTGACCGAGGTGGGTGGATCCACTCGTGCGGTCCAGGTGGACGCGATGGACCTCCGAGCCCGTCAACCGCCTGGTGAAATAGTCGACCGCCCGGCGCGGCGCGAGATGGTCGGCGTCCAGGGAGATGGCCAGTACCGGCAGGGTCACCGCGCCGAGAAGACCGAGGAGGTCGGGCTCCGACCTGGCCAGCCGGTAACGGCCGGTGCGGGCACTTCTGGCCCAGTCCAGCATCAGCGCCCTGGGCTGCCGCCCGCCGAAGCCGAACCGGTGCCCGGGCCAGTAGCCCAGCAGCTGCGACACCCCCGCGACGAACGTGGAACCGCCCAGGACCCACGCTGAACGAAGGGGCCTGAAGACGCGCCAGTACGAGGTGCCCGCGCCGATGACGGCCAGGCCGCTCAGCCCGCCGCTGTCGGGGGCCTCCCGCGCGGCACGCAGGATCGAGAGTTGTCCGCCGAGACTGTGACCCACGACGAACAGCGGCGCCCCGGGGAATCGTTCCCGCGTCGCCGCCGTGATCGTCGGCAGGTCGTCCTCGACGCCCTCCTGGTAGCTGCCCCGGCTGCCGGCCGAGCGCCGGAGCGCCGCGGCTCCGTGGTGATGCCAGCGCAGATCGGTTGTCACGACCGAGTACCCCAGCGACCGCAGTGCCTCGGCGAAGGGGGTGTAGTACTTTGTCCGAACCCCCATCGCCGGAAGCAGGAGAATCACCGGCGCGGACTCGTCGGCCTGCGGAAGAACACGCAGGCCGAATCGCGTCCCGGCAGTGGTGGCGACCTCGAGTTCCGTCTCGCTTTCCGCCGCGGGTTCGGTCTCACCGGCGGCCGCCGACGGGGGAGGAACAAGAGCATCTGCGGACACGTGCCGCTCCTTCCATCCGGATCGCCGATCGTCTGATCGGTATTTCCGACAGCGGGTCCGATAAAGGTTGGTGAGCGCAGCCGGAAAGCCGGGCATGATGGTGAGCGTAGTAACGTCTGTGGACTTCTTCCAGTGAAGTCGCGGAGGACGCCCGGGCCGGGATGCCCGGCCCGGGCGAGGGAGAGCCGTGGTTACGGGCTTTACCTGCGGGCAGGGCCCTCCTGCTGCCGGCGGCGCCTTGCCTGCAGGTATCTTTCCTGCAGGTGTCTTGTCAGGAGGCGTCGAACCAGGCGCGGTAGTCGAACTCCGCCTTGGCGACGAGGGCGCCGGCGTCGTCGTAGAGCAGCGAGCCCCCGCGGATCTCGAAGCGTTCTTCGGCGGTCCGCTCCGCTGCCGGGTGCGCCACCTCGATGTCCACTGAACCGTGGGCCCGGATCCGACCGACCGCCGGCCGCAGGTACATGATCCGGCAGTCGCGCAGCACGAAGCTGCGGAGGCTGAAGATCCTCGGTGCCAGGGCGCCCGAGAACGCCGCGGCTCCGGAGACCTCGGCGGCGAGGAACTGCGCCGCCGCATGCACGGTGCCCATGTGGTTCTGGAGGTCGGGTCGGTTGGGGAGCTCCGCCACGCCGCCGTCCCGGCGCAGCTCGACGACCCGCACCCCGGTCAGGTTGCAGAATGGCACCATCGTGTCGATGACGGAACGGAGTTGTTCGAGATTTGGTGGCGCGTCACCGTTCGCCTGAAAGTGCGCCTCGCGAACCATCTCCAGTGGGGATCGTATCTCCGACTGAGCAGACATGTTACTGAGCATCCGCTGGAAAGGTTTCTTCGGGATGAATTCGAGGCGACTTTACGAACCCTTTGCCATTGGTGATTCCTATCGTGCGATTACATCACCTTGTGACGCCTTGCAGGTATATAGGGGAGCCTAGGAGGATGCCCAGGAGGATAACGACAACACATCCGCCGGGGACCCGTCGTGCCAGTGTAACGATCGGTTGACCGGCATACTTCAGGGAGTCTCCGACCATGTACGACGTGATTGTCGTGGGAGCGCGCTGCGCCGGCTCACCTGTGGCGATGTTGCTTGCCCGGCGCGGTCACCGGGTGCTGCTCGTCGACCGCGTGTCCTTTCCCAGCGACACGATCTCCACCCACTATCTTCAGCAGGCCGCACTGCTCCGTCTGCGGGAGTGGGGGCTGCTCGACGCACTCACGGCGACCAACTGCCGGCCGATCACCGACATGACGGTGTCCCACCTCGGTGTGGTCATCCGCGGGTTCGCCGATCCGGTCGACGGGCTGGCGTTCTCGATGGCGCCGCGCCGCATCGTGCTGGACAAGCTCCTGCTCGACGGCGCGGTCGCGGCGGGNGNCGAAGTCCGGGNGGGNTTCTCGGTCCGAGATCTGATCCGTCACGACGACGGCACGGTCGCGGGGNTCGTGGGCCGGGACGCCACGGGAGCCGTCGTCGAGGAGCGGGCCACTCTCGTCGTGGGCGCCGACGGCCGCAACTCCGTCGTGGCCGACCTGGTGGGAGCCGACTTCTACAAGGTCGTGCCGGCGGCCAGCTTCATCTACTACTCCTATTTCAGTGGGCTGGACTGGCAGTTCCACAGCCGGTTCGGTGACCACGAGCAGTGCGCCGGCTGGCCCACCCATGACGGGCTCACCCTCGTCACCGCGATGCGCAACCTCGAGGATTTCGAGGAGTTCCGCGCCGATATCGACGGGAGCCTGCGCCGGACCTTCCGCAGCGTCGCGCCCGAGCTCGCCGAGGATCTCGACAGCCATGGCGTCCAGGAGGACCGTTACTACGGAATCCGTTATCCGGACAACTACTACCGCACGTCCTATGGTCCGGGTTGGGCGCTGACCGGAGACGCTGGTTACCACAAGGACCCGGTGACCGGTCTGGGCATCACCGACGCCTTCCGCTGCGCGGACCTGTTGACCGAGCACGTGGACCAGGCGCTGCGTGGCGACCGGCCCATGGACGAGGCCCTCGCCGAGTATCAGCGGTTGCGCGACGAGGAATCGGCCGGTGCGTTCAATTTCNCCACGACGCTGGGCGAGCTGAACTTCCCGCCGCACCTCGTGGCGCTGTGGCGGGCCTTGCCGAACAACGAGACGGCGCGGGCGCAGTTCTTCGGAATGATCGCGGGTGTCGTGCCGTCGTCGGTCTTTCTCGCGCCGGAGAACGTCGAGTCCATCATGTTGGCCGCGGCGGCCGTGTAATGGACAGTCGACCGATCATCGGCGGTCCGACGCCGTCGCCGATGCTCACCGTGGTCGGCGACAGCTTCGCCGAGGGCCGCGGTGACCCGGCTCCCGACGGCGCCTGGATCGGCTGGGCGCCCAGAATGGCCGCGGCTCTGGGTATTCCGCGCAGTCGCGTTCTCAACCTGGGGCGGAACGGCGCGACGACGCAGGATGTCATCGACACGCAGCTCGACGTCGCCGCCTCCGCCCCGGCGGCCCTCNTCGGGATCGCCGCGGGCAGCAACGACCTGCTCGCGGACTACTCGCAGGACAGGTTCGAAAAAAACTTCACCCACCTAGTCGCGACTCTCGCGGTCCCGGGAACCACCGCGTTCACCTTCACCTTTCCGGACCTCACCACCAGGCTCTCGGCGCCGCCGGCGATCCTGGACGTACTCCGCTCCAGGATCGAGCGGGCGNACGACCATGTCCGCTCGACCGCGGCGAACCACGGAATTCTCCTCGTCGATTTCGATCACGTCGACCGCGCCCACGACTCTCAACTGTGGAATCCCGGGGACTATCATCCCAACGCGGCCGGATACGAATTCGTCGCCAGTCTCCTTGCGGATCTGGTGCGCGAAGTCCTGTCGCGCCCGGCTCCCCGGATTCCGGTTCCGGTTCCATCCTGACCCTGTTCGGTTGACCGGCCTCTCGACGTATTCTGACCCGACGTCGAGTGGATCGGGAGTGAAGCATCTCACGACGCACCGTCGCGGCGATTGCCTCGGCCGATCGAGTGTTCGGCAGGTTGTTCTTGCGGAACAACAGGACGTCGATGACACTGGTTCCAGGATGCCCGCGCGGATCNGATACGAGTAAACTGTCGCCAGGCCTCGCGGTTCGCTGTCACGGCCACGAAGACCTGCGGCAGTGCTTCGGAACAACGTTGTTCCGGGACAACGTTGTTCCGGAACAACCCGCCGGCCGTCTGGCTCTCCGGCGGACCGGCCGGTCCGCTCCGGTGAACCGGTTCCCAATACCTCACACCTGAATNCCTCCGCCGGATACATCACGCCCGACATATCAGGGCACCACGCCCGACATATCAGGGTCCCGCCGCACGCGGTGGTGACCTGCCGGCCAGTAAAGGGGAGAAGCACGTGGACGAGTCCGACCGCCCTGACGACCGACGACTCGCGAACAACCCGATCGCGATCGTCGGGCTCGCCGGACTGTTCCCGATGGCGCGCGACGTGCGGGAGTACTGGAGCAACGTCATCGACGCCGTCGACTGCGTCACCGAGGTGCCGTCGACGCACTGGCGCCCGGAGGACTACTACGACCCGGATGCGACGGTGCCCGACCGTACCTACGCGCGCCGGGGCGGCTTCCTCCCCGAGGTCGCGTTCAGCCCGGTGGAGTTCGGCTTTCCGCCCAACCTGCTGGACGTGACCGCGGTCGTGCAGCTGCTCAGTCTGATCGTCGCGCGGGATGTGCTCGTCGACGCGGGCGCACCGGGATCGGCGTGGTACGACTCCGAGCGCACCGGGGTCATCCTGGGCATGGCCGGCCCCACCACGATGGCCCACCCGCTGGCGGCCCGGCTGGAGACGCCGGTCCTGCGCGAGGTCGTGCGCGCCGCGGGACTCGACGAGGCCGAAACCGCCGCGGTCTCGGAGGCCTTCTCGCTCGCGTTCCCGCCGTGGGAGGAGAACTCGTTCCCCGGGCTGCTCGGCAACGTCGTCTCCGGCCGGATCACCAACCGGCTCGACCTCGGAGGCACGAACTACACGGTCGACTCCGCGTGCGCGAGTGGGCTCACGGCCGTCCGCGGGGCCATCGCCGAACTCATCGACCACCGTGCCGATCTCATGATCACCGGTGGTTGTGACACCGAGAACTCGATCTTCAGTTACATGTGCTTCTCGAAGACGCAGGCGCTGTCCAAGTCCGACCGCATCCAGCCGTTCGCCGCCGGCGCCGACGGCACCCTGGTCGGCGAGGGCATCGGGATGCTGGCGCTCAAGCGGCTGGCCGACGCCGAGCGCGACGGGGACCGGATCTACGCGGTCATCCGGGGTCTCGGGTCGTCCAGCGACGGTCGGTTCAAGAGCGTCTACGCGCCGCGCGCGGAGGGCCAGGTCCGCGCGCTGCGCCGGGCCTACGCGGACGCCGGGGNGAGCCCGGCGTCCGTCGAGCTGTTCGAGGCGCACGCCACCGGTACCGCCGTCGGTGACGCCACCGAGCTGTCCGCGCTCGGGGCCGTCCTGGCCGAGGCCGGGGCACGCCCGGGCCGGGCGGCGATCGGCAGTGTGAAGTCGCAGATCGGGCACACCAAGGGCGCTGCCGGCGCGGCCAGCCTGATCAAGCTGTCGCTGTCGCTGTACAACCGGGTGCTGCCGCCCACGATCAACGTCCGCGAACCGAATCCGGCGCTCGCCCAGGAGGGCTCGCCCTTCTACCTCAGCACCCGCACCCGGCCCTGGGTGCTCGACCCGGACGTGGGGCGGCGCCGGGCGGCCGCCTCCGCCATGGGGTTCGGCGGTACCAACTTCCACGTCGTCCTGGAGGAGACCCCCGACACGGCACGCCCGGACGCCGATAAGCGTGCCGCCCGGGCGACGCACCGTGCCGTCCGCGCCCACCTGTGGCATGCCGCGACGCCCGCGGAGCTCCTCGACCTGGTGCGCGGACAGGCCGAACCGAACGGTGACACGGGCATCCCGGGCAGCGCCGCGCGGGTCGGGTTCGTCGCGCGCACCGGCGCCGAGGCGGAGCGCCTGCGCGCGATCGCGATCGAGCAGCTCGCGGCGCGAGCCGACGCCGCCGAATGGTCGCATCCCGCCGGGGTGCACTACCGCCGGCAGGCGGCCGAGCAGCCCCGCGTCGGCGTCGTCTTCGCCGGCCAGGGCAGCCAGTACGTCGACATGGGGCTCACCGCCGCCGTCGAGATCCCGCCGGTGCGGGAGGCCTTCGACGCGGCGAACGCCACCTTCGCCGGGGCCGAGCTCACGCTCGCCCGTGCGGTGTTCCCGCCGCCGAGCTTCGATCCGGGCGACCGTGCCGACCACGAGATGAACCTGACGCGCACCGAGTACGCGCAGCCCGCGATCGGTGCGCTCTCCGTCGGCCAGTTCCGGTTCCTGCGGGAGCTGGGACTGCGCCCGGTGAGCCTGCTCGGCCACAGCTTCGGGGAGCTGACCGCCCTGTGGGCCGCCGGTNCCCTCGCCGACGCCGACTTCTTCCGGCTCGCCCGGCGTCGCGGCCAGGCCATGGCCCCGCCGGACGAACCCGGCTTCGACCCCGGCACCATGGCCGCCGTCCGCGCCGACCGCGACGCGGTCGCCGAGCTGCTGACCGCGCACCCGGACGTGGTCGTGTGTAACCACAACGCCCCCGACCAGGTCGTCGTTGGTGGTCCGACGCCCGCCGTCGAGGAGTTCGTCACCGCCGCCACCGCGAACGGGCTCGACGCCCGGCGCATCTCCGTGGCCGCGGCGTTCCACACCTCGCTCGTCGGGCACGCGGTGGACGACTTCGCCGCCGCGGTGGACGTCACCGAAATCGGATCGCCGGCCGTGCCGGTGCACGCCAACACCGCCGGCGCCCGGTACGGCGACGACCCCGCCGAGAACCGCCGGGTCCTCACCCGGCAGCTGGGCAACCCCGTCGAGTTCGTCGCCGGGCTGCAGGCCCTGCACGCGGACGGCGCGACGGTGGTTGTCGAGATCGGGCCGAGCCAGGTGCTGACCGGTCTGGTCCGGCGCACCCTCGGCGACGATGTCGTGGCGATCCCCACCGACGCCGGTCGCGACGGCGACGGCGCGGTGGCTCTGATGACCGCGGCCGTGCGCCTCGCGGTGCTCGGCGTCGAGCTCAGCGGGCTCAACCGCTATACGGCCCCGCTGCCGCAGCAGGTGCAGCCGACCGGGATGACGGTTGCGCTGACCGGGGCGGACTACGTCTCGGAGCCTCGCCGTCGCGCCTACGCCGACGCGCTGGTCACGCTCGCGGCCGCCGCGGCCGTCCGGCCGCGGGAGTCGGCCGCCGCGGCGCTCGAAAACGTCCCGACCGCCACCGAGCGGCGCGTCCCCGAAGCGGCACCGGCGCCCACCCGGCCAGTACCCACCCAGCCGGCACCGGCGCCCACCCGGCCAGTACCCACCCAGCCGGCACCGGCGCCCACCCGGGCGGTACCCGTCCCGACGGCCATCGCTCCGGTAGCGCCTGCTCCGGCGGCAGCCACCCTGGCGGCCCCGGCCCCGAGCGCCGGTGAGGTCGCCGGCATCAGCGAGGTCGCCCGCGACCATCTGGCCCTGCACTCCCAGTTCCTCGACACCCAGCTCCGGGTCGCCGAGGGCCTCGTGCAGGTCCTTCGCGCGGCCCCCGCGGACAATGGGGCGGGTCAGGAGATCCGGGCCGCTGCCGACGCTGTGACCCGGCAGAGCCTGGCCGTGGGTGAGGCCCATATCCGGGTCAACGAGATCCTGGCGTCCCTGACCGACCTGGAGTACGGCAACGGCGTCGGCGGCCAGGGCAACGGCGTCGGCGGCCACGGCGTCGGCGGCCACGGCGCCGGCGGGCTCGCGGCCGGCGGGGCGCCGGGCGGCGCGCTCACCACCGGTACGGAACCGACGGACCTGTACGGACGGGGAACGGCGGGCGATCTGCGTACGCCGGGAATCCCGGCGCCCGGGCTGCCGGCCGTCCCGCTTCCGATCCCCAGCACCGGGAACAGTAACGGGCGTCCGGCGGGTGCGATCGCGGCTGCCCCGCCCGTGCCTCCGGTGACCGTCCCATCCGTCCCATCCGTCCCATCCGTGCCTCCGGTGACCGTCCCATCCGCGGCCCCGGCGACCGTGGGGTCGCAGCCGGCCACCGCTGGGATTG
>NZ_JPHT01000039.1:24753-39649 GCF_000733325.1 Frankia sp. Allo2
GCGCCGCACCCGAGTCGACCCCGCCCACCGCTACTGAGACGGCGGCGTCGATGCCCACGGCGACTGCATCGGCGCCGCACCCCGTTCCGACCGAGGCGCCCATCGAGCGGCTGCGCGCGGTGCCGCGCCTTCTGCCGGCCGTAGACCCGCTCGACGATCCTTTCGGCGTCCAGCCCAGCGCGCTCGTGATCGAGGTCGGTGACGCCGGTGGTGTGGCGCTGGTCCGCCACCTCAGGGAGCGCGGCATCTCGGTCGAGCGGATCGCGATCGGGTCCCTTGCGGGTTCCGACACCGCCGGCCTCCTCGGCTGGGATGGCGCCGCGGTCGAGGCGGCGCTCGCGGCTGTCGCCGGATCGGTCCGCCTGGACCTCTGCCTGCTCGCCCTCGGCGCTCCGGCATCACCGGGCGCCGGATCCGGGGCTGAGCCGGACCGCGCCGGGGAGGACGATCGAGCCGGGATCGGCGCCACCGGGCTGGCCGACTTCGACGTCGCCGCGCGTGGGCTCGCCGACGCCATCCTGGCCACGAAGGGGCTCGTCGTACCACTGCGGGCGGCGGCCTCGGCGGGCCGGCGCGCGGCCTTCCTAACGGTGACGCGGGTCGACGGGCTGCTCGGCCATCGGGGCGGGTCCTCGATAGCCGGGGCGGTCACCGCGGGGATCACCGGGCTGGTGAAGACCGTCGCGCTCGAGGCACCTGAGCTGGTCTGCCGGTCGGTCGACGTCCATCCGGCGCTCGACGACGACACCTTCGCGGCGGCCGTCCTGGCGGAGGCCGTCGATTCCGCCCGGGACGTCGTCGAGGTCGGTCTGGATCCCGAGGGACGCCGCTGGTCCGTCGAGTATGTCCAGGGCGGGGTGACCGGGGTGACCGGGGTGACCGGGGTGGCTGAGGCGGCCGGGGTGGCTGAGGCGGCCGGGGTGACCGGGACGACCTCCCCGGCGACGCTCCGGCCCCCGGTGGGCCCGGATGACGTCCTGGTGGTGACCGGCGGAGCCCGCGGAGTGACCGCGCGCTGCGTCGAGGAGCTGGCGCGCCGCGCCTCCTGCGAGTTCGTCCTGCTCGGACGCACGAATCTGGTTGAGGAGCCGGGCTGGGCGGCCGGAGTCGAGGATGACGGCCTCAAGGCGGCGTATCTCGCCGGGGCCCGTGCCGAGGGACGCAAGGTGCGGCTGCCCGACGTCGATGCCGCGGCTGCCGCCGTGATCGCCGTCCGGCAGGTGCGGGCCACCCTCGGTGACCTTGCCGCGACCGGCGCGCGGATCCACTACCAGGCCGTGGACGCCTCGGATCCGGTGGCGACGGCCGCGGCGCTCGCGCCCTGGCGTGACCGGGTCACCGGCGTCGTGCACGGCGCCGGCGCTCTCGCCGACGCGATGCTCACGGACAAGACCGTCCCGGCCATCCGGTCGGTGCTCACCCCGAAGCTCGCCGGCCTGCGCTCCGTGCTCACGGCGCTGGAGGGGGCACCGCTGCGTCATCTCGTGCTGTTCGGTTCGGTCGCCGGTGTCTTCGGTAACCCGGGGCAGGCCGACTACGCCACGGCCAACGAGGCGCTGACCAGGGTCGCGGCCTGGGCCCGGACCGGGCTCACCGGCCGGGTGGTCGCCCTGAACTGGGGCGCCTGGGACGGCGGGATGGTCACGGCCGACCTGCGGGAGCTCTTCCGCTCCCGGGGCGTGACGCTGCTGCCGCCGGACGAGGGCGCGCGCCGCTTCGTCGCGGAACTCGTCGACGGCCACGGCGCGGATGGCGCGGTCCTCATCGGTGGATCCGCTCCGCTCGCGCGGGCCGCGGGTGGCACGGCGCCCGCCGCGTTCGTGGCGCACCGTTCGATAGCGGCTATGGACACCGAGACGGTCATCGACCAGCACCAGATCGGGCCGGCCCNGGTGCTGCCCGCCACCGCCGGTCTCGGCTGGTTGGTCAACGGGGTCGAACGAGCCTTGCCCGGGCGTCAGGTCGTCGAGGTCCGGAACTTCATCGTGCACAAGGGGATCGTGTTCGACGGGGCGCACCTGCGGGACTACTGGCTCGACGCGCGGCCCGTCGACGGGACCGGCGGTGGGCCCGGTGACGGGCGTGACGGCGGGCCGGTGACGGTGTCCGCGACCGTTCGCGGGGACAGCGGCGGCGCGTTGCCGACCTCGCACTACGCGGGCACCCTCGTGCTCGCCGAGGTCACCGAGGTCGGCAAGGCCGCCGGGGCCGCCCCGACCGCCCCGGGCTGGCCCGCCGATGGTTACCGGCTCGGCGAGCAGGGCGAGGACGCGGCCTGGGTCTACACCGACGGGCTGCTCATCCACGGGCCGTTGATGCGGGGCATCCGGCGCCTGCTCGTGCGGGAGCCGGGCCGTCTGGTGGCTGAGTGCCGCCTGCCGGAACTGCCCTTCGCCGGCGGCGCGTTCGCGGGCGCGCTGCACCGCCCGGTCCTGTGCGACATCCTCGCCGCGGCCGGGAGCGTGCTCGCCCGGTGGACCCTGAACGAGGTGGGCGCCCTGCCGATCGAGATCGGGCACGCGGAGTTCTTCGCTCCGCTGCCGGCCAACGAGACGTTCATCGTGGTCGTCGACGACGTCCGACCCGGCCCGATGACGGTCACGGTGACCGTGACCGCCCACACCCCGGATGGACGGGTGCTGCAGCGCCTGTCCGACTTCACCTTCGTCGGCACCCCGGACATGGCGGATCTGATCCGTCAGGGGGCGCAGCGGTGGCAGTCGGGTGACCGGGCATGAGGTCCGGTCGGTGGCCGAAAGACCAGGCACTGCACGGGCGATGGGAGGGATCACGATGACCATCACGGTCGAGGCGACGCAGGACGGGCTGGGTTTCGACGGCGAGCCCACCGACGCCGCCGTCTGGGCGGCGATGCAGGCCGGCCCGGAGTTCGAGGCGCGGCCCGGCGGCACCCACCGCCCTGACGACGTCGAGGGGGGCGACGTCGAGGGGGGCGATGTCGAGGGGGGCGANGTCGAGGGGGGCGAGGAGGACAACGCCGACGGGGGCAGGGAGATCACGGCAGCCACCCGCGGCGCGGACGTCCTGAGCGGCGTGGGCCACACGGCTGCTGTGGGTACGGCAGCCGCCCCGGCTGTCGACGACGCCACGGCCACCCTGCGTCGGCTGCGGGCCTCGGTGGTCGCGGCCCACGCCTCGGCGATGCGCACGCAGGCCGCCCTGGCCGACCGGGCGCTGGCCGCGATGGCCGCCATCGCACCGCCCGGCGGCCGGATTCCGGCCGCCGTGGGTGATCGTGGTCGGGGTGGGCCGGGATGGGGCACCCCGGCGGTGGACCGGCCGGCCTGCCACGATACGGGGCTCCCCGGGCACGCGGGTGCCTCGGCGCCCGGCACTCCGCCGCGGCCCGCTCCCGCGATCGCCCCCGTCGAGATCACGGCGCCTGCCGAGCTGACGGTGGATGTCACCGTCGTGGCCCGGGACGCCGCGGCGATCGACGGTTGGGTGTCGCTGCCCGCCGTGGTCCGCCAGGCCCTGGACGAGGTGTTGCGCGGGTCGGCGCACCTGGCACCCCGGGGAGGGGGGCACTGGGTGCTGACCCGGGCGGCTCTGGTGACCAGCGGACCGCTGCCCCGGGTCGGGGACGAGCTGCGTGTTCAGGCCACCACCCGCATCGGGGCCCCCGGCGGGTTCGACCCGGCCACGGCGGAGGTCACACTTGCGCTGCGGGTCACCCGCGGCCCCGACGTGCTCCTGGAGGTCCTCGGCGGGGTGTTCCGGTGGCTCGCGCGGGACGGCGCGAGCCATGGCGGTCTCGCCGGGGCTGCCGGGTTCGCCGGCATCGAAGCGCCGGGGAACCCGCCCGGTTTCGCCGCCCTGGAGCCGGTGGGTGCTGCCTCCGGCTCCCGGGGCGCGCGCGGCTGGACGGAGGACGCGTTCAAACTGCCCGGCCGTACCACCCGCACCACCCTCGACGCCGGTGACCTGGACCGGCTGACGCGCGGTGACGTTGCCGGCGTCTTCGGCGCCCGCTACGACCAGCGGGGGGTGAACCCGTCGGTGCGGCTCGCCCCCGGCGGTCCGCTGGCCGCCGTGCCGGAGCTCGCGCCGCGGGGCGGCGCGGCCGGCCGGGGCCAGTTGCGGGCCTCGGTGAGCCGGCTGACCGGCCGCGTGGAGCACGACGGGCAGCCCGATCCGACCCACCTGGCCATCGCGGCGCTCACCGCCTCCTGGCAGGCGGTGAGTGTGTTCGCGATGGCCGCCGGTCTGCACCTGGTGATCGCGGATGCGCACCTCGACGTCGCGCTGCCCGACGAGCGGCTGGAACTCCCCGACGGGCTCGGCCGGCTGTCGATCGAGATCCACGCGCCCGGCCACGGTGCCGGGCCGGCCGTCGAGGCCGGTCTGGAGCTCGTGCTGACCGTCACCGACATCGACCTGGTGCCGCGGCCCTGGCTGCGCGGTGACATTGAGCTGCGGGACGCCCACGGGCCGGTCGCCACGATCCGCGGGATCGCCCTGGCCGTGCGGGAACGTCCGGGCACCCCCGTGGGTCCGGCGCACGGCGGCGTCCTGCCGGCCTTCCTCGGCCGCGTGGGCGCGACCGGAGAGTCGGCGCTGCTCGGTGAGCTGCAGATGTTCCACGCGGCGCGCGGCGACCTCGCCATCGCGCTCGGTCCCGAGTTCGCCTCCGCCGCGGGCCGGACGGTCTGCCGGCTGCCCGGCGGCGGCCTGCGGCTGGTGGACCGGGTCATGCGGGTGGACGGCGCGCGCGGTCAGCTCAGCGGCGGCGCGTCGATGATCACCGAGTACGACTCGCCGGCGGACTCCTGGTACTACACCGACAGCCCCAGCCCGACGATGCCGAACATCGTGCACATGGAGACATCGCTACAGTCGGCGCTCCTGCTGGGCTACTACCTGGGTGCGACCCTGACCGACCCGGCCAACGACTACGTCCTGCGCAACCTCGACGGCACGGCGACCGTCCGGCGCGAGGTGGACCTGGCGGGACGCACCATCCGGCAGCGTTCGACCCTGCTGTCCACGACCGTGCTCAGCGGCGCGATCCTGCAGAACTTCCAGTACGAGCTGTTCCTCGTGCCGGTCGACGGATCCGGATCGCACGGGTCCGGCCGTGACGGCGATGACCGTGACGGCGAGCCGTTCTACGTCGGTGAGTCGTTGTTCGGCTTCTTTACCCAGCGGACGCTGGCGAACCAGAACGGTCTCGATCAGGGCGCGTTCGTGCCGACCTGGCTGGAACGCACCAACCCGGCGCAGGCGGACCGGCGGACCATCGACGTGGCCGCCCGGCGGGCCGCGAACGCGCCGCTGTGCGCCCAGGGCGCCATGGCCCTGCTCGACCAGATCACGGTGGTGGACGGCGGCGGCGACTTCGGCCGCGGTTACCTGCACGCCGTCCGCCCCACGAGCCCGGACGACTGGTTCTTCGCGCGGCACTTCTGGCTCGACCCGGTGATGCCCGGCTCGCTGGGTGTCGAGGCCGTCATCCAGGCGCTGCAGGAGTGGATGGTCCAGGAGGGCCTGACCGACGACCTCGTCGAGCCGGTCTTCGTCGTGCCGGCCGGGCTGCCGATGAGCTGGCGCTACCGCGGCCAGATCCGCCCGGATGACGGGGAGATGACGCTGGAGGTCCACATCAAGGACGTCCGCCGCGACGGTGCCCGGGCACGGGTCGTCGCGGACGCCAGCGTCTGGAAACCCGGTATGCGTATCTACGGACTGACCGACATCGCCGCCGAAGCGCGCGGTAGAGGAGCGCAATCATGGTGACGACGACAACGACGGTCCGTGGCGCGCCGGCGACGCCGCGCCCTGGATCGGGCGGGCCGCGGCTCGCGCGATCCGCCCAGGAGATCCACGACCTGCTCGCCCGGCTGGACGCGCCCTGCGTCGTGGTGAGCGAACAGGGCGGCGCGATCGCGGCCACCGACGACCCGGCGAGCCTGCGCGCGGCGGGGGCGACGGTGCTGGCTGTGGCGCCGCCGGCCCGCCCCGAGCGGCTGGGAGCCGCGTCCTTCCTGACCGACTACGGGGTGCGTCAGCCCTACATGACCGGCGCGATGGCGAACGGCATCGCTTCGCCGGAGCTGGTCGTGGCGATGGCACGGGCGGGCTTCCTCGCCACGTACGGGGCGGCCGGCGTGCTGCCCGACCGGATCGACGACGCGCTTGGGCGGATCCGCCGTGAGCTCGGCCCGGCGCCCTTCGCCTGCAATCTGATCCACAGCCCGAACGAGCTGGAGCTGGAACGGGCCATCCTGGCCGCCTGCCTGCGCCACGGGGTGACCTGCGTGGAGGCGTCCGCGTTCCTGGAGCTGACCCCGCAGATCGTCGCCTACCGGGCCGCGGGGCTGCGGCCGGGCGGCGCTGGCGGCGTACACGTCGGGCACCGGGTGGTGGCCAAGGTCTCCCGCGGGGAGGTGGCCGAGCTCTTCCTGCGCCCCGCCCCGGACGCGCTGCTGCGCCCGCTGGTGGCGGATGGCACCCTGACCGCCGAGCAGGCCGCGCTCGCCCGCACGGTGCCGATGGCCGACGACATCACCGTCGAGGCGGACTCCGGCGGCCACACCGACCGCCGGCCGCTCCCGGTCCTGCTCCCCGAGATCATCGCGGTGCGCGACCGGATCGCCGCCGAGCTCGGCTACCGCCGCCCGCCGAGAGTGGGAGCCGCGGGTGGCATCGGTACGCCATCGGCGGTGTTCGCCGCGTTCGCGCTCGGCGCAGCCTACGTCGTCACCGGTTCGGTGAACCAGGCGTGCGTCGAGTCCGGTCAGTCGGCGGCGGCGCGGGCGCTGCTGGCGAAGGCGGGCCCGAACGACATCGACATGGCGCCGGCCTCCGACATGTTCGAGATCGGCGCCGAGGTGCAGGTCCTGCGCCGCGGCACGATGTTCGCCGGGCGGGGCCGCCGGCTGTACGACCTCTACCGCGCCCACGACTCCCTCGACGACCTTTCGGCGGAGGATCGGAACTGGCTGGAGCGTTCGGTCCTGCGCCGGTCCGTGGACGAGGTATGGGCCGACACCGTCGACTACTTCAGCCGGCGCGACCCGGAGCAGATCGAACGCGCGCAGGCCAACCCGAAGAGACGGATGGCGCTGGTGTTCCGCTGGTATCTCGGGCTGTCCTCGGGCTGGGCGATCTCCGCCGCGCCCGACCGGATCACCGACTACCAGATCTGGTGCGGCCCGTCCCTGGGCGCCTTCAACACCTGGGCGGCCGGCAGCTACCTGGCGGACGTCGACCGGCGCAGCGCGGTGGACGTCGCGGGTGAGCTGATGCTCGGCGCCGCCTACACCGGGCGGGCCGCGGCGCTGCGGTTCGCCGGGGTGCGGCTGCCGGCGCGGGCGGCCGCCTACCGACCGCCGGCCACGCGCGAGAGCTCGCCGGCGCACCGGTACGTCCTGACGGCGGGTGCCCGGTGACCGCGCCCACGACCGGAGCCACCGCGGGCACGACCGCGCCGGCGCCCGTGCCCGTGCCAGCCGTCGAGGCGGAGTCGACCGCGGACCGCCTCGCCTGGCATCTGTGCGGGGGATGCCGGACCCTTCTCTATGGCAAGCGGTTCCTCGCAGCCAACCGGGTCTGCCCGGAGTGCGGCTGGCACGCGCCGCTGACGGCCCCGAGTCGGCTCGCCCAGCTGCTGGACCCGGGATGGTCCGAGCTGGCGACGCCCGTGCCCGCGGATCCCGATCCGCTGCGCTTCACCGATTCGGCCCCCTATCCGGACCGGGTGCGCCAGGCCCGCGAGCGGACCGGACTGGCCGAGGCGGTCGTCTGCGCGCGGGGACGCATCGACGGCGCCGAGGTGATCGTCGCGGCGATGGACTTCCGTTTCCTGGGCGGCAGCCTGGGATCGGCCGTCGGCGAGGCCATCACCCGGGCGGGCGAGTTGGCGTTGGCCGAGCGCACACCGCTGGTGATTGTGACCGCCTCCGGCGGTGCCCGCATGCAGGAAGGCCTGCTGTCGCTGATGCAGATGGCCAAGACGAGCCAGATGCTCGGCCGGCTCGACGAGGCGGGCGTGCTCACCGTGGCACTGATCAGCGACCCGACGTTCGGGGGAGTGGCAGCCTCATTCGCTACTCTGTGTGATGTCATCGTCGCCGAGCCGGGTGCCCGCCTCGGGTTCGCCGGTCCCCGGGTGATCGAGCAGACGATCCGCCAGAAGCTGCCGCCCGGCTTCCAGACGGCGGAGTTCCTGCTGAACCACGGAATCGTGGACATGATTGTTCCCCGTGGCGACCTGCGGGCCGCGCTGTCCCGGCTCCTGCGCGTCGCCACCGGCGTTCATGAGGTGGCCGAGGGCGCCACGGCCGAGGGCGCCACAGCCGGGGGCGGCCTGTCCGACGGGCATGACGGAGCCGAGCGGGTGATCACCGAGGTGCTCCACCTGCCCGTCCGTCATCCCTGGGACGCCGTGCGGCAGGCCAGGGCGCTCGGGCGCCCGACCACCCTCGACCTGATCTCGCTTCTGCTGGACGACTTCAACGAGCTGCACGGCGACCGGGCCTCCGCCGACTGCCCGGCGATGGTCGCCGGTCTCGGCCGGTTGGGCGGAGTCGGGCTGGCCGTGATCGGTACCCAGAAGGGGCACACGGTCGCGGAGCTCAGCGAGCGGAACTTCGGCATGCCCAGTCCCGCCGGGTACCGCAAGGCGGCGCGGGTCATGCGGCTGGCGGCCAAGCTCGGCCTGCCGGTGGTCACCTTCATCGACACCGCCGGCGCCCATCCCGGCGTCGAGGCGGAGGAACGGGGACAGTCGGTCGCGATTGCCGAGAACCTGCGCCTGATGGGGGCGCTGCCCGTTCCGGTTGTCGCCGTCGTCACCGGCGAGGGCGGCAGCGGCGGGGCGCTGGCGCTCGCGGNCGCCGACCGGGTGCTGATGTGCGCGAACGCGGTGTACTCGGTGATCAGCCCGGAGGGATGCGCGTCGATCCTCTGGAAGGACGCGACCGCCGCGCCGAAGGCTGCCGAGGCGCTGCGCGTGGACGCGCGTCAGCTGCTGGAGCTCGGGATTGTCGACGGGGTCGTACCCGAGCCTGACGGCGGTGCCGCGGCCGATCCCGTCCACGCCGCGGCGCTCGTCGGTGCCGCACTGCGCGCGACGCTGGCGACGCTGGGACTGGCCGGCCCGGAGGAGCTCGTGTACCGGCGGTGGCTGCGCTTCCGTCGCTTCGGCGCGGNGGCGGGNGAGCCGGCCGGCGCGTCACCCCCNGGNCGCCCNGGCAACTCCGAACACCCGGGACACTCCGAACACAGGGAGCAGAGTTCATGAGCACGACTGTGGCAGCGCGCCGCTCCGGCGCCGTCTCCTCCAACGGAAACCGGGCGGTCGACGATCCGGGCACGGCGCCGGGATGGTCGACCGCCGCGTCCGGCCCGCTGTCCGCCATCGACGCGGCGGACGTCGACACCGTCCTGGCCGCGGTGCAGCACCATGCCCTTGCCCTGTACGCGAACGCGGTGCGGCCGCCGTCGCACCTGCGGGTGACCGCCGGCGACATCGTCGTGGAGCTGGCCTGGACCGACCTGGCCGAGCTCGGTGACGACCGGCGCGAGCCCGTCCAGGCGACGGCGCCGCCGCGTCGTCATCCGGTTCCCGCGCCTCGCTCCGTTCCTGGTGGCGCTGTTTCCGGTGGCGCTGTTTCCGGTGGCGCTGTTTCCGGTGGCGCTGTTTCCGGTGGTGCCGTTTCCGGTGGTGCCGTTCCCGGCGAGGCCGCGCCGGTCGAGGAGCGGCCGGCGGACTCGTCGACCGCCGGTGGTGACGCTGGCCTGAGCTACGTCACCGCGCCGAGCGTCGGGGTCTTCTACTACGCTCCCGAACCCGGTGCGCGGCCGTTCGTCCGGGTCGGGGACACCGTGAAGGCCGGGCAGCAGGTCGCGATCCTCGAGGTGATGAAGCTGATGATCCCCATCGAGGCGGACACAGCCGGCCGGATCGTCGAGGTGTGCCAGCCCGACGCGACATCGGTCGAGTACGGCGAACGGCTGATCGCCATTGATCCGGACGCCCGCGGCTGATGGTCACCACCGTCCTGATCGCCAACCGGGGCGAGATCGCTCTGCGGGTCCTGCGTACCTGCCGGGAGCTCGGCCTGCGCACCGTCGCCGTCTACTCGGCCGACGACCGCGGCAGCATGGTGACCCGGCTCGCCGACCGGGCCGTCCAGATCGGTCCGGGCCCCGCCGGCCGCAGCTACCTCAACATCCCGACGATCATCGAGGCCGCCCGGCTCGCCGGCGCGGACGCCATCCATCCCGGATACGGATTCCTTTCCGAGAACGCGGACTTCGCGGAGGTCTGCGAGTCCGAGGGCATCACCTTCGTCGGACCGCCCGCCTCGGTCATGGAGAAGCTCGGGGACAAGGCCGTCGCCCGCTCGCTGATGGTTGCCGCGGGCCTTCCGCTGCTGCCCGGAAGCCACACCGCGATCGACCACGCGGACGAGGCAGAGGTGTTCGCCGACAGGATCGGCTATCCCGTGATCATCAAGGCCGCCGCCGGCGGCGGCGGTCGGGGGATGCGCATCGTCGAGCAGCCCGAGGAGTTCCTGCGCGCCTACACCGAGACCCGGGCTGGCGCGCAGGCCGTCTTCGGCGACGGGCGGGTGTACGTCGAGCGGTACCTGCCCTCGGCCCGGCACGTGGAGATCCAGGTGCTCTGCGACCAGTACGGCAACGGCGTGTACCTGGGGGCCCGGGACTGCTCGGTGCAGCGGCGCCACCAGAAGCTCATCGAAGAGACGCCGGCGCCCTGCCTGCCCGCGGACCTCATCGAGGAGATGGGGCGGGCCGCGCTGCGCGGGGTCGCCACGGCGGGCTACGTCGGCGCGGGCACCGTCGAGTTCCTGGTCGACCCGGCCGGTGCGTACTACTTCATGGAGGTCAACTGCCGGCTGCAGGTGGAGCATCCGGTGACGGAGATGGTGACCGGCATCGACCTCGTCGCCGAGCAGTTCCGGATCGCCGCGGGGGAGAAACTCGACCTCACCCAGGACGCGGTCGTCCCGCGCGGCGTCGCGATCGAGTGCCGCGTCAACGCCGAGGACCCGGTCCGGGGATTCGCCCCCGCGCCCGGAACGCTCACGGAGTGCCATTTCCCCGGCGGGCCCTTCGTCCGGGTGGACAGCCACGCGCACCCCGGCTACCGGATACCGACCCGGTACGACTCCCTGCTGGCGAAGGTGGTCGCCTGGGCGCCGGATCGCGACGGCGCGGTCCGGCGGATGCGCTCGGCCCTGTCAGAGCTGCGCATCGAGGGACCGGGCGTGGCCACGACCGTGCCCTTCCTCCTGCGGGTGCTCGACGATTCCCGGTTCCGGACCGCGACTCACGACACCTCTCTCGTCGCCGCGCTCACCTCGACCGGCTGACCAGAGTTCTCTACGCAGAGTTGTGGAGGGTTGAGTACGGTCTGACGCCGCCAGACCGTACTCAACCCTCCATGTTTCCCCGGCCAGGCCGGGGTGGGCCATGCCGGGCCGGGTTATCCACAGATCGTGGTAGGTCCTGGCGCCGCCGCTGATCGGCGGGNGNGTCTGTGACGGCGACAGCAGGATCATGCTCGGTGGCGGCAAGGGTGCGTTCGGCGTGGCGCAGGACGGGCGCGTCGACCATCCGTCCCTCGAAGGAGAACACGCCGGCGGAGTGCGTCGCCGCGTCGAGTACCCGCCGCGCCCACGCCACCTCGTCGGCGGACGGCGCGAACGCCTGCCGCACGGCCGCGACCTGCCTCGGGTGGATACACGCCTTCGCCGCGAAGCCGCTCGCGACGGCGTCACGAGCCTCGGCCGCGAGGCCGTCGACATCGGCGATGTCCAGGTACACGGAGTCGACGGCGACCCGCCCGTGCGCTCCGGCCGCCAGCAGGACGCTCGCCCGGGCATGCAGGGCGACGCCNCGGTAGCGGCCGGCCTCGTCCCGGCTCGACCGGCCACCCAGCGCGGCGACGAGATCCTCCGCGCCCCACATGACGCCGATGGTGGTGGGAACGGCCGCAATCTCGGCCGCGGCGAGNACGCCGCGCGGTGTCTCGCACAGGGCGACGACCCGGCGCGGCCCGACGGCGGCGACCTGCTCGGCGGACTCCGTCTTGGCCAGCATGACNACGGGATAGGGCGTGTCGGCGAGGGCGCGCAGGTCCTCGTCGTAGTCGGCGGTCCCGGCGGGGTTGATCCGGATGATCGTCCGCAGTGGGTCGAGGATGCTCTCCCGCAACGCGCGCCGTGCCCGCGGCCGGTCCGCCGCCGCCACGCCGTCCTCCAGATCGAGGATGACCCCATCGGCCGCGGCGGCCGCCTTGGCGAATCGGTCGGGCCGGTCCGCGGGGCAGAACAGCAACGCCGGGCCGGGCAGCTGCCCGATCACCGGTCCGCCGCCCGGCGCAGCATCAGCGCGGACCGTACCGCCACGGCTACCACGTCACCGTGCTGGTTGCGCGCGGTGTGCTCGAAGGTGACCACCCCCTGCCCGGGTCGGCTGCGGGAGAGCCGCTTGTCGCGTACCACGGTCTCGGCGTAGAGCGTGTCGCCGGGGAACACCGGTGCGGGGAAGCGGATCTCGGTGAATCCGAGGTTGGCCACGGTCGTTCCCTGGGTCAGCCGGCTCACCGACAGGCCGACCAGCGTCGCGAGGGTGAACATGCTGTTGACCAGCCGAGTGCCGAAGGTCTGGGTCGTGCTCCATGCCTCGTCGAGGTGCAGCGCCTGGGTGTTCATCGTCAGCGTGCTGAACAGGGTGTTGTCGGCTTCGCTCACGGTCCGCCCGGGCCGGTGGACGTAGACGACGTCGGTCTCCAGCTCGTCGAACCACAGCCCCCGTTCCTCGACGCGCCGACATTCTCGCTCGGTCCGCTCGGTCCGCTCGGTCCGCGGGGGAGGGGATGCCCCTGCCTCCATCGGTGCCTCCCTCGATCGACTCCCGTCGCCGGCCGCCGGTGTTCAGCGGCCGAGATGGCAGGGGTAGGGTAACCCGTGTTGTGCTGGCCGTGGGTGAAGGTTCATCACCCCTTCCGGGGGCGTTCCGGTCGACCCGATAGCTTCCGGACGTCCGGAGTGCGGGTGGCGGGCCGTCGGCCCGATGAATCGCCGTCCCCGGAAAAGAACCGTGCGGTCCTCGTGGTGAAGGAGCCCGGCAATGCGGCACCGCAGGCTTTTGTTGGCACTGGCCGTGGGTACGCTGACCGCGTCCGTGTCGATCCCGATCTCGGCGAACGCGGCCACCCCGCTCGGCGCCGGGACCGGGACCGCTCCGTCTACGATCGCCGTGATCGGCGACATCCCCTACGGCGCCGCCAAGATCGCCGAGTTTCCCACCGACATCGGCAAGATCAACGCCGATCCCGACGTTTCGCTGGTCGCGCATCTCGGCGATATCAAGAACGGCAGCAGCGTCTGCTCGGACTCGTACTTCGCCACCATCAAGTCGGATTTCGACCAGTTCCAGGATCCTTTTGTCTACACCCCCGGCGACAACGAGTGGACCGACTGCCACCGCGCGAACAACGGTGGTTACAATCCTCTCGAACGTCTCGGAAAACTGCGTCAGGTGTTCTTCCCTGTCCCAGGCCGGACCCTCGGCGTGAACGCCCGGCAGGTCACCAGCGAATCCGCGGACCCGGCCTACGCGCCCTTCGTGGAGAACACCATGTGGACCCAGTCCGGTGTGGTTTTCTCGACACTTAACGTGCAGGGCAGCAACAACGACCTCGTCCCGTGGTTCGGGGTGACGCCGCTGTCCGCGGAGCAGCGGAAAGAGTATTCTACCAGGCTTGACGCGGACCTTGAGTGGATCAACGAGGCGTTCAACGTCGCACGCCGGACCGGGGCGCCGGGGGTCGCGCTGCTCATGCAGGCCGATATGTGGGACACCAGCGCGCTGGCCGCCGGTGGAGACGGGCTGAGTGGCTTCGATCCCATCGTCAAGCGGATCGGGACCCTCGCCGAGCATTTCGGTAAGCCGGTGCTCATCCTGCAGGGTGACTCGCACAACTTCCGGGTCGACCACCCGTTCACGAGCACGGACCCGCTCTACGGCATCCACCCGCTGGCCCCGAAGACCCTGCAGGCTCCCAACGTGACCCGCGTCGTCGTCGATGGCAGCGCTCAGGCGAACGACTACCTGAAGCTCACGATCAACCCGGCTGCCCCGGGCGTCTTCAGCTGGACTCGCGTCAACTACTGAGGGAACGAATCCTCCCACCGGCCGGGGCCGTTTCGCGGTCCCGGCCGGCCCCGGAGCCGATGAGACCGACCCGTCGGGGTGCGGTGGCTGTCGTCGGTTCCGGGCAGAAGGCGCTGATGGCCGGGGTGCCGGCGCTCGCGGCGGTCTCCGCGCTCTCGACGCTCGCGGTGGACCTCGCCGAGGAGGCGGGGATGACGCTCGCTGGGTTCGTGCGCGGTACGTCGATGANCCTCTACACCGGCGCGCACCGGGTGGTACTGGGCTGACCCCGGCTCAGTACCACCCGGCTCAGTACCACCCGGCTCAGCCGCACCTATGCCGCCTCGCCTCTCGGCGAGGCACCCCCGGTCTGACCGGCCGTGGCCGTGCCGGGTTCCCGCTTCCCAGCCACCNGCCCGCTNGCGCGGGTCTTNNGGTCGGCTCCACGGGCGTTTNCCGTCTCCGGTGTACTGGCGGCGACGAGGTGGTGCAGGTTGATCGCGGCGTTGTGGTCGCGGTCGAGTACCAGCCCGCAGGACTGGCAGGTGAACGTGCGCTCGGACAGCGTCAGGCTTGGGTTTCGCCAGCCGCAGCCGGAGCAGGTCTTCGAGCTGGGATACCAGCGGTCGGCGACGACGAGCGTCGATCCGTACCAGCGGGTCTTGTAGGCAAGCTGCCGGCGGACCTCGGCCATGCCGGCGTCGGCGACCGCGCGGGCGAGCCGCCGGTTACGGACCATCCCGGC
>NZ_JPHT01000040.1:0-37769 GCF_000733325.1 Frankia sp. Allo2
GCGCGAGCTCGTAGCGAACACCCCGCGGGTCGCGCCAGTCCGGTACCCGCCGCAACACCGCGACCAGCCCCGCGACCTGCGCGGCTGTCGAGACCTCNACCTGCTCCTGCTGACACTCAAGCCACAACATGGGGGACACTACAGACACGGACGCGGCACCTGCTTCTGGAAGACCTTTGCGTGAGAACTCAGATCTTCCTGTAGGTGCCGCGTCTGCCGCGTTCCAGGGCCCTTCGCGGCCCNACCCCNAGCAGTAGCCGACCACAAACTCAAGACGCNACGCCGTACCTACTTTGACGTCGCCCTGCCCGGATACGCGTCAGCTCTCGATCCAACCGTACTTCTCGGCCACGCCCATCAGCTCGCTTCTGATCCGGACTATCTGCGTCCCCGTCAGGGTCGGGTCGATCCGGAGCAACAGTTCGGTGATTTCCTGGGTGAACTCCCCGACCGGCAGGACGTCGCAGAGAGCGTCGGAATCGTCCGCGTGGACGGTTCCCCTCGTCGGCGCCGGAGCGGCCAGACCCGAAGCCGCGGGCGCGGACCTGAGGATGCGGGCCGCACTGGCCTTCAGCCCACGCTCGCCCTCCTCGATCTCGAACTCCATGACGGCCCCAGGGATGACGAGATTCTTCTCAACAAGAAGATCGTTGGCATGTAGGAAAATATCGTCTCCACCGTCACTGGGAGCTATGAAACCGTAACCCCGAACATGGTCGAAGCGAAGAACCTTACCTGTACTCACGACTCNCCTCAACAACNCCCNAAAGACCATACGATTANCCNCCGCCGCTTCGTCCGCCCAACCGCCACATGGCGGGCCGGACGACTTAAGAGTGAAGCATACCACCACAGCCCCAACCGACCGCAAGCCTGATGCCTCCACTCTCGCCCTCGACGGAAACAACCGCGCCAATACCCGCCTACGCTACCTCGGTTGAGACCAACGTTCAACGCGGAACGACGGGTCATCCTTTCACGATTACGACCACACCCCCAAGACGGAGCCGCGACCACAGAAACGAACGCGTGTTCGACATCGCCGGGCGAGAGGTCTACGCTTACAACCATGTTCACGTACAGACCGTTCCCGGCCACCCGACCATGATCGCCGCCATCCCGAGCCGCCGACGCCCGTCTCCGAGCGTCCGGAGGACGTCCTCTCCGCATTCCGCCGGACGCCCGCGGCGCGCCAGCCCGTCACTCCCTGAGCCCCAGCCCGCCACCGAGAGGCCGACAGGCATGCACCTCACCATTCCACCTGCCCGGGGATCTTGTCGAATTCGGCGACGGAGGCGCGGACCGGAATGCACGGGTCCACCCTGGACTCGAAAACAGCTCAGAGATTCAGCAGATTCGGGGAAGTTGCTCACCGACCGGGAGGTCCACCAGGCGGCTCGCGCCGAGACCGGTCCTCGCGACCACCATTCCCGGGTGTTCCGCGGTCACCGTACCTATCACAGCCGCGTTTCGGCCGAGTGGGCGCGCGCGCATCGCCTCGAGCACCCGATCGGCGTCCCGCGGCGCGACCATCGCCACGAGCTTGCCCTCGTTGGCGATGTAGAAGGGGTCCAGCCCGAGAATGCTGCAGGCGTCGAGGACCGGCTCGGGAACGGGAACATGCCGTTCGGTGATGACGATTCCCACCCGCGCGGTCCGCGCAATCTCGTTGAGTGTCGCGGCCAGTCCTCCGCGCGTCGGGTCCCGCAGGGCGTGCACGTCCGCGCCGGTGCGCAACATGGCGCCGACCAGTCCGTGCAACGGTGCGGTGTCACTGCGGACCTCCGTGGCGAATTCCAGGCCCTCCCGGCAGCTGAGCACGGCGATCCCGTGCAGCCCGATCTCGCCGCTGACCAGGACGACGTCGCCCGGCCGGGCCCGAGCGGGCCGGATGTCAACGCCGTCGGGAACCAGGCCGATCCCCGCCGTGTTGACGTAGACCCCATCACCGTGACCGGCATCGACGACCTTGGTGTCGCCGGTGACCAGCCGGACGCCCGCGGCACGGGCCGCCGCTCCGAGCGCATCCGCCACCCGGCCGAGATCGGTCAGCTCGGTGCCCTCTTCCAGGATGAATGCGGTCGAGAGGTACCGGGGTTCGGCGCCGGACATCGCCAGGTCGTTGACGGTTCCGTTGACCGCAAGATCACCGATCGAGCCGCCAGGGAAGAACAACGGTCGAACGACGTAGGAGTCGGTGGTGAACGACACCCGTGCGCCGTNGACGGTGACCACGGCCGCATCCCCCAGGTCCTCCGGACCGCCCGCGCCGGCGGCTGCGAAGGCCGGCAGGAAGAGATGCTCGACGAGTTCGGCCGACATCGCCCCCCCGCCGCCATGCCCCATCACGATCGTGGGGCACTCCACCAACGGCGCCGGGCAGGTCCACGCGGCCGGATCCACCGCCGTCGCGGCCTCATCCACCATGTCCCACCTCCAGCGCACGTCCCACCTCCAGCGCACGTCCCACCTCCAGCACATGTCCCGCTTCCGGCGCACGTCCCGCTTCCGGCAGGGGCTGCGCAATCGCCGGGGAGGTGCTCATCCGGCGGTAGAGGTAGTAGGCGGCACAGGCCCCTTCGGAGGACACCATGGTCGCGCCGAGCGGGGTCCGCGGAGTGCACTGCCGTCCGAAGGCCGCGCACTCATGCGGCTTGATCAGGCCTTGGAGCACCTCGCCCGATCGGCACGCCGACGACTCGGCCGTGTGGACATCCGCGACGGCAAACCGCAGCTCCGCGTCGAAGTCGCGGTAGGCCGGCGACAGGCGCCAGCCGCTGCCCGGGATGACACCGATGCCCCGCCAGGCCCGGTCGGCCACCTCGAAAACATCCCGCAGCATCGCGATGGCGGCCGGGTTGCCGGCTGCCGGAACCGCTCGGGGATAGGCGTTCTCCACCTCGTGTCGGCCGGCCTCCAGCTGCACCACGGTGCGGCGGATGCCCTCGAGGAGGTCGAGTGGTTCGAAGCCGGTGACCACGATCGGCACGCCGTAACGCCGTGCCAGGGCCGGGTACTCGCCGGTGCCCATCACGCTGCAGACGTGACCAGCGGCCAGGAACCCCTGGACGCGGCAGCTCGGCGACTCCATGATCGCGGCAATCGCCGGCGGTACCAGCACGTGCGACACCAGCAGGGAGAAGTTGCCCAAGTCGAGCCGTTTCGCCTGGAAGACCGTCATCGCGTTGGCCGGCGCGGTGGTCTCGAATCCGATCCCGAAGAACACGACCTCCCGATCGGGGTTGCGCTGGGCGATCGTCAGGGCGTCCAGCGGGGAGTAGACCACCCGGACGTCGGCGCCCGCGCTCTTCACCCGGAAGAGGTCCCGATCGCTCCCCGGCACCCGCAGCATGTCGCCGAAGGAGCAGAAGATGACGCCCGGCCGTGCGGCGATCTCCAGCGCCCTGTCGATGATCTCAAGCGGGGTCACGCACACCGGGCAGCCGGGGCCGTGGATCATCTCGATGCCCTCGGGCAGAAGCTGATCGATACCGTGCCGGATGAGCGAGTGAGTCTGCCCACCGCAGACCTCCATGATCGACCATGGGCGAGTCGTCGTCGCGTGGATCTGTTCCAGCAGCCGACCGGCCAGCTCCGGATCCCGGAACTCCTCCAGATACCTCACCGCGTCACCCCCTCCTCGCCGGCCCCGCGGGCCGTGGCACTCACACCGGCCGCACCGTCACCCAGCTCCTCGGTCAGGAGTCCCATCCGCGCGAAGGTGGCCAGCGACTCCACCGCCGAGCGTTCGTCCAGCCGTTGGATCGCGAACCCCACATGCACGATCACGTACTCGCCGACCATGACCTCGGGCAGGTACTGCAGGCAGACGTCCTTGCGCACACCCCCGAAATCGACCTCGGCCATCCGGGCCCCGTGGCGTTCCTCGATCCCCACCACCCGTCCTGGAACCGCGAGACACACCTGTTCCTCACCCCTTTTCCCGCGTCTTCTCCCGCGCTGCGGCGACGAGCAGCTGACCGAGAGCGATCCCCCCGTCATTCGGAGGTACCCGCGCATGCCGCAGCACCGTGAAGCCCCCCGCATGCAGTGCCCTGGATGCAGCCGTCGTCAGAACGGCGTTCTGGAAGACCCCGCCGGTGAGTCCGACCAGGTCAAGGCCCACCTCGCCGCGTGCCCGCCGGGCGAGGTCCACGATCATCGCCACGACGGCTGTGTGGAAACGGACCGCGGCGATGTCCACGGCGAGCCCGGCCGACAGATCCCTCACCATCGCCCGGATGACCGGCGCCGGGTCGATAATCAGCGGCCTGCCCAGCCCCTGCCCGCGCAGGGCGAACGCGTGGCGTTCGCGGTCGTCCGCGCCGCCGCCGGCCGCGGTGCGCGCCCGGGCCTCCAGCTCGATCGCCGCCTGCGCCTCGAAGTCGACCTCGTGACGGATGCCGAGCAGCGAGCTGACCGCGTCGAAGAGCCGCCCCATGCTGGAGGTCGGCACGCAGCCCAGCCCGCTGGCCAGCTGGTGGGTCAGCACCCGCCGCTCCGGCTGCGGGCAGGCGACGACCGGCGGCAGGGTGGGATCCCAGCGGACTCCGGCGGCGTGCAGATGGGCGAGCGCCATCCGGCAGGGCCGCCGAACCGCGGCGTCCCCACCGGCAAGCGGCACATAGCCCAGGTGGGCGAAGCGCCGGAACCCGCGGTAGTCGGCGATCAGCACCTCGCCGCCCCACACGGCCCGGTCGGGGCCGTAGCCGGTCCCGTCAAAGGCGAATCCCACCACCGGCCGGGTGCCGTCGAGGCCGTGCTCGGCCATCAGCGCGGCCACATGGGCATGGTGATGCTGCACGGTCCGTATCGGTCGGCCGGCGGCGTGCCGCACAGCCCACTGGCGCGACCGATAGCCCGGATGCGCGTCGGTGACGAGCTGGCGGGGGGTGACGCCGGTCAGGTGCTCGAGGTGCCGCTCGGCGGCGTCGAAGGCGCGCAGGGTGGCCAGGTCGTCCATGTCCCCGATGTGCCCGCTGAGCCAGGCCGACCGGCCCGCGCCCAGGCCGCAGGTGTTCTTGAGGTCGGCCCCGACGGCCAGCGTCGGGGGCACCTCGAACGGCAGCGGCACCGGCAACGGCGCGTAGCCACGCGAGCGGCGTACCGGCGACGGGGCACCATCGACCACCCGGACAACGGAGTCGTCGCAGGGCACCCGGATCGGACGGTCGTGGCGCAGCCAGCCATCGACAAGCGGGGCGAGCCGGCGCAGGGCGTCGGTGTCCTCGGCCGCGATCGGCTCGCCGCCGAGGTTCCCGGAGGTCATCACCAACGGCGGCCATCCGGCGGTGCCGACGGTTCGATGGAGGGGCACGGGCTCGCCTGGCAGGCCGAGCAGCAGATGGTGCACCGGCGTGTAGGGCAGCAGCAGACCGAGATCGGGGTTGTCCGGGGCAACGGAGTCGGCGAGCGCGGGACGGCCGTCGCGACGGCGGCGCACCAGCACGATGGGCCGAGCGGGGTCGGTGAGCAGGGCCGCCTCCCGCTCGTCGACATGCGCCAGGGCCCGGGCCGCAGCCAGGTCGTGGACCATGACGGCGAACGGCTTGCCGCCGCGCCGTTTGCGGCGTCGCAGGGTCGTCACCGCCGTCGGGTCGGTGGCGACGCAGGCGAGGNGGTAGCCGCCCACCCCCTTCACCGCCAGGACGCCACCGTCGGCGAGCAGCCGCCGCGCCGCGGCGAGCGCGTCCTCGCCGGTCCGCGGCGCGCCCAACGGCGACACGAACTCCAGGCGCGGTCCGCACGCCGGGCAGGCGATCGGCTGGGCATGGAAACGTCGGTCGGCCGGATCGGAGTACTCCCGCTCACACACGGGGCACATGGCGAACCGGGCCATCGTCGTTGCCGGCCGGTCGTAGGGAAGGTCGGTGATGATCGTGAACCTGGGTCCGCAGTTGGTGCACGTGATGAACGGATGCCGGTAACGCCGGTCCGCGGGATCGGCCAGTTCCCGCAGGCAATCCGGGCATGTCGCCACGTCGGGGGCCGCCGCCGTACGCCCACCCGCGGCCGGCCGGGATCGGACGATCGCGAAGCCGGATCCGCCGCAGGGCGGAAGTTCCGTGGTCACGACCCGCTCGACCATGGCCAGCGGCGGCACGTCGCAGCGAAGCCGGCGGGCGAAGTCCTCGACTGCGCCGGGGGTTCCCTCGACCTCCGCGACCACGCCGCCGGTGTCGTTGCGCACCCAGCCGGTCAGAGCCAGCTCCGTCGCGGCGGCGTGGACGAACGGCCGGAAGCCGACCCCCTGGACCAGCCCCTGGACGACGAACCGTCGCCGGGCCCGGCCGCCTGGGCCGGCCTCCCGGCTCGGTTCACCGGCCCCGCCCACCGAGAGCACCGGCCGGGTCATGCGGCCCGCCGTGCCGTCCGCCATCACATCTTCTCGATCCTGATGTATCGGACGAGGGCCGGATACTCCCTCCAGAATAGGCCGACGGCACCGGCCACGCCGACTGTCGCCAGCACCAGCTTGCGACTACTCATGTCCACCTCCTCGGTACCGTTTTCCCACGCGTGTCCGCGGGCTTCGGGTGGTGCGCCGCCTGCTGGGCGCTACCCCGGCGGCAGGTTGGGCATGCTCCTCGGCGCGACGGGATTGCGCCTCTTCGGTCGGACGCCGGTGGAGCGCCGAGCGTCGGCGCTGCCATCGGCGTGGTGCCCCACCTGCCATCGGTACGAACCGGTCGCGTTGCCCTGTGCAACCCCCTTGACGTGCGCGGTGGCGTCCGGCGCGACGTCGGGCTTACCGACCCGGATCTCGGCCATCTCGTCCTGCCCTCCCTCTCTTTCCTCTCAGCCCCGCCCCGCGGGGCCAGCGCGGCCCTGGCCCGTAAGATGCACCGGCCGTGCGGCCCGCACCGGGCTTGCGGGCCGGCGGCCGAGATCGGCGAAGAACCCGTCGATCGCCGGCCACACGCGCAGGCCNCCGGACAGNCCCCTCCACNCCCGCCGGATGACCGCCACGAGCCGGTGACAGTCGTCGACGGGAACGATCCAGTGCTCGTGGCGGCCGTGGGTAGTGTTCGTCAGCAGCGCCTCGACCAGCGGTGTCAGGTCACCCAGCGCCGGGCAGCGCCGCACGATGCCGCGCCACGTGCCGGGCGCGACGCCCCAGCGGGTGGCGCCCATCGGGCTGGGATAGCGGGCGCTGACCGAGCCGTCGGTCCCGACGACGAAGAACGCCAACCCCACCGGGGTACCCAGCTCGTCCGCGTCGAGTGCGGGAAGCCGCAGCCGTCGCCGGGGAACGAGCCGGAAGTGCCCACGTCCGGCCGCCTCCCGGTCGAACAGCAGCGCGCACGCCTGGCAGGCGCAGAGCAGCTCGTCGCGTTGTTCGTCGAGGATGTGCCGATGCTCCGCCGGCACGGCGGTCCGGCACATGTCGCAGCGGGCCTCGGCCGCGCCGGCGCGGTCGGTCGCGGCGCGCACAAGCCGCCGCAACGCGCCGTCGGCCGTCGGGGACATCGGGGCCGTCATGGACCCACCCCGTCGGCGACGGGCCGGGCGAGCACGGTGTCGAGGGGAACGAAGGCGGTCCGCTCGGGTTCACCCGGCGCGGGTAGGCGCCGGACGTCGGACAGCTCCGGCGCGACGGCGAGCACGGCCTGGCGAACCGCCTCGGTGACCCCCGCCGAGGTCGAGCCACACCCGCCGAGGGTCAGCCGGACCTCGGCCACCCCCCGTTCGATCCCACTCAGCTCGATCTCCCCACCCCGGTCCCGGACTGCGGGTCGAAGCTGCTCGATCGCCCGCGCGACCCGGGCCCCGACCGGCTCAGGATGGACGTCGTGCAGGACGAGCAGATGGTCGAGCAGCTCGTCGCCGGTGAACGCGGCGAGCACCTCCGGGGCTCCCGACGCGTATCCGACGGCTCGGGCCAGCGCCTCGCCGTACACCGCCGCGAGTGTTGCCACCGCGTCGATCGCCAGCTCACCACTCGGCCCCGGAATGCGCTCCACCTGCGCCAGCACCTCGTCGAGGTGGGCGAGCCGGCCCCGCACAGCGAGATCGTCGAGCCGGTGCCCACCCGCGCCGTCCGGATCAACCATGGCTGGCCCCGAACATCGGCGAGTGCACCGTGCGCAGGGTGCGGCCCCGACCGAGATACATGTGCACCCCGCAGGGCAGGCAGGGGTCGAAGCTGCGCACCGTCCGCATCACATCAACGCCCTTGAACCCCTCCGGACCGTTCTCCTCGAAGATCGGCATGTTCTGTACCGCGTCCTCGTAGGGGCCCGGAGTTCCGAAGAAGTCGCGGGGGCTGCCGTTCCACGGCGTCGGCGGGNAGGGGNGATAATTTGCGATCTTGCCGTCGCGCACCACCATGTGGTGCGACAGCACGCCGCGCACCGCCTCGTGGAAACCGCAGCCGATCGTCTCGTCCGGCACGTCGAAGTCGCAGAACACCCGGGTGTCACCCGAGCGCACCCGATCCATGCCCTGCTCGAGGAAGTACAGCGCCATCGCCGCCGCGTAGGCGACGAAGTAGACACGGGCCCGGTCCCGCTCGATCGCGTTCGACCAGGCCGGCGGCTTCCACTGCAGGTCGACGGCGGGCAGCGTGCGGCTGCGCGGCAGCGAGATGTTCACCGCGCCCCCGGTCGCGGTGACGTAGGGGGTGTTCACCAGTCCGGCGAGTGCCGTGGTGTAAAGCCGAGCGAAGGGCCCTCCCCCGGTATCCAGGGCGAGATGCTCGCCGCTGCGGGCGTCAAGCCACCGCGGGCTCATCACCCAGCTGTACTTCTCCCCGAAGTCCCGCTTCTGCGGCACCGGCAGCGTCGTCTGGTTCCACGGATGGCGCATGTCGACCGGATTTCCGAGCGGATCCCGGGTGACGAACGGCTCCTCGTTCACCCAGTCCTGGTAGAAGGAACTGCCCAGCAGGATCCGGATGCCCAGATTGATCTCCACCAGGTCGGTGGTCAGCAGATCGCCGTCGACGACGATCCCGGGTGTCACGTGCATCGCCCGGCCCCAGGTGGTCATGTTCTCGTACCGGTAGTCCACGACGTTCGGATCCTGGAACGCGCCCCAGCAGCCCAGCAGCACCCGGCGGCGGCCGACCTCCTCGTAACCGGGCAGCGCCTCGTACCAGAAGTCGAACAGGTCGTCGTTCAACGCGACGGCCTTCTTGACGAAATCAAGGATCTCCATCAGCCGGCTGAGGTAGTCGGTGAACACCGTCGGTTCCGGCATCGTGCCGACCCCGCCCGGATACAGCGTGGAGGGGTGCACGTGCCTGCCCTCCATCAGGCAGAACATCTCGCGGGTGATCCGGCTAACCTTGAGGGCCTCCCGGTAGATCTCCCCCTCGAACGGGTTGAACGAACGCATGATGTCAGCGATAGTCCGCATCCCGTGCACGGCCGCGTTCGGTGCGGCGGTGGCCTCTGCCCGGGCCAGCACGCCGGGATTGGTCTGCTTGACCATCGCCTCGCAGAANTCCACGAACACCAGGTTGTCCTGGAAGATCGTGTGATCGAACAGGTACTCGGCGGCCTCTCCGAGATTGATGATCCATTCCGCCATCGGCGGGTTCGCGATGCCGTACGCCATGTTCTGGGCGTAGACCGAGCAGGTGGTGTGGTTGTCCCCACAGATGCCGCAGATGCGGCTGGTGATGAAACCCGCGTCCCGCGGATCCTTGCCCTTCATGAACACCGAATAGCCGCGGAACAGCGACGAGGTGCTGTGACACTCGGTGACCCGCCGGTTGGCAAAGTCGATCTTCGTGTAGATCCCGAGGTTGCCGATGATGCGCGTGATCGGGTCCCACGCCATCTCCACGATCTGGGCGGGCTTCTCCCCGGTTCTCGACTGCCTGGTCGTCGTCATCGCACACTCCCTCCGGCATCGCTGGGCCCGGCCCGGACAGACCGGGTGTGCCGCCCCGCCTGCCGTCTCGCCGACGTGGGCTCCGGCCCGGTCCTAGGGGCGGTAATGCGGGTCGTAGCCGGTGGTCAGCAGCTCCCGGTTGTGCCGCCACTTCGGCTCGGTGTTCGCCGTCGCATTGGTGATGCCACGCAGCCTGCGGATGAACGACCCGTAGGGTTTGATCGCGCGCGAGGACAGGCTCCCTCCCGGCGGCATGTCCATGAACGGCATGAACTTGTCCGGGAATCCCGGCATCGTGCAGGCAATGCAGATGCCGCCCACGTTCGGGCAGCCGCCCAGCCCGCCCATCCACCCGCGCTTGGGCACGTTGCAGTTCACCACCGGACCCCAGCAGCCAATCTTCACCTGACACTTCGGCGAGTTGTAGTCCTTCGCGAAATCGGCCTGTTCGTAGTAGCCCGCCCGGTCACAGCCCTCGTGCACGGTCCGACCGAAGATCCACTGGGGTCGGAGTTGGTCGTCCAGCGGTGGCGGCGGTGCCGTGCCCGCCGCGTGGTAAAGCACCCAGGTCAGCGTCTCCATGAAGTCGTCCGGTTGAACCGGGCAGCCGGGGACGTTGACAATCGGCAGGTTGCCGGCGGAGGTGAAGTCATGGCCCAGGTAGTCGGCAAGGCCCATCGACCCGGTCGGGTTGCCGGCCATCGCGTGGATCCCGCCGTACGCGGCGCAGGTGCCGATCGCGACGACCGCCCACGCCCTGGGTGCCAGCCGGTCGATCCACCAGTTCAGGGTCAGCGGCTGGCCGGTGTCCGGATCGTTCCCGAACGACGTCCAGTACCCGTCGCCGTGGATGTTCTCGTTCGGAATCGAGCCCTCGATGACGAGGATGAACGGCTCGATGTCACCGCGGGCCGCGGCTCGGTACGGGGCCAGGAACTCCTCCCCGCCGACGGTCGGCGACAGCACCTTGTTATGCAGATGGACCGTCGGCAACCCCGGCACGAGCCCGGTGACGNCATCCTCGATCGCTGGCTGGGAGGCCGCGGTCACCGACACCGTGTCGCCGTCGCAGCTCATCCCCTCGGAGATCCAGAGGATGTGCACCTCGTCGAAACCGCCGCGTCGCGAGCTCCCGGACTGCGGGTTCGTGGCCGTCATCTCGGCCCCTCCCTCCTACTGGCGGATGCTGGGGATGGACCCCACGAGCCGGGGTCTCGGACGATCTGCGCGATGAGCCGCACCGCGTCGCCGACGGCAGCCCCCGCGGCGTGGGACAGTCCCATCCGCTCCTCGACGACGGCGGGTCGGCAGCCGACGACCAGCACTCGGCCGACATCGCCACCGAGGCCCCGCAGCAACCGCAGGACCACGTCGGGAGACATGCCATGGGCGTCCATGAGGGGGATGTCATCGACGGGGGGGATGTCGTCAACGGGAATGTCGTTGACGCCGGCCCCGTCAAGTTCGGGCCGGAGCACCACGAGAGTCCCCGGTGGATCGGTCGACGGGACCGCGTCGACGAGGATCACCACGTCGTACCGGCCGTCGAGGAGCTCATAGGCGAGATGCACGCCGCGGATCCCGTAGTCGACGACGTCCACCCCGGCCGGCAGGTCCGCCGGGTCGATGCGGCGCACAACCTCCACCCCGAATCCGTCGTCGCCGAGGAACACGTTGCCGATCCCGGCGACGAGGACGCGCGGTGGACCCGCGGAGGAACCCGCGGGCGGACCCACGCGGGTGGGCGCCGGCCCGATCATGACGCACCCGGTCCGTCGGTGAGCGGTGCCAGCTCCTCGGGTGCGAAGTAGTAATGACGGCCGTACCACCGGTGCAGTTCGGCGGCCGGGTCGTCGTCCAGGGACACCGCGACGTGCCAGGCGCCGTCAACGTCCAGAAAGACGGCCTGAACCCGGGCCTCGCGCCCCCTGAGAAACATGTCGTGCGCGTCGCTTCCACAGCTGCTTCCACGGTCACGGGGATGCAGCCGGACCCGGCTGCCCTTAGCGATCATCACGCCGTCCAGGGAAACACTGTCACTGTCCGGACGGACCGACCGGTCCGCCTCCGGCTCCCACCATCGCGTGGTCGCGGCGGCAACCGGTACGCCGGCCGGCGCGGCCCCGACCGACGGAACCGGTCGCAGCGACCGGACGGCGCCATGCAGGCGGGCGAGTGTGTCCCGCGGGATCCCGTCGACCCGGTCGATAATCTCCGCGGCGCGGCGATCGGTCGCCCGAGCCTCGTGTTTCTCGTCGTCGGTCAGAGCCAGCGTGCGCAGCGAGAGGATTTCATCGATCTCGGTGGCGTCGAAGAGGTCACCCGGGCTCTCGGGGGCGATCCGGGGATGGTCGTACAGGATGATCGGCGAGGACAGCATCACGTCCGGCGCTCCGTCGGCACCGGCGAGAACGGGGAAGGTGTGGATGTTCTCACACTCCCGTGTCGCCCCGGCGGCCCAGGTCGGCGGATCGAGCAGCGAGAGGAACCGTCCCCCGCACGCACCCAGGAGGCTGTGTGTCGCGATCATCGATCGGCGCAGCGCCATCGGTCGCGCGGCGCCGGCGGGGACGTCCGCCACCGTGTTCTCGACGACCAGGCGCAGCCGGTACAGCCGGAAGGGAGCCGCAGCCCGCGTCACGGACACCCGGACCGTCGCCGAGACCGGCCNCCGCCGGCGAACCNCCCGAGCCGCACCGCCGCGCCCAACGTCGCGGCCCGCCGGGTTGCCGCGATCATCCAACGGCTCGATCTCCATGCCACCGGGCAGGCTCAGGCTGAACGACTCTCCACGATCAGCCTGTTCCGCCGACCGGCCCCGCACAGCCGGGTCGGCCGGGTCGGCCAGGTCAGCCAGGTCGGCCAGGTCGGCCAGGTCGGCCAGGTCGGCCAGGTCGAGGGTGAGACCGGCCTCGCGCGGCACCGCCTCGTCGAAACTCAGCCGAGCAGCGCCGTCCGCCTTCAGCGCGTCGACCTCGCCGAACGCACCGTCGGCCCCTCTGACCTCGACCGAACGGCGCTGGAGTTGCAGAAAGCGCAGCCGGACGACAACCGAGGCGGTCGGGGACAGCTCGAGAAGACAGTCGGTCTGCTGGCACCACGCATCCGTCGATCCGGCGACGGTCCGTGGAACCGGCCCACCCGCCTCGACCCAACGCCGCGGCGCGAGCACCCCGAACTGCCACCGCATCCGGTTCTTGCCCGAGGAGCGGCGATACGGATAGAGCAGATAGCCCTCGTACAGCACCGCGTCAGCCACTGCACGGGCCGACGCGAAACCGGCGGGACAGCTCCCACCGGCCTCGTCGGCACCGGTGCCGGCCCCCACGTCCACGTGAAGGGTGGTCCGCGCGCTGGGCGCCGTCATGGCGAGCGATGCCCAGGACAGGACGAACCCGCGAGCAGCATGACAGTCCCCCTTCGGCGGAGCCGTGGCACCACCCCTGGGGACGATGCCCACCGTACTGTAACCACATGTAACTACGCATTATGGCTATATGCAGTTACGAGAACACTCGTAGCTATTCTTCGACGGGTTGCCCGGGTGCCGCGGCCTCAAACACCGTGAGACGGCCCGCTCGACCGCGGGCGGTGGCCGGCACCCCGCTCGGCGCGCAGCCAGGCGTACCACTGGCCCAGGCCAGGCCCCGGCCTCAGACCCGGCCCCGATCCCGGGGTCGCGCGGACGCGCAGTACGTCGACCCGGGGATTGATCCGGTGAACCTGCGCCTCGTACCGCGCGACCTCAACGTCGAGGTAGGGCAGCAGGTCGCACTTGGTGAGCAGGACGAGATCGGCAGCCGCGAACATGTGCGGATACTTGGTCGGCTTGTCCTCGCCTTCGGTGACGGACATCAGCACCACCCGGGCTCGCTCGCCCAGGTCGAACAGCGCCGGGCAGACCAGATTGCCGACGTTCTCGATGAACACCATCGAATCCTCTGCTGGTTCGAGCTCACGCAGCGCACAGTCGATCATGGCCGCATCGAGGTGGCAGCCACGGCCGGTGTTGATCTGGACGACGGGAGCGCCCGTGGACCGGATGCGCTCGGCGTCGCGGATACTCTCCTGATCACCTTCAACCACCGCGATCGGCACGCCCACGCCGAACTCGCGGACGGTCCGCTCCAGCAGCGTCGTCTTGCCCGATCCCGGCGAGCCCATCAGGTTGATCGCCAGCACGTCACGGGCGAGCAGGCGGCGGCGGTTCGCCTCGGCGAGCATGTCGTTCCTGGCCAGCATCCGCTCCTCGACAACCACGGTGCGCGACGTGGTCCCCCCGTCAGGCGCGTGGCCGGCAAGCGCCGGGCCGGGACCGACGGGGTCGACCCCGTCGAGGGAGGTCAGCCGGGGCGGCGCCGCGACGTCGTCACACCCGCAGGTTCCACACATCCCACATCACCTCCGCCGCTCGGCACGGGTGTCACCTCGACCGTAACGATCATCAGCTCGTCGCCACCGACCACCTCGACGTCGGCGCTGCCGCACGGGCAGAGCACCAGGAGCAGGCGATCGTCGGCCTCGAACGTGGCGCCGCACCGCCGGCAACGGGCACGGCCCGGCGGTTCGTCGATCTCCAGGCGAGCGCCTTCGACCGGCGTGCCCGCTGCCACCAGGTCGAAACAGAATCGGACGGAGTCGGGCACGACGCCGGACACCCGCCCGATGACCAGGTGAACCGCCGTGGCCCGCGCTGCCCCGATCCGTTCCACGATCGTGTCCACGACGTTCTGGGTGATCGCCAGCTCGTGCATCCACGGCTCCTCGGGGCCCGGGCAGCCCCACAGAGCACCCCGCTCGCGGCCGGCCCGTCGGTCTCCCTACCCGCCCGGGGTCGGGGACTACCGCCCGGTGTCGGGGACAGTCCTCTCGGGCGGCCTGACAGATCATGGCCGTCGTCATCGCGCTGACAGCCTCCCCTTCTCGATATCCCCTTCTCCATAAAGACGACAAGACTGCGCAAAAGAATATATTCCGCACCAATCTTGCTGGTGGCAGGGGTGGCGGCAAGGAACACCGTCAGCCGGATGGTTCGCCGTGGCCGCCTCGGTCCGATCCGACCGAAAAAGGGGGACTCATGGCTCTCTCGCACCCGGCACCGCTGACCGAAAATAAGCCGGCAGGACGAGGTTACCGATTTACCAGGGAGCAGCCATGACCGACCAGGGGACATTTAGCGTAGAGCCGCGGCACCCCGGCCATCCGGTGTCCTTCGAGATCGACTACCCGACAGGGGAGCGCGATCGACTCACCGTGTTCTTTCGAATTATCACGGTCATCCCGATCGCGGTCGTCCTCGCGGCGGTCGGCGGTACGGGATACGGCAGAAACAGTGCGATGTTCGGCGGCGGGCTGCTGTTCTTCGCTCCCCTGCTGCTGATTCTTTTCCGGCAGAGGTACCCGCGGTGGTGGTTCGACTGGAATGTCGCTCTACTGAGTTTCACGAACCGGGTCGTGGCCTATCTCACCCTGCTGCGGGACGAATATCCCTCGACGGAGGACGAACAGGCCGTCCACTTGACGATTCCCTATCCGGACGCCGCGCGTCTGAACCGCTGGCTGCCCCTGGTCAAGTGGCTGCTGGCGGTCCCGCACTACATCGCGCTGTTCTTCCTGTATATCGCGACGGTGGCGGCGATGATCGTCGGCTGGTTCGCCGTGCTCCTCACCGGACGCCTCCCGCGGGGACTGTTCGACTTCGTCGTCGGCGTGCTGCGCTGGACGAACCGGGTGGTCTGCTACGCGGTCATTCTGACCACGGACGACTACCCACCGTTCCGACTGCGGCCCTGAAAGGCCGTGGGTGACGGCACGGTTCCGAGGGTGGACAACCGACAGTGGGGTTCGGGTCGGCGGACGCCGTTGTCCGACCGGCCCTCGACGGATCAAGCTACGGCGGATGCCGCAGGCGCGGCCATCCAGGTCAGATCGGCCACGGTGACGACGAGTCGGCGGGCGACGTCGTCGGGCGACCGCCCCGCCTCCAACGCCTCCCGAATGGCCACCCCACGTGCTGTGCGCAGATCCAGTCTGCGCGGATGGTCAGCCCACATCAGATCATCTGCCAACGCGGCTCGCTCGAGCGGATCGGACACCTGCAGTACCTGTTCGTAGGACATCACGGGCCAATGGTTACGGCTAGTCGGATCTTTGGCAACATGTGCATGGCGACTTTCTGAGCATCGTGCGCACCCGATGCTCCCGCCATGGCCGTCCGGTGTCCGCTCGGGCAGACGTACCGACCACGGCGAGGCGACCGACGGTCAGGGCCAGGGGGTGAAGGCGAGGCAGACATCGTGGCCGCCGAAGCCGAACGACGTCGACAGCGCCGCGCCGGTCCGGATCGGCCTGTTGTCCATCGTCACCACGTCCAGCGTGATCTCGTCGTCGATCGCCTCGAGGTTGCGGGTCGCCGGGACCGTCCGCTCCCGCAACGTCAGCACGCAGAGCAGCGCCTCCACCGCGCCGGCCGCGCCCAGCAGATGTCCGGTCATCGACTTCGTCGACGTCACCGCGACACCGTCGAGCGCCGCGCCCAGCGCGCCGCGCAGCGCACGGCTCTCGGCGAGATCGCCAGCCGGTGTCCCCGAGGCATGCGCGTTCACGTGCACCACGTCCGCCGGGTCAAGACCGGCGGCGTGCAACGCCCGGCGCACGGCCCGCGCCGCCCCGGCTCCCGTCGGGTCGGGGGCTGCGACGTGATAGGCGTCGGCGCTGACCCCAGCGCCGGCCACGGTCGTGTAGACCCGGGCGCCGCGGGCGCGGGCGTGCTCGGCGGCCTCCAGGACGAACATCCCGGCACCCTCGCCGAGCACGAATCCGTCCCGGACTTTGTCGAACGGCCGGGACGCCGACTCCGGCGGGTCCTCACGGCGGGACAGCGCCTGCATCTGCGCGAATCCCACGAGCGGGAGCGGATGGACGGCGGCCTCCGTGCCACCGGCGACGGCGACATCCGCTCGACCGGCCTGGATCAGGTCGACGGCGGTGGCAATGGCCTCCGCACCGGACGCGCAGGCGCTCACCGGAGCGTGCACCCCGGCGCGGGCACCGAGCGCGAGACCCACCGCCGCGGCCGGTCCGTTCGGCATGAGCATCGGCACCAGGTGCGGGGACACCTGGCGCGCCCCGCGCTCCCGGAACACGTCGTACTGGTCGAGCAGGGTGGTGAGGCCGCCGACCCCGGAACCGACGACGACGGCGAAACGTTCCGGCTCCGGCGTGGGGGTGCCCGCGTCGGCCCAGGCTTCCCGGGCTGCGACGAGGGCAAGCCGCTGCCCCCGGTCGAGCGTGCGTGCCTCCACCCGGCCAAGCTGCGGCTCGACGGCCACCGGCGCGGCGATGCGGACCGGCAGCGACTGCGCCCACGGCTCATCGAGCCGGCGGATCCCGGATCGGCCGGCCAGCACGCCGCTCCACGTCGACGCGACGTCGCCGCCGAGCGGTGTCGTGGCCCCGAGACCGGTGACCACCACCTGCCGCGCCGCCTGCCGGCCCACCGCCTGCCTGGCTGTCGTCCGCCCGTTCGCCGTCGGGTCGGTCGTCTCGATGCTCACGCGACGCCTCCGGGAGTGAGGCTCAGCGGCAGCGACGTCAGGCCCCGCTGGATGAGGCGGCTCAGCAGGTCGTCAACGACCTGCTCGGCCCACGGCCGCATCCCCTCGATCGTGCGCGGGGTGAACGCCTTGCTCACCAGGCCGCGCAGCCGGGTGTGGCCGGGCGGTTCCATCTCCGGGTCGGACCGTGCGGGCCAATCCGGTGCTCCCAGGGACGGTGCGGCGGAATCCACGTGCGGCTCCGTTTCGATGCGCCGAGATCCAGGCGGGCGGNGGNCAGTGCCGGACCGGTGCCGGGGCCAGGTGCCGGACCGGTACCGGGCGGTCAGGACGCGTACAGCTCCTCGATCTCCTTGGCGTTCTCCTCCTCGATCACGGCACGGCGAAGCTTCAACGACGGGGTGAGCTGGCCGCCCTGGATGGTGAAGTCGTGGCTCAGGAGGCGGAACTTCCGCACCGACTCGGCCCGCGAGACCTGCGCGTTCGCCGCGTCGACCGCGGCGCTGACCTCGGCGACCAGCCGAGGGTCGGTGTGGGCGGCGGCCTCGTCCAGCTTGTGACCGCCTCGCCGGGCCCAGGCCTGCACGGCGGCCCGATCGAGGGTCACGAGGGCCGTCACGAACGGCCGGTTCTCCCCGATCACTATGGCGTTGCTGACCAGCGGGTGCAGCCGGATGCGGTCCTCCAGCGGTGCCGGCGAGACGTTCTTCCCCCCGGTGGTGATAATGATCTCCTTGATTCGACCGGTGATGTGGAGATACCCGTCGTCGTCGAGCCGACCGAGGTCACCGGTGCGCAACCACGGCTCGTGCGCGCCCGTCCGATCCGGCCAGTAGCCCGGCGAGACCTGCGGCCCAGCCACCAGGACCTCGCCCTCGTCGCTGATCGCGACGGTGGTCGCCGGCAGCGGACGGCCCGTGCTGCCCGGCCGGTCGAGCCCGGGAGCGCTGATGCTGACGGCCGTCGAGGCCTCGGTCAGCCCGTAGGCGCCGAGGACGTGCACCCCGACCCCGGTGAGGAACTCGGCGGTGGAGGGGTCGAGCGTCGCTCCCCCGCACACGACGTGGCGCAGGCGCCCGCCGAACGCCGCGCGCAACCGGCGGTACACCAGCCGGTCGAACAGCGGAGCCTGAAGCCGCGTGACGAGCCCCAGGCCGCCCTGCCCACGCCGGGCCCGACCCAGCACGCAGGCGGTCCGTTCGGCCGCGGCGAACAGGCGCCCCGAGAGTCCGCCCGCCGCCGCCGCCCGCGCGCCCTTGCGCATCTTCTCCAGCGCCGACGGAACGGTGATCAGGAAGGTGGGGCGGAAGGTGCGCAGCGCCGGGACGAGGCCCCCGGGGTCCGGCAGCAGGGCCGTCCGCACTCCGGCCCACAGACACCCGATCATGGTCACACGCCCGAACACGTGCGAGAGCGGAAGGAAAAGAATGGTACTGGCCGAGCCGGTGGCCGGACGCATCACCGGGTCCAGCCGCTCCACCGAGTTGACGGCGGCGGAGAAGACGTTCGCGTGGGTCAGCAGGCAGCCCTTCGGCACGCCGGTCGTCCCGCTGGTGTAGACGATTGTCGCGAGGTCGTCGGCCCGGACCGTGTCCCGGCGGCGGAGCACCTCGGACTCCGCGACGGACTGACCGGCGGTGCCGAGTGCCGACACGGCCTCGTCCAGCGACCAGACGCGCGTCGCGGGAAGACCCGCTGACAGGACCAGGCGCTCGTGGTCGGGTGTCTCGACGAAGCACCACGAGGCCTTGGAGTCACCGATGATGTGGTCGACCTGGTGGGCCGAGGAGGTCGGGTAGACGGGGACGGTGACCGCGCCGATGCTCCAGATCGCGAAGTCGGCAACGGCCCAGCCGTAACCGGTCCGACCCATGATCGCAACCCGGTCGCCAACCCCGACGTCGTGCGCCACCAGGCCCCTGGCGACGGCCGCGACGTCGAAGCAGAACCGGCCCGCGGTCACATCGCGCCAGCCTCCGTCCACCTGATGGGCCAGAACCGGCCGGTCGGCGACCATGGCGACCTCAGTAAGGACGGCGGCGGCCAGCCCTCGGTCGGCGGGCAGCTCAGTACCTCCGGGCACCCGCAGAATGTTCACAGTTGATCCCCTGATCCCCGTTCCCGGACGCGCACAGGTCAGCCCGGATGGTCGACGAAAAATCCCCTATTAAATGCGATGGAAAAGACGATGACAAAGACGTTCCGACATCGCACCCATCACTCCAAATGGCACCGCGAGTGGAACGGGACAAGCCCGGCCGCTTCTTCATGCTAACCGTCTTCCCAGCCCATGTGAATGGGTACGGACGTCGCTGTGGAGCTGACCGCGATGGTTTTCTCTGATCGATCCATTGTTCAGGCCTGCCGATCTTCAGGCCTGCCGGTCTTCAGGCCTGCCGGATCAGCGAGCACGCACCGGCGGTCACCGAGGTCAAGGCCGCGGGCGTGCTCCGCGGCCTTGGTGCCGGGCCGGTCGCCGGCTCGTCCGACCTGGACGGATCCAGGGACGGCGGTCCCAGGAACGGCCCGGCGGCGTCGAGGCTGTTGAGGAAGGCCGTGACGACGGGCTGCGGATCCGGACGCCAGACCGCGTACGCGCCGACAGTCGGTACCGGGTCGACGAGCCGCACCGCGACGGGGCCCTTCGTGGGCACATGCGCGCCGCGATCCGCCGACGCGAAGGCCACCACCGGCCTGGTCGTGACGACGATGCCGGTGGCGCCGGAGTCGTCGACCTCCTCTGCCACACTCAGGCGGATGCCACAGCGGTCGGCGGCGGCGAGGATAGCGTCGTGCATCGCCGGGCTCTGTTCCCGGCGGAACAGCACGCATCCCTGGCCCGCCAGCTCCCGGAACGAGACCTGGCGACGGTCCGCCCACGGATGGTTTCGCCCGACGAGCGCCACCAGCGGCACGGTGAAGACCCGATGGGACCGCAACTGGGCCGCGAGAGGCCCGGCGAACACGAGCGCGACGTCGAGTTTTCCCGCGGTGAGGGCGGACAGCTGGGGGCCGCTGCGAGCCTCCCAGAGAGTGGTCGAGACGTTCGGGTAGTCAGCGTTGAGCCGTAGCAGGGTGGGTTGGAGGACCCGTTCCCCGGCGGGGAAGTTGAACCCGATGGAGATCCGACCGGTCCGGCCGGAAGCGGCCTCCCTGGCCGCCCGGACCGCCTGTCGTGCCTGTTCCAGCAGACGTCGTGCCTCCATCTCGAAGGCCCGGCCCGCCGGGGTCAACCGGACCTCCCGGGAGGTCCGGTTGACCAGTTCGACACCGATGTCACGTTCGAGACGCTGGAGCTGCTGACTGAGAGAGGGCTGGGCCAGATGGAGCCTGGCCGCGGCCCGGCCGAAGTGGAGTTCTTCTGCGATCGCCAAGAAAGAGACGAGGTATCGGAAATCGATCTTGCTCTCCATGGTACCTCCCGCGGACACGCTAGCGATCCCGAAAAACTACGGGTGAATACGGCGTGTGGAGATACGGAAGGTACGGTGTAAGATTCGCCCGACGTGGCATCCACCACGCCTCCGACCTGGCACTTGACTTCGAGCAGAATATCAGAAGCGGCTCGATCCGCGACTTTGCGGCACTATCCCCGGAAGCGGACGGGGAGCTCCGCCAGTCCTCGGATGAGCAGGTTGGATTTGTAGGGCGGCGAATCGACGAGAAGCTCGGCGGACCGGACCCGGTGGAGGAACCCCGCCAGGAAGATCTCCATCTCGAGCAACGCCAACGGCGCGCCGAGGCAGTAGTGGTGACCGAGGCTGAACGACAGGTGCCGGGACGCGCCGGAGCCTGCCACGTAGCGGCGCACATCGAGACGGTCCGGGTCGTCGAATGCCTCCGGATCACGATTGGCGCAAGCGATCAACGCCACCACACCCTCACCCGGGGAAAAGGTTCGGCCACCCACCGTCATCTCCCGGGTCGCTGCCCGGGTGTTGAGGTGGATCGGGGAGTCATAGCGTAGCAGCTCGTCGACGGCGGGCCGGATGAGATCCGGTTCGTCGCGCAGCAACGCCGTCTGGTCGGGGTTACGCAGCAACGCCAGCGCCCCGTTGCCGACCAGGTTGACCGTCGTCTCGTGGCCGGCAATCAGCAGGGTCACGCAGGTGCCGAGCAGTTCGTCCTCGGTCAGCCGATCACCCTGCTCCTCGACGGCAGCCAGCGCGCTGAGCAGATCGTCGCCACCGCTGCGGCGGCTGCGCGCGACCAGCGCACGGAAGTAGGCGAGAAACTCGGGGATGGCGTCGTTACGCTCCGCCAACGCCTCCGGAGACATCAGGACGTCCGGGTCGAACGCCCTGGCCAACGCCTGCGACCAGATCTGGATGATGCCGTGGTCGGCCGCCGGCACCCCGAGGATCTCACAAATGATCGTGAGTGGCAGCGGGTACGCGATCGTCTCGATGAGGTCGAACTCTCCGGCCCGCAGCGCGGTGTCGAGCAGATCGTCGACGAGGGCGGTGATACGCGGCCGCAGATCGGCGACCCGACCCGGGGTGAACGCCTTACTCACCAGGCCGCGCAGCCGGGTGTGGTCCGGCGGCTCCATCCACAGGAACGTCGCCGGGAACTCCTCGGCGGGCAAGGTGGGATGCAGCTGGTGGGCCTCCTGATCGTGCCCCCAGCTCTGGTTGGACAGTACCGCTACACAGTCGTCGTGCCGGGTGGCGACCCGCAGTCCGAACGGCGTCTCGTGCAGCCGGCCGGCTGCCCGCAGGCGCGCATAGAGCGGATAGGGATTCGGCCTGTTCGCGGGATCGAACAACGCGGCCAGCAGATCAGGCGCCTGGTCCGGGAGCGGTTTCCCGTGGTCGGCCGCGACGCCGGTACCGGCGTCCGCCCCGGCGAATACGGAATCGGTTGTGACTGCCATGACGTGCTCCTCATCGTCGGTCCGACGAATGCCGGCGCGGGTGGTGCCACGGAGCTCGGTTCACGGTGGGTCTCCACCTGGAAGCGCCCCGGGACCTGTGCGTTCAGGCCACCTGCCCGGAGCCTGATCGCGGCGGTGAGAAATGAGGGAATGGAGGCGATGGATGGGATGAGTAAGGACGGTGGCGGCGGGNGGGGACCCTCAGTTCCGTTCCCGAGTCTTGTCTCCTGACCCTTGTCTCCGGATTCCGGCCGGACACGGGAAACTTGCTTCGGTCGCGGTCGCGGTCGCGGTCGCGGTCGCGCGCCGAGCCGGCGACCCGGCGACCCGGCGAGGTGATCGGTACATTTGATACCACCAGGACGACACCCAGGTGAACTCCCAGGAAACCATCGGATGAATTTTCCGACCGCCGGAACGATTCGGTGATGTATTGTCGGCCCTGATGGATCAATAGATTACCTAAATTTTTGTTGACGAACGACCACCATACCCACGAGCCTTTTCCTGCCGCCCGCGGCATTCATCAGCACATCCGATCATCAGTACACCCGACGGACAGAGATCAGTACACCCGACGGGCGAGTACACCCGACGGGCGGCCCGATCGGCTGCTGTTCGGCCGCCGTCGCCTCGGTGCCGGCCGGGCCCCATCCGTCGCACGGACGCGGAAGACACCCGGACGCGGAAGACAGGAGCGCGGATCATGCCTGCCATCCGGAGCGAGGTCACCTCGCCCACCTCCGCCATCTCGCCCATGTCTCCGACTCTCCATCCGCGGCCGGGCCCCCCACGGTCGGCGACGACCGGCGGGCCGACCCACGCGACCCACGGCAGCCACCCGACCGACCCGACCGGCACGACCGACGCTCGCGGGCACCATGAGCCGCTCGACGCCGAGACGTTGCACGACGCACTGGACGTCGCGGCCGCCCGGCATCCCGACACGCCCGTCACGTTCCCGTCCACCCACGAGGTGATCTCGCTGCGGGACCTCGCGGCCACCTCCCGGATCATCGCGGCCGCGCTGACGACGGACGGGGTCCAGGCCGGCGAGCGGGTTGGGGTGCTGGCCGCGAACTCGGCCGAGTTTCTGCTCGCGCTCTTCGCGATCAGTCGGGCGGGCGCGGCGGCCTGTCCGCTGCCACTGCCGACCACCGCGCACGACCTCAACGGCTATGCCGACCGGGTCTCGCGCACTACGGCGGCCGCGGGCATCCACCGGGTGGTCACCGGCGGCCGAGTGTCGGCCATCCTGCGCCGCACGGCCGACCGGCTCGGCGGACTCCGGTTCCNCCCCGCGGCTGACCTGGTCCGCGACGTCGGTCCCGCCACGCCCACACGCCAGCCACATCCGGGTCCCGAATGCCCGGTGGGTGCGGTGGGTGCGGTGGGTGCGGACGACGTCGCGATCGTGCAGTTCACCTCCGGCAGCACCGCGGCCCCGAAGGGCGTGGTGCTCAGCCACCGCGCCGTGCTGTGCGGCATCCGCGCGATCATCGACGGCATCCGGCTCGGTGAAGGCGATCACGGCGGAATCTGGTTGCCGCTGTTCCACGACATGGGGCTGTTCGCGACCCTCAGCGCGATCATGACCGGCATCCCGATGACCGTCTGGTCCCCGGCGGACTTCGTCCGTGACCCCGCCGGCTGGCTGCGCTCGTTCCTCGCCAGCGGCGCCACGATCTCGCCGGCGCCGAACTTCGCCTACGACGACCTCGTCCGGGCGATCGACCCAGACGAGGTACCCGGGCTGGACATGCGCCGGTGGCGCGTCGCGCTGAACGGAGCCGAGCCGGTCTCCGCGGTCGGCGTCGAGCGCTTCCTCGACCACTTCGCGCCGGCCGGGTTCGCCCCCACGGCGATGTTCCCCGTGTANGGGANGGCCGAGGCCNCCCTGGCCGTGGCCTTCCCGCCGCTGGGCCGCGCCCCCGTGGTCACCTGGGTCGACCGGGACCGACTCGCCGCCGAGGGAATCGTGACGGAGGTCCCGCGCGAGCATCCGCGCGCCAAGGGGCTGGTCGCCGTCGGCCGGCCGGTCCGCGACATCCGGATTCGCATCGCCGACCTGCACGGTGACGTCCTGGCCGATCCGCTCGGCGACGGTCTGGCGCCGAGCCTGCGGGTGGGCGAGATCCAGATCCGGGGTGGTTCGGTCACCTCGGGCTACCTCACCGCGGGGGGCCTGACGACCGGGGGCTTCACAGCGGACGGCTGGCTGCGCACCGGCGACCTCGGCTTCCAGCGCGGCGACGATCTGTTCGTGACCGGCCGGGACAAGGAAATGATCATTATACGCGGCGTGAACTACTACCCCGAGGACGCCGAAGCGGCGGTGCGTGACCTTCCGGGCGTGCACCGACGTCGCGTCGTCGCCTTCGGCTCCCCCGACCAGCCGGACGCCGCCGGCAGCCCTCCGGACGCCACCGGAGCGAAGGCTGCCGGCGGCGTCACGGTGGTCGGCGAGACCGCGCTGACCGAGCCCGCGGACCGAGCCCGACTCGCGACCGACCTGCGGATGGCGGCGACTGCGGCGCTGGGGCTGTCCACGGTGACGGTGCGTCTGGTCGAGCCCGGCGCGCTGCCCCGCACCTCCAGCGGCAAATTCCAACGGCTGGCGGTACGCGACCTGGTCGGGCGCGGCGTGCTCTGACCCGCAAGCCCAGCGTCCAATTCCGCACACCCACCGCGTTCCGCGCCCATCGACCAGGGAGCCCGATGCACAGCCACCTGATGACGCCGAGCCCTGACGGCCCGCGGGAAGCCGACGATCCGGAGGACTACCTGAGCGTGCCGTGGTCCGTGCTCGCGGACTATCGGTGTTTCGGCTGCTCGCCGCACAATCCGCACGGGCTGCAACTACGCTTCTCCGCCCACGCCGACGGCATCTCGACCCGTTTCCGGCTCGAACGCCGGCACGAGTCCTATCCCGGCGTCGTGCACGGTGGCCTCATCGGAGTGATCGTCGATGAGACGATGGGCAATCTGATCGTGCTGCAGGTCGGGCTCACCGCGTTCACCACCGCGCTGCGGGTACGCTACCTCGCCCCGCTGAGCGTCGGCGCCGAATACCGCTGCGTCGCCCGGCTGCGCGGCGTCCCGGATGCTACCCCCGGCCGCGGGGACGCGGCACCGGTCGGCGGCACGGCCGGCGGCACGGCCGGCGGCGTAAGCGGCGGCAGAGCAAACGGGCTGGTGCACGCCGAGGCCGAGCTCCTCGACGAGGCCGGGACGCTGCTCGCGACCGCAAGCGCGACCTACCGCCCGACCCCGATGGACACCGCCCGGGACCGGATGATGCTGAATCCGACCGAGGCCGACCGCGTCGCGCAGGCGCTGGCGGCGACGCTCACCAGACCACCGGCCACCGGGTCCACCGCCGCCGGCCTCCCCACCTCAGAGGAGCACTGAATGTCCGTGTCGTATACGGAGATCGTCACCACCGTCACCGCCATCGTCGCTCGTGAGCTCGGCATCCCGATCGAGGACCTGGCTGCGGACGCCGATCTGCGCTCCGTGGAGGGTGCGGACTCGGTGAAGGTGCTCCGGATGATCGCCCGGGTGGAACGCGAGTACGACGTCGAGCTCGAGGACGATGACGTCTTCTCGGCGGTCACCGTCGCCGAGGTCGCCGACGTCGTCCAGGCTGCGCTGCAGGTGCAGGCCGCATGAGCTCGCCCGTCACCACCGCGCCGGAGGCGGCGGCGGGCCTCGCCACCGAACCCACGACGAGCACCGAACCCACGACGAGCACCGAACCCACGACGAGCACCGAACCCACGACGAGCGACACCAATCAGCACTACGACCTGCCGCCCGAGGTCTTCGGCCTGTTCCTCGATCCCCTGCGCAAGTACAGCTCGGGTCTCTACCGCACGGAGCACGACACCCTCGAGCAGGCGCAGATCGCCAAGCTCCACTTCGTCGCCGATCGGCTCGGCCTGCGCCGCGGTGGTCGCGTCCTCGACATCGGATGCGGTTGGGGCTCGCTGACGCTGTTCATGGCGGTCGAGTACGAANCCGAGGNCGTCGGGGNCTCCCCCGCAGGGCGACAGCACGCCTACATCGCGCAGCGAGCCGCCGAGCTCGGCGTGAGCGACCGCGTCACCACGATCCAGGGCCACTTCGAGACGGTCGAGCTGCCCTCGGGGAGTTTCGACGCGGTGACGATGCTCGGCTCGATCGTGCACATGCCCGACCTCGATGTCGTGTTCCGGCGGGCCCGGGCGCTGCTGCGCCGCGACGGACGGCTGTACGTGTCGGAAAGCTGCTTTCGCAACGCGGCCACCCGGGCGGCGTTCGACCATCGGGAAGGGACCGAGTTCGTCCGCGCATCGATCTTCGGCTGGGGGGACATGCGGCCGCTGTCCGACCTCGTCGCCGGCGCCGAGGACGCCGGTTTCTCCCTGGCGAGCCTCGACGATCTCACCGACGACTACCGGCGCACCATCGACGACTGGCTGGTGAACGTCGACGCGGCCGCGGAGCGGATCGACGCGATCCGCCCGGGAACGGCCGCGACGCTGCGCCGCTATCTGGAGGTCGCGAACGCCGGCTGGGGCTACACCACCAAGCACTACGCGCTGGTGTGCCGCAAGGCACGCTGACCGCCGCCGAGCGAGGAACGGGATCCACATCATGACGGCATCCGACATTCTCCGGCCGGCGTTCGGCCAGGCCCGCGGCGTCGAACCACCGCGAGCCCCCGCACGCCCGGCCCTGGCGCCGCTGCTTCCTCCCGCCGAGGTCGAGGCGGCCGTCATCGCCTTCCACCAGGCGGGTTCCNCCNCCCGCCGCTTCGACGTCGAATCGACGTTCGCCTGGGAGAACGCCGACGCCGGTCGGCTCACCGAGGGACAGCGCTCCGCGGTCCGGTTCATCACGTTGATCGAGGACCACCTGCCCGGCTACTTCGGCGTGTACGAGCGGGCCTTCCCGCTGAACCCCGACGTCGACGTCGAGACCTTCGTGCACAACCGGGAGCTTTACCACTTCACCGTGCGTTGGGCGCAGGAGGAGGACAGCCACGCCCGGGCACTGTTCCGCTACCAGGTCGCCGCCGGCATCGCCGATCCCGACGAGCTGCGGCGGGAACTGGCGACCGAGGGGCGCAAGCACTTCGAACTGCCGCACGACCACGCGGTCTCGCTGTTCGCCTACGCCCTGGTCCAGGAGAAGGCGACCCAGCTGTACTACCAGCAGCTGCGGGCGGTCGTCGGCGATCCGGTGTTGGCCGATCTGCTGAACCGGCTCGCCAAGGACGAGGCCCGGCACTTCACCTTCATGGCCGACATCGTGGAACGGTACCTGCGCCGCCACGGCGACGCCGTCATCGAGCCGATCCGGGAGGTTATCGCGCACTTCCGGATGCCACTGGCCGACACGATCCGGGGTTACTGGCGCTGGGCCCTGCGGATCGCCGAGACTGCCCGCTACGATCACACCGACGCCTACCCGCACCTCATCCGAGTGGTCAACCGGGCGGTCGACGTCCGCACCGACAAGGTCGACGAACTGGTTCGCTTCGTCGACGCCTGCCGGTCGACGACCCTGGACACCCCGTAGGTCCCTGCCAGGACCAGCGCAGCAGCAGTGGCCGTCCCACGAACCGGCGGCCGGTGAATTTGCGGGAGCTGAGCGCGGTCCGCGATCCCTGGACCGTGCTCAGCTCCCCACGACTCGGCCGCCACACGATCACGCGCACGATCACGCGGACGCGTCCCGGCTGGGACGCGTCCGCGTGGATGGCCGCACGGGAAACTACCGGATCCGTTCGTGACAGGCCCGGTACCGGCAAACCCGGCACCGTCAGGCCCGGTACTGACGAACTCGATCGCCGAAGCGGTCAGGGCATCGCCTCCACCAACGCCTGCCGGATGTCGGAGTTCCGGTTGAACTCCCGGCCGAGAACGCTGCCGAGCGCCTTGCGGATCTTCACTTGGAGCTGTTCCAGCGTATCCGGCTCGGAAACCCGCAAGAACACCTCGAACGCGGTGTCAATGGTCTCGTGGCCCTGAAGATCCTCGAGCAGGCGGTGCTTGAACTCCCCCACCGGATGCTTGATCCGGTTGTTCGACATGTAGAAGTGGAACGTCTCCAACACGGACACGAGCTCGTGCGGATTCCGCTCCAGCCGGCGCTTCGCGAAGTACATGAACTCCCGGGCATGACCGGCCTCGTCCCGGCTGGCGCGCAGCATGAGGTCCGCCAGCACCGGCTCGCGCACCCACTCCGACATCGTCCGGTAGACCGTGTTCACCGTCATCTCCGAGATGACGTTGGTGATCAAAGTGGCGCTCGGCGTGGTGCCCGGCACGTAGGGCTCGCGCAACGCCTCGATCCGGCGCTGGTCGATCTGGGCGTCCACCGCCTGCAGCCACGCCCGGAAGGCGTAGTGGTGCTGGAGCTCCTGGTAGCCCCAGATGTTCACGAAGGCAGAGCAGTCGTAATCGTCGGTGAACTCGTTGAGAAAGCCGTGCACCGCCGCGATGGAGGTGGCCTCACCCATGACCGCACCCTTGACCAGCGCAATATACTCGGGCTGGACAAGATCCCTGCGGATCTCGTCCAGCGGCAGGTCGACCAGCTTCCACTGCAGCCGCTCATAGTGCTGGAATACGTCAAAGCTGTGCGCGTTCTCGATGGTGTCGGAGGTCGCCATGCTGGAATCTCCCCTGGCCCGGTCCCGTCGACCTGTGCGGACTCGTTTCTATTTCACCACAGTTGGTTCGACAATATCAACGGCCAGTCATTACGTCATCCCATCGATCGATGGGAACAGGCTATGGCGCCCACGACGAAGTCCTTGGATTTTTATGATGTTCTCGCCCAGGATTCCGGGAAGATTAACCCACGAGTCGATCCGGCGGGCCGCCAATACCTCATGGCTNCTCTGGCTCCATGAACCTGCTCCAGGCACCTGCTCCATGCACCGCGCGAGAGACCGGGCAAGAGGGAGTTCATGTGACACCTGCTGCGCACGCTGCTGACGCGGGTCGAGAAGCTGGAGCTGCCTGGAGCCGCTCAGCGACAGCCGCCAGGACAAGCCGAACGTCAACTTCCGCGGCCCTGACGGACTCCCGGCCGCCCCGCGGCAGCCGGGGGCACGCCGTCGTCCTCGGCGCCGGGATGGCCGGGCTCCTCGCGGCCCGGGTGACGGCCGAGTTCTTCGACCGGGTGACGATCATCGAACGAGACGACCTCACCACCGAGGGTACTCGCCGCGGCGTCGCGCAGGGATCCCATCTGCACGCCCTCACCGAACGAGGCCGGTTGTGCCTGGAGGAGCTGTTCCCCGGGTTCACCGACACCGTGACCGGCCACGGCGCGCCTCGCGCCCACATGCTCGTCGAGACCCGGTGGTACGTCCGCGGGCGGCGATTGTACCCCACCGACACCGGGCTCACCTCCCTGCTGGCGAGCCGGCCGCTGCTGGAGAGCGTGCTGCGGGAGGCCGTACTCGCCCGTTCCCAGGTCCGCCTGCTGCAGCGGGTGCGCGCCGTTGGGCTGGTGGGCCGGCCCGGCCCGGGCGGTCCGGACGAACCCGGCCGGATCGTCGGGGTCCGGGTCGAACGCCTCGACAGTGGCCCGCGGCCGGACGACGCCCGAGTCAACGGCACCCAAGCCAACGGCACCCGGCCCGACAGCAGCACCTGGCCCGGCGGGGTACGCCCTGCGGATGCGCACCTCGACGGCGGCGAGGTCATCGAGGCGGAGCTGGTCGTCGACGCGACCGGCCGCGGCTCCCGGGCAGCGGACTGGCTCGCCGCGCACGGGCTGCCCGTGCCCGTGCGCGAGCAGGTCGACGTCGACCTCGGCTACGCATCCCGCGTCTACCGGCGACGCGCGAGCGACCTCGACGGCCAACGTGCGGTTATCATCTCGACGATCCCCGGGCTGCGCGGCGGTGGCGCCGTCGCGCAGGAGGACGATCGGTGGATCGTCACCCTGGCCGGCATGCTCGGCGAGCATCCGCCCACCGACCCGGACGGGTTCGCCCGCTTCGCGGCAACCCTGCCCGCTCCCGACATCGCCCGGCTCATCGCCGACGCCGAGCCGCTCGGGGATCCGACCCCCTACCGCTTTCGCGGATCGGTGCGACGCCCGTACGCACGCCTGCGCGAGCCCAGCGCCGGCTTCGTCGCCCTCGGGGACGCGGTGTGCAGCCTCAACCCGCTGTACGCCCAGGGGATGACGGTCGCGGCCCAGCAGGCGCTGGCGCTGCGGGACGCCCTGCGGGACACGCCGGACGCGCTCGGCCCACCCGCCGCCCGCACCGACGCCGATCTGCCCCGGCGGTTCTTCACCGCCGCGGCCGTTCCCGCCGACTTGGCCTGGGCTCTGGCCACCGGAAATGATCTAGGATACCCACAGGTGCAGGGGCGGCGCACCCCGCGGATCAGGCTGGTCAACGCCTATCTGCCCCACGTGCACGCCGCCGCGCATACCGACCCGGTGGTGGCCCGGGTGTTCATGCGAATCATCAATCTGGTCGAACCGCCGTCGGCCCTGCTGCGACCGGACGTCCTCACTCGGGTGCTACGCGCCCGCCGCTCCTGATCCTCCACGCCGGCGGCCGGCTCCGGGTGCCGTGGGATGCGCACGTGCCCGGGACCGCGCCGGGCCGGGAATCCCCGCCTCAGCCACCGAGCTGGGCGGGTTCACGGCTGGACACCACTCGCGCTCATGGCCGCGACGACACGTTCACGGTGTTTCGCCGCGTAGGCTTCTCGATTGTTCAGTCGGGGGAACTGTTCCCCCGGAACCGGCACACCGAGGAAGTCGCACAGGGGCCCCCACCCCTGGGCGACGTCGAATACCAACAGACGGTCGGCTGAGATCTCGCGTTGCACCGCGGCATTGTGCTCCGCGAAGACCTGTAGGGCGTGGTCCTTGTCTGCGAAACACCCCTTGAAGACACCGTCCCACACCACCAGATTCATCATGGTGATCACGCGCATGGCTTCCGCGCTCATTCGCGCCGGTCGGTTCGATATCGCCTGGAACAGTGTGCTCCGCGCACTGTCATACCACTTTTCCGGGTCGCGAACCGTAAGAATCACTCGAGCCGACGGGTAGTGGTCCGCAAGCTCCCGCCAGAACCGGGCTCCCGGCCAATCGACTGTCGATCTGTACTGGCCGTACAGCGAGTCCCAGTCCACAGGAGCGCCTTCAGCGGCACTCGTCCATGCGGCAATGGTCTCTCGGTGCGCGAGGACCTCGTCCATGTGATGACAAGGGCCGTAACCGAGCTGTTCGAGGGCCAACTTGAGCGAAAGCGTTCCGGTGCGCCCGAAGCCCGCACCAATGATGTTGATCATTTCCCTCCTCCGTAGACAACGGATGCAACATTAACGACCATTCCGTTGCGAGTCCAGAGGGAATTTTAATAATCTACCATTCTGGTAGGGATTGTGTAGTTGTAAGTATCCTAACTGCCCACACCCGGTTGTCCGGTGTAGTTTTATGGAGGATTCAGGATTCAGGATTCACCACGGCGCCGCGGCCAGGCGGGCACGGCCTCCGCCGGGGATAGCGGACACGCGGGCAGCGGCCCCGCCGCCGGGTCAGCTGCCGCCGCCACTGCCGCCGGTGACCTCGATGTGCCTGGGCTGACTCTTCCTGGACTTGGCGAGCCGGATCGTCAGCACCCCGTCGTCCAGCGACGCACTGACCGACTCCGGGTCCACCTCGCCCGGCAGCACGATGCGATGTTCAAACCTGCCCACCCGGCGGGTCTGACGGCGTAGCACGCCCTTCCGTTCCCGCTCCTTGATCTCACCGGTGACCCGAAGCTCGTTATCCTGCAGGTCGATCGAGACATCGCGGCCGCGCACCCCGGGGAGCTCGAGTTCGACGATGTAGGCATCGTCGGTCTCCTCGATGTCGACCGGGATGACGGCGGCGGCCAGCAGTCCCACCGGTCGGCCTTCCGCGCCACCGACGACCTCATCGAGCAGGCTTCCCATCCGGGTCCAGGCGTCCTCGATCTCCCGGAACGGATCCCACCTGATCACCGGGGCCGGACGTTGGCTGCTTCGCACCGGAAATGCCATGATGTTCCTCCACTCGTCAATATCATTTCGACATCATTCGATTCGACCACACAATCAGCTGTTATCGGTCAAACACTTCCATCGCCGTCTCCCTGGTCGTCGGCGGGTAAATCGGCCGCGGCGGGAAACACTGACCACTGCTTCGGGGTTGTTCCGCAACCGCCGGAACGGTGAACAACCGGCGCGACCTCTCCGGGACGGCCACCGCCTGGGCACACAGCACCCGGGCAGGTGTGGAGGCCGCGAAGCACGGCGGTCCCGCCATCCCCTCGAATCAGTTTTCCTCATCAAGACGAGCCGGCGGGACCCTGGCCCTGTCCGCTGACGGACAATGAGCCCAAAGTCCTTCTGCCCAGCTCCGCCCGCACGAAACCACAGCCGGGCGACGGTGCGGGCATCGCGGCATCCCGCCCTGCCCCGGCTGGTCGCGCGGCTGAACGCACTCCCAGGGGCTCCTCGAGCACCTCGGCGACCAGCCCGCGATCGTGACCACGCTGCAGGAATGGCATGACATCCTCGCGGCTGTCAGCCGGCAATCCGCCGAGACGGATCCGCTGCCAGTGGCACAGTGGCGTGCGCTCGCGGCCGGCCTGCCGCGTTCCCCGGAGCCCGCCGAGGGCGCGCGTCAGACCGCCGCGGCCGGCACCGGGGCGAGGGCGAGACCCGTCCCCGGCAGGGCGGCCCGCACCTCGGCGGCGAGCAGGTTCCAGTCCGTCACGCGGGCCGAGGTCAAGCGGTAGGCCAGGCCGACGCGCCGGTGCGGCGCGGGCCGGCGGAACGTGGCGACGGCCAGGCCCCGCCCCTCGCCGACCTCGACTCCGACAGCGGCGGCGGGGACGAGGGTCAGCCCCAGGCCACCGGCGACCATCTGGACGATCGTCGACAGGCTCGCCGCACGCAGGGTGGAACGCTCCCGTGCCCCTGCCTCCCGGCAGACCTCGAGTGCCTGGGCCCGGAAGCAGTGCCCGTCCTCCAGCAGGAGCAGGTCCTGCCCGCCGATGGCTGCGACCGGCACGGCAACGCCACCCGCCAGCGGGTGCTCCGCGGGGGTGACGAGGACAAAGTCCTCGTCGTACAGCGGGATCTCGGCTGTCCCCGGCTCATCGGTGGGCAGAGCGAGCAACGCGAGATCGAGCGCACCGCCGCGCAGCTCCGCCAGCAGGGTGGCCGTCTGAGACTCCCGCAGCCGCAGCCGCGCCTGCGGCCACCGTTCCCGCAGCGTCGGCAGCAGCTGTGGGAGCAGGTAGGGGGCCACCGTGGGGATGACCCCAAGACGGATGTCACCGACCAGGGGTTCCCGGGCCCGGATGGCCAGTTCACCGATGTCGTCGACGGCACCCAGTACCCCCCGGGCCCGCCGGACGATCTCCTCCCCGAGCCCGGTGAGCAGGACGCTGCGGGTGGTGCGTTCCACGAGCTGGACGCCCAGGGTGCGCTCAAGCGCCGCCACCGCGCTGGACAGCGTCGGCTGGCTGACGTGCAGGGCCGCCGCGGCGCGGCCGAAGTGCCGGTGATCGGCCACTCCGACGAGGGCGCGCAGCTGGGCCAGGGTCGGGTGCGGACTAGCCATAGATTGAGGCTATCAAAGTTGCGGAATTTTTCGATTTCTCTTCCGAGTCGCCGACCGTGACAGTGTGACAGTTATGACAGTGGAGTCATCCCTGCGCGGCTTCTCGATCGACGAGGCCGTCAACGAGGCCATCAACGACGGCCGCGGCCATCTACTGGGGCCGGCGCCCCGGCTGTTCCACCGCACGCGTTCCTGATCGCTCCTGATCCGTCTATGCCCGGAGGGTCCCATGTCCGAGAACCATGACGCAGTCGTGTACAACACGAACGCGGAGAACGGCGGTGGCTGCCCGGTCGCGCACAGGCGCGCCCCNCACCCCACCCAGGGCGGCGGAAACCGCGGCTGGTGGCCGAACCGGCTCAACCTGAAGATCCTCGCCAAGAACCCCGCCGTGGCCAACCCCCTCGGCGGGGAGTTCACCTATGCCGAGGCCTTCCGGACCCTCGACCTCGCCGCCGTGAAGCAGGACATCGCGGCGGTGCTGACTACCTCGCAGGCCTGGTGGCCGGCCGACTACGGTCACTACGGCCCGTTCATCATCCGGATGGCGTGGCACAGCGCGGGCACCTACCGCATCAGCGACGGTCGCGGTGGTGCGGGTGCCGGCCAGCTGCGTTTCGCTCCCCTCAACAGCTGGCCGGACAACGCGAACCTCGACAAGGCTCGCCGCCTGCTGTGGCCGGTCAAGAAGAAGTACGGTCAGAAGATCTCATGGGCCGATCTGATGATCCTCGCCGGCAACGTCGCCCTGGAGTCGATGGGCTTCGAGACCTTCGGCTTCGCCGGCGGTCGGGTGGACGTCTGGGAGCCTGACGAGGACGTCTACTGGGGCCCCGAGACCACCTGGCTCGACGACGAGCGCTACACCGGCGACCGGGAGCTCGAGAATCCCCTCGCCGCCGTCCAGATGGGTCTCATCTACGTCAACCCGGAGGGCCCGAACGGCAACCCGGACCCGATCGCCGCGGCGCGCGACATCCGCGAGACGTTCCGCCGGATGGCGATGAACGACGAGGAGACGGTCGCCCTGATCGCCGGCGGCCACACCTTCGGCAAGACCCACGGCGCGGCCAACCCGGACGAGCACGTCGGCCCGGAGCCCGAGGGCGCCCCCATCGAGGAGCAGGGCTTCGGCTGGACGAGCACCTTCGGCACCGGCAGGGGTGGGGACACGATCACCAGCGGGCTTGAGGGTGCGTGGACGAACNCCCCGGTGAGCTGGGACAACAGCTTCTTCGAGATCCTGTTCAGCTACGAGTGGGAGCTGACGAAGAGCCCCGCCGGTGCGAACCAGTGGAAGCCGAAGGACGGTGCCGGTGCCGGCACCGTCCCCGACGCCCACGACGCAGCGAAAAGCCACGCCCCCACGATGCTGACGACGGACCTCGCCCTCCGGTTCGACCCGATCTACGAGCCCATCTCGCGGCGCTTCCTGGAGAATCCGAGCGCGTTCGCGGACGCGTTCGCCCGGGCGTGGTTCAAGCTGACGCATCGTGACCTGGGGCCGGTCGCGCGCTACCTCGGCCCGGAGGTCCCGACCGAGACGCTGCTGTGGCAGGACCCGCTCCCGGCGGTGGCCCACGAGCTCATCGACGCCGCGGACGTCGCCACTCTCAAGGGTCAGATCCTTGCCTCGGGCCTGTCGGTCTCCCAGCTGGTCTCCACCGCGTGGGCGTCGGCCTCGACGTTCCGCGGTGGTGACAAGCGCGGCGGCGCCAACGGTGCGCGCATCCGCCTCGAACCACAGCGCGGTTGGGAGGTCAACGAACCCGACCAGCTGGCGGCGGTCCTGCGCACGCTGACGAGAATCCAGGAGGTCTTCAACGCCGCCCAGACCGGCGGCAAGCAGGTCTCACTCGCCGACCTGATCGTGCTCGCCGGTGGTGTTGCCGTCGAGCAGGCCGCCGCGAACGCCGGCTTCGACGTCGAGGTCCCCTTCGCACCGGGACGTACCGACGCGTCGCAGGAGCAGACCGACGTGGAGTCGTTCGCGGTGCTCGAGCCGACGGCGGACGGGTTCCGCAACTACCTGGGGAAGGGCCACCGCCTGCCGGCTGAGTACCTTCTGCTCGACCGGGCGAACCAGCTGACCCTGAGCGCCCCCGAGCTGACGGTCCTCGTCGGTGGTCTGCGGGTCCTGGGCGCCAACTACCAGCAGTCGCCGCTCGGCGTCTTCACCGCGACCCCCGGGTCGCTGACGAACGACTTCTTCGTCAACCTGCTCGAGCTGGGCACGACGTGGAAGACGACGTCCGAGGACGCGAACACCTTCGAGGGCCGCGATGCCGCCACGGGCAAGGTCAGGTGGACCGGCAGCCGCGCCGACCTCGTCTTCGGTTCAAACTCCGAACTGCGCGCGCTCGCGGAGGTCTACGCGAGCGACGACGCGCGGGAGAAGTTCGTGCACGACTTTGTCGCGGCGTGGGTCAAGGTGATGAACCTCGACCGGTTCGACCTCGTCTGATCCTGGTTCACCTCGCCCGATCCTGACGTCCAGGTCGGCCCGTGCCGGGCCACCTGGACGTCCTCGGTCCCGTCGCCATGGGCCTGAGGACGTGACGGTCGTGACGGTCGTGACGGTCGTGACGGTCGTGACGAGCTCGTCCGCCGAACAGGTGCCGGCGGCCGATCGGCGTGACAGGCGTCACCAGCACCCCCATACCTTCAGATAATCGACTGATCCTGCTAGACAGAACCAGTACCCGGGGAAACCTCGACGTCGCAGTACGATCCCGCGGGGACGACCATGATCCTTTGTGATCCCGTGCCGCCCCTGCCGGAACGGCTCCCTCCCGCCGCCCAGGCCGTCCAGCCGCTGTCCCGGCCACGCTCCCCGTTCCCGTACTAAGCCGGGGGTCAACGGCTCTCGCCTTCGAAGATCTCCCTCACCGCCGCCGCGCGCGGGACGAGCGGTAGCGTGCGCGCCGCCAGCCTTCCTCTGGACACGCCTGGCGACTGGCCCGCGCGCCCACCCGAGGCACGGGAGAAACCCTCGGCATCCGGTCTCCTCGATCCCCTGCTGCTCTCTGTGCCCAGCCCTGGGCCGGCGACCGCCACGGTTCGGCGCACCGGCTGCCGTTGCACCGTTCGTCTCCCTCCCCCTCGACACGGAGGTCGAGGCGGCGGTCACCGTGCGACGCGTAGGTCGACAACTCACTGTAGTCGACTCCGAGCTCGGATCGGCGGGATCCCGGGCGAGCGTGCTTGTGCGTTTTCTCGTCTCGCGCCTCACCGTCCATTGACCCCTTCAAGGACGCGCTGGTCAACGCCTGTTCGAGGGACCAGACGGAGCGGGGACCGCGGCAGTCCGGTCGAGCGCGCCCGCACCCGGGCCGAGTCGGTCAGGTCGACATTTTTATTAACTCTGCGTAACAGAATGCGGAATACAACGTGGTCCTTCACCGCCCCGGACCGGAGGACCACCCCCATCGCTGCCACAATGCGACTTCGTAAGCACGGTTCGTAGTCAGACGGCACCAAAGACCACTAGCCACACATCCGACATCGCAGTCCGGAGTCTGGGGAATACCAGATTCCGGACAGCACGATCATCAGGGGAATCAAGAGATCATGACGTTAACGCATCCGACCGAGACGCCGACGAGCCTGATGACCGGGCATCCGGTTCGGCTGGCCCGCCCGGGGGAGACGGACGACCGCGAGTCGCGCCCCGCCCGGGACACCACCACGACAATCACCCGAACCGGCACCCCCGGCATCGGCGGCATCACCGCCACCGGCCCCGGCCACCCCCTACCCACCCCCCTGCTAGCCACCAACCGCGTCGGCCAACACGTCCGCGTCCCCAAGACCGCCGAACTCGTCGCCGCCCACCTACGCCGCCAGATCGTCCGCGGCGAACTCCAAGAAGG
>NZ_JPHT01000041.1:0-37126 GCF_000733325.1 Frankia sp. Allo2
ATCCCACCCGGGTCCGACACGTCGGCCGGTGAATGCGCAGGACCTGAGCACGGTCCACGGTCCCCTGGACCGTGCCTTGCCCCCCACAACGTGGCCACCGCGCATGGGACCACCGCGCATGGGACCACCGCGCATGGACCACCGCGCATGGGACCACCGCGCATGGACCACCGCGCATGGACCACCGCGCGATCATGCGGACCCGACCTCGTGAACGCTCGCGCGGGTCAGTGCTCAGGGCATCCGGGCGACACCGCCGTACCAGCTGACCTGGGCATCGGTCGGGCCGTCCGGGGTCACCTCGGCCCGCCAGCGATGGACGATCTGCACTCCCGGCTCGACGAGCTCCAGACCGTCGAAAAAACGTTCGACTTCGGCGCGGGTACGCGTCGTGAGGGGGATCCCCCGCTGCCGGTAGACCTCGACAAGCCGTCCGGCCTCCCCCGGCGCGGCATCGGCCGTGCAGTGAGTGAACGCCAGATAGCTACCCGAGGGCAGGGCGTCGAGGTAGCGACGGACAAGGCCGTAGGGATCATCGGAATCGGGAAGAAAATGCATGATCGCGATCAGGGACAGCGCGATGGGGCGGCTCAGGTCGAGCGTGTCGCGTACCTCGGCCGAAGCCAGGATCTTCCCCGGTTCCCGCAGGTCGGCGTTCAGATAGGCGATACGACCCTCGGGTGTGCCGGTCAGCAGGGCGCGAGCGTGCACGAGGACGATCGGTACCACCCTTTGGTTACACATGGCAAGTCGTACTCGCATGTCGGCCGTGAGCGCCGATGGGCGCGCATGGCGGTGTTCTGGGCGCGTAGGCGACGGCGGTCCCTTGCTCGGGAGGTTAGGCGGCGGGTGGTCGCCGGACGAGCACGCCCGCGATGAGGGCGGCGACCGCTGGCGGGACGGGCGGGGCCTCGGCGAGCGTTTCGGCCATCCAGCGCGCTACCGCGTCGGCGTCGTCGCCGTCCGACTCGGCATCGTGGGCGTCCCGGGTGCTGGCCGTCGAGCGGAGCGTCGGTCCGCCGGCGTCCGGCACCGCTGTGACGTCGTCCCTGTCTGTGTCCGCCGCGCTGGTCTGCGGCGGCCCGTCTCCGGTCTGCGCTGGTTTGTCGTGCGAGTCGGCGGAGACGGGACGGCGGAGACGGGACGGATCGACCACGGCACCTCACAGAACGGGCGGGGGAATTCGGCGAATAAACGCTAACCGCACTATCCGTTCCTGCCAAGTGCACGCATTCCGTCAACCACCCCTGCCCCGTGGCCATGATTAGATACGATGCCAGTAGTGGCATTAAAGTCTTGGCCTGCTTGGGTACGGGTCAGATGCCCGTTGAGCTGCGCAGATGCGCCACCCCGGGTGTACCCACTAAGCAGGTACACCGTTGGGGCCTCCGTTGGGGCCACGGACGGGGCATCGGTTGGGACATCCGGCAAATCGGAACATTCACCGCGAACCCGACACAAGTATGTGAGCGAGATCACAGTAAAGAGGGGTTCCCTGTGGGCCTGCTGGCGTCCGCGCCAGATGCCGCTGTCAGGAAGGTCCGACAGCTACGGCTGTCGCTCGCCGTAAAGCGCGCGAGCTGTCCTCGCTACCGGAGAACTGCACAGAAAGGGACCACATCACGCATCCGCGGCCCGCTCTTATACTTTGAACAGTACCCGTTGGGTATTTAAGTCGCGGAGTGTTTGGGTGGGTGTGGAAGGTGCTGTGAGCTGCGCCAGGTCGGCATCTCAGACCCACCCATCTTTACGGGTGGTCCGGTGGGCGGGCCGATGGGTGGTCCGGTGGGCGGACGGACGGGAAGTTGGACAATTCATACCGAACGGGGGGAACGTAGCGGACCCATGTGGGAGCCTGCGAGCGTGCGGATGCCCAGCGGCCGGGGGCCGTCCAGATGTGAACACGTGGCCTGTAGGGCTACGAGTCGGGCTGTCCTCGGGCAGTCCCAGCGGAGCCGGTGGCCTGCGCCAGCGGCGCCCTTGCGGGGTCGCCGCTCAAACAGGGGACCGGCACGGAGACCGGTACGGCTACCCGATGGGCAGGGGATATGCCGACACAGCGAGGCTCCCGGACGACGCCAGCGCGTCCGGCCGCGCCCTCGGCATCCGGGGCGTCGCGGTTGGTTCCCGGCGGCGGCAGCGGGGGCAGGTGGCCGGTTGGCGCACGCACGTCATGGCGTCGATCACCAGCCGGTCCGCCGGCCGCATCCGTACGCGGTCGGAGGCGTCCACCAACCGGTGAACGTCGGTGCCGTACGCGGTCGCCAGCAGCGCGAGAATCTGCGGGGTGAGCCTTCGCCGCGCAGACGTATCCGGCCAGTGCTCCAGTTCACACAAATAGGGGCCGGTGATGGAAGCCCTGCCGTCCGGGTCAAGGCCGAGACGGGCCGCTTGCCGGTTGATATGGTCGGCGGCTTGTAGCTGCGTCCAGCCGTGCGCGTGGCGGAAAGCGGCGCGGGGGCGAAGTTGATAACGTCGGATGAACTCACCTGCTATCTCAGCCTGCGTCATTCCCGCATGCAACAGGTGGACCCGTAGCGCATTCTGTTCCGCTCTTCCCCCAGCTCGCCCCATGTTCCCCCCTTTCCCGGTCAGGTTGCGATGCGTCAGGCCCGGTGTGTCATGGCTTCGGGCGAGCGTCGGCCGGTCGGGGTCTGGTGCCACGGGTCCAGCGCGCGCAGCGCGTCAGCGACCCGCCGCAGGGTCTCCGGGTCGGTGCGGTAGACGACCGGTGCGGTAGGCTGCGGCCCGACCCTCGGTCGCCGCGTCGGCATCGGCGTAGGGGCCTGCGTCGGCGGCGCGGTCCGCAAACCACCGGGAATCTCAGCCCAGACAACTTTTCCGCCGGTCTTTACTCTCCACCACGACCATTGGCGCGACAGCGCGTCGACCATCAACAGGCCACGTCCGTCCTCGCTGAACACGTCCGGGCTTTCGATACGGGGAGCGGTGTCGTNCCCGNCCCACACTTCGACAAGGACGTTCCCGCCTGTGGCGGTAAGCCGTATGGCCACCACGTCTTCCGGGCGGCTCGCTTTCACCGCATTCGAGGCCAATTCACACACGACGAGTTCGGCGCTACTGACGGCGTCCGTGTCCACCGACCATTCCGTGAGCGTGCGGACCGTGCTCGTACGCACCTCGGGGACTGCGGCGGCTGTCGGGGGGAAGTGCGCCACGGCCACACGGACCACCGGCGACGGGTCGGCCGCTGTCATGCCGAGCCCCTGATCGTGTCTGGCCGGTGTCCGGTCGATATGGCACACGAGATCATCCCCGCCCGTCGTCGCTGGCCTGGCGCTGTCCCCGCCGGGCCTTGCCTTGCGGCGGTACGTCCGGCGGGGACAGCGGACTGTGCGGGGGACAGCCCGTGCCGTGGTGCGGCCTGCGTGACCTGATCTGCACGGATCGTCCCCTGCCAGGGCATCATGACCCTGTGCACTTCCGGATGCAAGTACGCTCGGAAGTACATTTGAACTTGTTGTGGTCCCTGTGGCCAGGGAGGGACGCGACGGTGCCAGACTGTGACGTCACCTGGTCAACACGCAGTGGAGGGGACGTGGCAGCACGATCGGGGCCAACGGTCCGACGACGCCGACTCGGCCTCGAACTACGGCAGCTGCGCGAAGCGGCCGGTCTGACCGCAGCGGAAGCGGCGAAGGCCATCCGCGGTTCCGAGGCCAAGATCAGTCGGATGGAGAACGGACTCGTCTCGTTCCGCGCAATCGACGTCAGCGATCTCCTGCACGCCTACGGCATCACCGACGACGCCCGCCGAGAGGCGATCCTCGCGCTGGCCAAGGAGACACGACAGCCCGGCTGGTGGCACACCTACGGGGACGTCGTGCCGCGCTGGTTCGAGGTCTACGTAGGACTCGAAGCCGAGGCAAGCTACATCGCGACGTTCGAGGTACTGCTCGTCCCCGGCCTGCTCCAGACCGCCGACTACGCCCGCGCGGTCATGCAGGCCGCGACGCCACAGGTCAGCGACGCCGAGATCGACCGCGCCGTCGAACTCCGGCTCGGCCGCCAGAAGGTACTGACCGCCGACCCGCCGCCGCAGCTCTGGGTGATCCTCGACGAAGCCGCCGTCCGCCGCACCGTGGGCGGACCAGACGTGATGCGCGCCCAGCTCGCCCACCTGATCGACATCTCCCGCCGTCCCGGCATCACGATCCAGGTACTCCCGTTCCACCTGGGCGCGCACGCGGGCATGGGCGGCTCGTTCGTCCTGCTGGGTTTCCCGGACGGCGACAACGCACCGGAGATCGTCTACATCGACCAGGCAACCGGAAGCCTCTACCTCGACCGGCCCGGAGACGTCAGCCAGTACCGAGAGCGGATGGATAGGCTTCGGGCATCCGCCTACGATGAGAACGCATCGCGACGGGTGATCGCAGACGCGATGGAAGGTACCGACGATGACCACGCTACGTGACAGCCAGCTCCACTGGCGCAAGAGCAGCTACAGCAACGGCAACGGCGGCAACTGCGTCGAAGTCGCCGACCTGCCTGACGGCGGCCGAGCCGTCCGGGACTCCAAGGACCGTAGCGGCCCGACCCTCGTCTTCACCGCCGCCGAGTGGGCCGCGTTCGTCGCGGGCGTCCGCGACGGCGAGTTCGGCTCCTGACACCAGGCCCGGCGGCCACCGGGACCGGGCGCGCGGGCGTCGCAGGCGGGGGNCTCCCACGCCCAGCGACGCCCGCTTTGCTGTGAAGAACGCGAACGCGATCAGTCCAGACCACGTGACGGTGTCGTACAGCTTTCCTTGATAGTCGTCCTATCAAAATCTGGGCGACGCAAAACCAACGCGCATCCACGCATGCTAGACAAGCGTGTAGATTCCGTGTTTGAGCGGCAAAGGTGCTCGGACCTCGTGGCTCTCCGACCACGTCGTCGATCACGAGGGCGATACGTGAGGGGCACTCTTTGTGGCCACCATTCTAGGATCGTACAGATTCGTAGTGGAGGGCCGGTGCGCGTTCGAGATCTAAGATGAAGCTGCGGGGCGGCTCGTTGGATTCGCTGTCCAGGGTCAGAATGTAGCCTGCGGCCGTGTAGGTCGTGGGCCCGGTGCGGGTGAGGCGGTCGCGAGTGCCACGGCGCCACAGATAAAGATCCCCATTGTGTCGTGAGAGTTGGAGCCTGCCAGGGACTTGGTCGCAAATGTATGCGCCAAGGCTGGTGTGCTGCGCCGCTTCGCGGTCATGTGGGTCGGACGGCCCAGCCGGAACCGCGGCCTTTTGGCGTGCGTCGACTACCTGTGTGAGGAAGCGGGCGATGTCTTGGTTAGGATCACCTCGGAGGGCCGCGAGAGCCCCGGCGGCGATATGGTCTGCGGCGATTTCGGCATGGTTGGATAGGCAAACGACGTGCAGGCCCTCGTACGTGAGGTGGGTGGATGCGGAAAATCCCTGTTCGTGGCCGTGGTGGAAGACGGTGCCACGTGCGGGCCGAGGGTCAGCGTATAGGCCCGGGCCGTACAGATGGGGTTGATGGTCGCTGGCCCGATAGGAGATTTCCTTTCCAAAGGGTAGCGATTCCTGACGGGGTTCGTTCCATTCCTGCTGGAGANAGCCAAGCCAGCGGTCCAGGTCGTCCACATTGCACCACAGCGATCCCGGTCCGGGCAGAGCGACCGGGGTTTCGCAATGTTCCCATCCGTTGCCGGTAGGCCGGTAGCTGGCGGCGGCCCCGGGGACTACTTCGCGAGGATCGGCTTTAAAGTGCGCGGAAGGCATGCCGAGCGGGGAGAACAGCAGGGTCCNGGCAAGTTCGTCGAGGCCGGTCCCATGAACAGCCCTGAGGATCTGCGCGAGAAGGAGATAGCCGGTGTTGCTGTAGAGGAAACGGCCCGGTGGGACCGCTCGTTTGGTCTGCCGGTAGGCCAGTCCCAAAAGATCGTCGGCGGTGTAGTGGTCCAGCTCACGGAATCCGGCCAGAGACAGCAGGGTCTCGGCATCGCGGACGCCGCCATGGTGGACGACGAGATCCGCGACAGTGAGGCCAGGTATCTGAAGGCGAGGCAGGAAATGCCGCGCAGGCTGGTCGAGAGCCAGCCTGCCTTCCCGAGCCGCCTGAACGATCAGGTAAGCAGTGATCTGCTTACCTGCCGAGCCGATGTTGAATGTCGTTGTCCGGTCAATGGCGACGTTGTGTTCGAGGCGAGCCTTGCCGACGTGCGCGTGTACGGGCGGCTCGTCCGGTGGACGCACGAGCAGGGAAACCCCAGGGCTCTGATCCTCCACAATAGCGGCGGTCACAAGGCTAGGGCCTCCTGGTAGATGGTGTGCAGACAGCCACGTAGCCCAACGTCATCGACGAGGGCGAGAGCCTGCGCGTGGTCGTGGATGGTGGCCGCGAGGAAGCGGCGCTGCTCGTCGAGATAGCCAGTCAGAAACCGAGCAATGGCGCCCTCCGCAGATCCCAGAACGCGGGACGTGTAAATCATCATAAGCGGGAAGGCCCAGCACGCGTGCAAGAAGCCGAAGGCGGGGCGGTTGGTCCCCTTCCACGGAGAGAAGAAGCGGGGTTCCTCAGGCAAGGTACAGCCCGTGGCGGCGAACGCGTCGTTGAGCCAGTTGTGCCCAGCCTCATGGACGAGGTCGCGGGCGAGTACGGCGGGCTCACCGTAATGATCGCAGAAGACTGTGCCCGGCAGTCGGGTGATGGTCCAGCTATCCAAGGTGTCACCGACGGACTTCTGGCGAAGGAGGCAGAGCACGACGGCGTGGCCAGCAAGCAGGTCCGCAAAGCCGATCTCGGCTGCCACGGCGTACGCGGCGCTCGCGATCTCCCTCAGCTTGTCGGGGGCCGAGACTGTACCGGGGCCAAGAACGTAGTAGGGCGTCTCGGAGATCTCTGAGCGGGACAGGCGGGCCAAGTCAGGGGCCACAACGACGCGCGGTCCGACTGCCGTAGGTGTTGACAGCGCCGGGGCGTTCGCGTCGGGATGTTGTCTGTACCAGTCGAAAATGGCGGGTTCGCGGTCACGAGCAGCTGCCTCTGCCCCTTGAAGAACATGGTGGGCAAGCGTGTAGGCGGTTGCGACAGAGGCCCGGGTAAGGGAAGCGTAGGTGGAACACGTGGTAGCCGGATCGACGAGGTCGCGAATTCGGCGGGTCCGCTTCTGGNGTAGGNGGNGGATAGGCGCGAAGGCAAAGGCAGCCTGCACGTCCACGGTCGGGCTCCCGAGTCAAGTGTGAGCCCTGGGGCCAGAAGAATCCTGACCCCAGGGCATGCCACGGTCGGCGTGGGCTTCTACGCCTGCGTCGAGGACGGGTCCGTCTCGGTGCCGGTTGTCCAGCCGTCGGCCGAAACGCTGGAGGTGTGGGAAGTGGTTCGGACACCCGTGTCGTCACCGCGAAGGTTCTCCACGGCGGCGAGGAAGTCGTTGAACCGGTCGTCGCTGTCCATGTTGGCCATCCTTCTTGATGGTGGGGATGTGTGAGGAGGGTGGTTCGCTGGGATTGGGGGTGCGCGCGACGTTGGCATCGCCGAGTCCTTTCGTCAGAGTCTCATCCGTCGTGGTGAACCGGCGCAGCAGCATCTGCGGCGGCCTGGTGCAGGGCATCACGCAGGTCACCCATTGCGGGCCGGTCACCTGGTATGGGGGCAAGTGCCGCGACGATCAAGTCCCGAAGGGGCGATGGGACAGCGGAGAGCCTGGGGGCACTTCCGTAGCGGGGAATGTCTGCGCNGAGGAATCGATAGGTTAGGACCGCGAGGCTGAAGACGTCGGCAGTTTCCGTTGCGGTGTTGTAGGCCGTGGCGTACTCGGGGGGCCAGTGCACCTCCGGGCCCCGGCTCACAGGCCCGCGAGGGATGCCGGTGCGGCGCGCGGCACCGAGATCCGTCACGTACCCGCGGCCGTCTTGGATCAGGATATTTTCCTGATAAACGTCTCGGTGCACGATCCCGCGTGTATGAAGGGCGTCGAGTCCGCTGGCAACGTCAGCGAGGATGTTTAGTCCGGCGAGTTGGGAGCGGAGATCCATGGCGACGCTCTGGATGATCAGAGATCGGAAGTTTCCGGTCGGATAGTAAGGCATGGTGTACCAGTCGAAACGATCGGTCTGGCCGGTTTCGAGCAGTGACACAACGTGAGGTGCGTCGGAGGCGTCGCGGGCGAGGTCGATCTCGTGGCGGAAGTCTTCGCGGGTCAATGCCCGCTGTTCCTCTGTCAGTTCGATGTACCAGTAGAAGCCATAGGCGGCTGGCCGTTCGTCCTCGTCGAGTTCCGCCAGCACGTGATTGCTTCCGAAACCGGCCTTGAGAACTATCGGCGGCAGGCTGGCGCGGCTGGCGAGGATGAGGGTGCTGGCGCGGGTAAATGCCAGCAGGTCGTGCACTTGCCATCCGGCGGCGTGGACCTGGTCGAGTACCCAGGACGCTGGATGCAGCGGATGCAGGCGCATGATGTCGTTCCTNATGTCCCGGCCACGATCTGAGGGGCTTGGCGCAGATAGTCCAGGCAGTCGGTCGCCACGCGGTCAACGTCGTGTTCGATGGTGCAGGGATATCGCAGCACGGGAAGACGGGTGGTCTGGGTCCAGATAGTCGCAGCCCGCTGGTAGAGGTCGGCGAGTTGGGTTGCTGTGGCGGGGNCTTCGCCGAAGCGGCGCGCTGCGGTCCTGTGGCCAAGCCTGCTTTCGCACACTGAGGGCGGGGNGGTCAGGAGCACTGTGAGCTGTGGGCAGGCAGGGGTGGCATCGGCCAACTGCTGCACGAAGTCATCAACAGCCTCCTGGTACAGCAACGCGAGTAGACAAGCTGTGGACAGAATGAGTCGGTCAGCGATCACGGACCCACGCGACAGTGCCGGTATGAGGTTGTGTCGGGCGTGTAGTTCCAGGTCCAGACGTACGGCGCGGGTGGCGTCCCGCAGGTCCGGGGCCGGTCGGCCCGCTCGAAGCTCGATGATGGTGCGGGTGGCGTCCAGAGAGAGCCAGGAGAATTGGCCAATGTGTGCAACAGCGATGTTCTCAGCGGCCGCGGCGGCAAGCACGCGGTCGCGTACGGTGCTCTTTCCTGCGCCGGCTATCCCCTCAATGGCCAGGAGCATGCCCGTTACCTCCGGACCGTATCGAAGGTTGGTGGCCGGCTTCGGAGATGAGCCAACTGATGAACTTTGCAACTCGGCCTCGGATCACTGGCTCGGTGCCATGGGCCAGCTGGGAGCCGTAGAACAACGCCGTTCCCGGCGCGGGCGTCACGCTCCACCGTGTGCGGGGCATTCTGGTGAACCAGTCTGCGGAGTGATCGGCACCGTCGTGGGCCAGGCACATCCCGGGCGTGTATCCGTGGACTGAGGCATCCCCAAGGGGAGGGCTCCACAGGTGGTTGCTGGAAGTGGTCTCGACATAGAAGGCTCCGCCTGCGTCCGCATCGTCGATCAGGACGCTGATCCCGGCAATCTGGCGCGGCCAGCGGAGTGGGTCAGGAGCGATCCCGTCGAGGTGTGCGGTGATGTGCTGGCCGGGGCCGTACTCGACGTAGGTCCACGGACGGCACGCCGTGATAGACGGCATGACTCGTGCGAGCACCGGCTTGGCGCGGCTGAAGGCGCGTTGCAGTAATCTTTCGGCCTCGCTCGGGATGTGTGCAACCTCGACGCGGCCAGCCGGCTCGTAGACGGCCATGGCCTGCTCGGCGGAGTGGCCGGGGATTTCGTGGATGGACGTGGTGCGAGCGTCACCGAAACGGGCTGAGTGCTGACCANCCAGNAANCCCGCCATGATCGCGACGAGACGGGTCCGTTCCTTGGCGTCAAGAAACCCTTCGACGCTGCCGACACCTACTGTCTCGGCCATATGTATCACGACTGGCTCCCCGTACGAAGCAGCACGCGACGGACGTCATCGAGGCCGGCACAGTGGTTGAGCCAGCCGACAACCGGACGCTGAGCCGTCGCGCTCAGGTCATCCCACAGCGCCAAGAGTTCCCCGATCAACGGCAGCTCGTCCGCGCTCGGCAGAGTCAGCCTGTCGGCTCTGGTCTCGATCTCGGCCATCACCCGACACGAAACGTGGTGCTGTGCGGCGAAGACACGGCCAAGGCGGTCTGCCGCTGCCCGCTGGCACGCACGGACGATCGCTTCGCCAGGCTGGACGTGGTGGTAGGCGTGGTACTCGGTCTCCACCCAGCACGCTGCGACAGCCTCGGCCGACCCCCTCACGCAACAGGTCGCGCAGCAATCGCTTCCCTGGCCGGGGCAGTCTCGCCGAAACGCGGGGATGGTCGCAGCGACTTCGGCAATGGCAGCCCAAGCAGTCGACGCCAGCAGTCTCTCAACGGTGGGGCGGCGGCTGAGGGCAGAATGGTGGTTGCAGCACGGAGACCCGAGACTCGGATCTACGGACGCGACCGGAAGGGCGGGCTCGATGAAGAGCGCATGAAAGTATACGATCCGTCCGAGAAGCTGATGGATCGTCGACACGTCACCGCCGCCGGTCACGTTGCGTCCAAGGCAAGCCGGTCGGTTGTTGCAGGTTGCNCCGAGCAGGCGCAGACAGATCCAGGTGTCGGCTTCTCGCGACGTAGCGCGGCCACGAGCACGTTCGTTGCAGTGTCCACGGCGGCGAAGTACGCCGACCAACTAGCCCCGGGTGCCGGTCGCAGCCGCAGGTCGAGAACGGGCGTGGTCCGCCCCGTGGCCTCGCACGTCAGATCACAGCGGCCGACGAGTAGCTGAGATTGTTCCGGAAGCTCGGGTTGAGCGGTCATCGCCACTCGGCAGAGAGCAGCTGCGGTTGTTGCATATTCAGCCCGGTCACGCGGCAGGATTCCGACCCGTCGTTCGGCAGGAGGCAGTTCCCGGCCGGTGTAGCTGTGACCTTCACAGCTGTCGTAGGTGACGAGTCGCCAGTCGCAAGTGACAGCGTCGACGAGGGAGCGGATGCCGGGCTCAATTGCCTCGTGCCATCGGGGATGTGCGGGGTCGAGGTCGTCAGCCTCGTGGACGCCGGATAGACCTACCGTGTTGATGTTTCCTTCCAAGCTGGTATGAATGCGCACGTCTTCCCGTGGCGCATCCGGGTTGTTCCAGCGCGCGAGGAAGGCGGCGATATCCCGCATGCTATTCGGTTCTCTCGGACTCCAACGCAAGGTTTGACACCATGCGCCNGCCGGGTCGGCAGGTTGCGCAAGCAACGCGGCGATTCCGTTGATCATTCGGATGCGATAATCGCAGTAGGCGTCCTGGTCTCCAGCTAGGTCACTGCGCAATCGGGAGGCGAGGCATCCACCTCCGCAGGCAGTTCGATATTCGCAGGTCGCGCACCGACCCATCAGGTTCCTGGCCCCAGCGAGGATCGTCGAATGCTGCTGCGCGCCGGCCACCTGCTCGATGTCGGCTGTCTGGTCCAGCACAGTTAGGCGAGCTTGCGGCCAGGGCAGCTCGTCGCAGCTACCGAGCCGGCCGTCGGGGTAGAGCGTGAAGACGTGGTCGCACTTCAAGTTCGAGAAATGGCAGAAGGTTGTGTCGAGGCTACGTAGGCGCCTGATCGTCGACACGGCCGGCTCCAACTTCATACGGGTGAAATACCCGGCGCTGATCCAGCGGATCGTAGCTGCGATCACGAAGTCGGCGTACTGGTCCGGATCGATCGCCCAACTTGGATCTGTCTCATCCGCAACATGGGCTTGCTGAAGCTGTCGACTGATCGGTAGGCGACGGCCCGGAACCGCGGTGGGACGTCGGACGGAGGCGTCGAAGCACGGAACGAAACTGACCGCGTTAACCGCATGGAATCCGGCGATATGGTCTAGGACAGCCTCGGCCCGGCTCAGGATGGACGGAGTGACGGCACAGATGACGCCCGCCTGACGGCCGCGGTCAGCCAGCAGTTGCAAGGCTGCGGCCACGCGCGGGTACACGGGCCTGCCGTCGTAGCCGACCCGCCATCTGTTTCCTTCAGAATCCCCGTCCAACGAGATGCCGATCCGCAAGTCGGGACAGACCTCCTCGAAGAGGTCCAACCACTGCTCATCCAAGAGCACGCCGTTGGTCTGAAGTGAAACACCGACGACCGAGGGCTGCGCCGCGAGAGCAGAGAGCACGTCGGCGACGTGAGCAATACCGGCAGTAAGTGGCTCCCCGCCGTGTAGCTCCACAACGATACGCCTACCCCGGAAGAGTTCAGCGAGCCGGTGTACCTGACCGGCGTCGATCCGCGCCCCTCCCGGGGTCGCCTTGCGCTTCTCATAGCAGTAGAGACAATCGATGTTACAGGTCTCGCCGCGCAACTTCAGAATCACCGAAACGGCACTCGCAGAGTCTGCCACATCCAAGCTCCGGTAAAGCAGGTCAATTTCTTCCCGCTGCCCGGTATTGTGACTCATGACCTGCCTCCATAGTGCCGAGGGAAAGCAAAGGGTCTCAGTCGTACAGGCGCCCTAGCAAAGCTCCTTGCCCGGACTGAAGAATGTGGGCCGCCTCCAGTGGCACCCAGAAGCACTCGAAGTGGGTGGGCTCCTGTTCACCGTCATGGTCTTCCTGGCTGGCCCACCGGTCCGGCGCGGGCTCGGTGATCTCAAGATGGAAGACGTGGCGGCGCTGTATCTCGAACCGATACGGACTGATGTCGTATTCGACCTCACCGAGTTTGCGCACGATCTTGAAGTCCGTCAAGCCCGTTTCCTCGCGCGCCTCCCGCAGGGCTGCCTTCTCCGGGGTCTCGCCCTCGCGGATGCTGCCGGCCGGCACCTGGATGCCAACTTCCTCGTAGCTATAGTCGGTGTGCCGGAACACCAGCAACTTGCCATCGCGCACAATATAACACAACACTTTTTCCTTGATGCTCTTTTCGGGCATGAAGAACTCTCCTCTTGTTGGAGTCAGGAGGCGCGGCTCACCGCATCTTTGGTCGACCGAGCGCGCCACCGCGAGTCGCGATCCCATGGCGAGAGCCCATGCGATCATCGTTTCCGGCGAGCGGCAAGTATAGAACGGTCACCATCACAGNCCCGCACCNCCTTGAGTCCGCCGAGCTGCTGATCATGACGCAACTGCATACGCGTCGGGTCCAGCGACGCCCGCCGAGTCTATCGGGACGAGCGTGACTTCGTGCTCACTCTGAGAAGATGCGGGCCGAAGCGCGAGCCGCTGGGTCACCTGATCGGCTCGATCGGTGAGCAGGCTTGCGGGCAGCTGACGAGGTCTTCCCAGTTCACAGCCCTATGGCCGACTGGTGGGCACCCGATCCGGCGTCATGCAGACTGGACGCCACCGCGGCCCCGGCAAGCCGGCGGGCCTGGTCCTGATTTGGATCTGGGAGTCTTACAACGATGCCGGGGAACGCGATTCGGACCGGTCTGTCTGGCGACCAGTGAGTCCGAGTCCGGACCTGGACTCCGATCACGTTCCGTCAGCGGCCCCGACGCCGGGTCGGCCACCAGTCCGGACCGACGCCGTTGCTTGGCCCGGTGATGTAGATCGCCGAGGAGGTGCCTCACGGCTTCGTCACGGGTCCGGTAGCTGCGCCCCGGCGGGAATCTCTGATGCCATGGGGAGCCATCCCCGGGTGCCGTCCGCCAACGCTGGCGAGGCACGATCATGGCATGAGCTGCGACGCCTCAGATCGACTGGCAGGGCCGAAGGTCTTGATCTTCCATTGATCTGGAGGCAAGTCGCTGTGACAGTGGTTGCGAAGCGGAAGGCTGCGGTCGCGGCGGGGCAGGCAAAACAGATCGCCAAGCGTGGGCGGGCTTTCCATACTGGGCCGGGTGGAGATCGATAGCCGGGTGAGGGCCCGGTATGAGCTGGTTGACGAGGACGACCGTCTGTGGCGGCCGGGCCTGGGTGACCTGGTCCGGCTGCGGACCTGGGACATCTTCGCGCGGTTCCTGCCCGGGCACGGCCGTGTTGTGGATGTCGGTGGCGGTCCGGGGACGCACGCGGCGCATCTTGCCGGGCGCGGCTATGACGTTCTCCTTGTTGACCCGGTCGTCCGCCATGTCGAGAGGGCGCGGGCCCGGTCCCGGTCGCAACCGCACGCGCCGTTTCGCGTCGAGCTGGGTGAGGCCCGTCGTCTTCCCGTTGCCGATCAGACGGCCGACGTCGTGCTGCTGATGGGCCCTCTCTATCACCTTGTCCAGCGGGATGACCGGGTCGCGGCGCTGCGCGAGGCGGCCCGGGTCCTTCGGCCGGGTGGTGAGGTTCTGGTCGAGGTCATCGCCCGGCACGCCTGGGTCCTCGACGCGACGAAGAAGGGCCTGTTGGGAAGCGGCGAGATCTGGGACGACTTTGACCGCAACCTGCGTGTCGGCCTCAGCCAGGACCCAGCCCAGTCGGCCGCCGGCGGCTTCTGGGCCTACTTTCACCACCCTGAGGAGCTGCGCGCGGAGTTCGACCTCGCCGGCTACCAGGACATCCGCCTGGTCGCGGTGGAGGGTTTCGCCTGGCTGCTGGGCGACCTGGAACAGCGGATGGCCGACCCTGGCGATCTGCTCAGGGCGGTCCGCCTGACCGAAACCGAACCGTCGATGCTCGGAACGAGCGCTCATGTCATCGGCGTGGCCCGCAAGCCGTAGGGCTATCGGCTGACCTGTCCAGCGCGTCGGGATGCCTCAGGCACTCTGGCGGCGCCTCAGCGCAACTGGCGAGGGACACGCGCGGCCGGTTCGTGGTGGTGAGCCCGTCGTCGGCCATGCGACAACCGTCGTTGTCGCCCGTGCTCCGACAACCATGGTTGTCGTGCAAGATCGCTGTGCAGATTGGGCGCCCAGCGCGGGTAGTCACAGCGGACTGGTCGCGGACTGGTCAATGTGGACCATTGATCGCTGGCATCGGCCGCGCGTGTCACAGCGTCGCAGGTCAAGGCCCTGGTGTCCCGGACGCGCTGTGCCGCTGGCTTTGCACGATCCCGCTGTGCCATCGCATCCTGTCCCATTGGGGGCGTTTGCCGGCACGGTGCCGCGCGCCCCGTTCGAGCTGTCGAGATCGTGCACAGCGTGCCTCCGTCACGGCGCGGGCAACGGCGCCCCCGTGACGGTGGCACTCCCGCCGACTCTTTGGCCCCGCACGCTCGGCCCGCCAACAAGTCCACGGACGCAGCAGGGGGGAAGAGGGGGCCGGAAGGGCGGTTCGGCGTGCCAGCGTGGCTCTCAGCCGCCATGGCGGGCAGGTATGACGAAGGCCCCCGGCAAGCTGCCGGGGGCCTTCGTCGGCGGTGGGGGGCTACCGGGGGTCGTTGAGGTCTCGCCACACGATCCGTACGCGCTGTGCCTTGTCGCCCTCGACGGTTCCGTTCCCGCCGACGATCACGCCGTCGATCAGTTGGGTGAGGATGACCCGCTTGGCCGCGATGTCCTCGCCGAGTCCGTCCCAGCCCGCGGCGCCGTCCACGGGCAGCGTGGCGCGTCGTCGCGCGCTGGTGTGCATCCGGGCCTCGGTCTCGCGGATCTGGCGGACGATGGCCTTGTGGGCGTCGTCGTAGGCGTCGTCTTCCATCTTCCCGGACGCCCACCGGTCCGCCAGCGCGCTCTTGCGGGCCTCCAGCGTCGCCAGCGCGGCGGCCCCAGGGTCCTCCGTCGCGGCAGGCTGGAGAACCAGCTCGTCCAGACGCTTCCGCACGGCAGCGGAGACCAGCCCGACGAGGAAGGCTTCCCCGATGCGGACCTTGGCCGGACAGCGGCCGTCGCGCCGCTGGCAGTAGAGCCGCGTGCCGTTCGTGCCGTTCCCGGTCAGTTTGTGCCCGCAGGACGCGCAGTAGACGAACCCGGCCAGCAGGCGCCGCACCTTCTGCGCATCGGTGTTGGTCCGCCGCCGTGCGTCGGTCAGGATCGCCCGGACCTGCTCCCACGTGTCGACGTCCAGCACAGCGGGCCACGCCGCTTGGCCCATGACCGCGATGGCTCCCGTGCTGCGCCGCGTGCTGCGGGTCTGGTAGCCGCGCATCCCGATCAGACGCGGGTTGACCATCATCTCCTTGAGCGTGGTCGGGTCCCACGGACGGCCCGTCACGGTCGCCACACCGTCCGCCTGAAGCTGGCGCGCGATGGCGCCCAACGGCACGCCCGCCAGCACGTCAGCGGCGATACGGCGGATGACCGCCGTCTCCTCGGGGATGACCGCGTGGAAGTCCCGTACCGGCTTGCCCGCGTGGTCGGTGGCGACGATCGGCCCGTAGCCGTAGGCCCGGCGTCCGCCGTGGTGGCGGCCCTGCTCTGCCCGCTGCTGGGCGGCCCGCGAGACACGCTCCGCCGTGCGTTCGGCCTCGCCCGCGTCGATCGAGAAGATGATGTCGGCCATCATCCGGNCATCGGCGGACGTGAAGTCCATGGTGGTGCCCTTGACCGGTACCAGGATGACGTTGCGGTCCCTGAACAGCTCGATCACGCGCATCCGGTCGGGCCGGTTGCGCAGGAACCGGTTCGACGTCCACGAGATCACCGCGTCGATCTCGCGAGCGGCGGCCATGGCCAGGATGTGTTCGAACTCCGGCCGGTAGTCCTTCGTGGCCGACAGGTCNTTGTCGGTCAGCACGTCGATCAGGTCGACATCGTCACGCCTGGNGGCCAGCTCCCGGATGTCCTCGTCCTGGCGGGTGACCCCGGCTTCGATCCCTTCACGGTCATCGGAGATCCGCCGGTAGCCGATCGTGCGCAGCTTGCGAACCACCCCAGAACCGTACGCCGTGTCCCGTGTGTCCGACCAGAGTGTGATATTGGGCCTCACGCGGCCACGCTCCCCAGCTCGTGACCGCACTTCGCACAGCGGGAGCGATCGAAGAAGTTGGGGACGTGCGGGCAGGAAACGAGCGTCAGCCGCTCCCCAGCAGGCCACGCGCGGCACGTGAGCGCAGACCGATCAAACGGCCGGTAGTAGACGATGGCCCCGCCACCGTCCAGCCGGGAGACGTAGTCCACCCAGCCCAGCGACGTGGCCATGCCAACCTCGACGTCGGCAACGTCCACCGTCGCCGGGACGTCGCCGGACGGAGCCTCCTCGACAAGCCCCAGAGCGGTGCGGCCCGCGCCGGTCAGCCGGTAGGGCCGGATACGAACCAGCCCCCCGCGCAGGTCACGGAACCGGTCAGGAACCTCGACGATCAGGCCGTGCCTGACTAGGCTGTCGATCGTCCGGGCGTTGAGCTTGATCTCGGACGCGCCGCGCGCCGAGAAGTAGCCGTGACCGAAGCTGTCGGCCCGGTAGAAGACGGTGCCTTCGTGAACGAGGGTCAGCGCACGGCGCTGAGGGTCCGACAGTCGCGGGGCCTTGCTGGTGTGTGCGTCCATGGGGTCGACGGGTCGTTGTCCACGTAGATCACCCGCGTGTCGGGAGCGATACCCTGGGCGACCTCATGCAGGTTCGGCGAGGTCGGGATGCCGGTGCCGATGTCAAGAAACTGGCGGATACCCGCCTCCTTGGCAAGGAACAGGGTGGCGCGGTGGACGAACGCCCGGTTCTGCTGGGCGGCGATGCGCAGGGCCGGGAATACCTCCAGCGCCCGCTCGGCGGCTTCCCTGTCAGCGGGGAAGTTGTCCTTGCCAGCCAGAAAGTAGTCGTACATCCGCGCGGAATGCGGCACGTCCGTCCGCAGCTCCACCCGCTCCACCGTCTCCACCCGCTCCACTGGCGTGTTCCAGCGGTCATCCGTCGGGTTGTCGCTCACGTCCCGGCCCCTCAATCGCGTCTAGGTATGCTCGGCGTTCCCCGCCACCTCCATCGGACGGCCGGCTGACCTGCGGCGCTGCCGGTGCCGAGGGAGAACGGATGTGTTGTCACTGAATTATGGTGCTTCGCCTGCGGATGGTGGCAGGCGGCTTTAGGGGCTCTCCGCGGTACACCATGATCCACATTTTCCCGCCTACCATTCAGTAACGGCCGGTGGTGACGTGATGTAGTCACGGGCCGGGGTGGAAGAGGGGCGCACCCGCCACATCGACCAGGACCTGCCCCGGTCGTACACCGGGACGAACTCCCGCCGACGCATCGCCGCCGACAACCCCGTCCGCAGGCCGGTCCGCTCGGCGAGCAGCCGCACCGGCGGCGGACGGCTCGGCGGACGGGCAACACCTCTGCGAACCGGCCGGCTGTCGACCGGGCGCGGCCAGCCCGATAGCTACGCCGAGAAGTCGGGTAGACCCTCGACAGTCACCACCGAAAACCCCACAATCGGCGCGTGAGCGCCCATGCCCCGTGACGCTACCGCTCCACCCGACACCCCGGCATCCACCCGGACGAGCCAGACCGGCCCCGAGCCCGCCGTCCTCCAACGCAAACTCGATCTTCTCGACGCACCCATCGGATCGTCACCCGACTCCCAGGAACCCCCGCGGCCCCGACCCGACGGTGGCATCCCGGCCGCCACCGCAGCCGAACGAAAGGCAGCCCTCCTCGACGGGCCAACGCCCACTCCACGCGAGGTCTCCATCGCACGCGCGGAACAGATCCGGCTTCACCGTTCGCAAACCCGGAGAATGGATTGTCTTCACACCGGAAGGAAATGAGTAGCAATCAGCACGCATTCCCTCTACCGCCGTCGGAGGCCACCTCGACGCCGCCTATCCCGACACAACTGGTTCATAGATCTCGTGACGCCAGGCGGGCAGCACATGGTGAGATTAGTCAACGGCCCGGTCCCCAGCTATGAAGCCCGGACTTTTGAGCGGTTCGACATCCAGTTCCGGAAGATTCCCCGCAGCAGACCCCTCCCCGCCCGTTCTCCCGTGACTGGGAGGGGTTTCGCGTTCATGGCCGCCTGAGCTGCGCGCGCCAGGGGCCGTATGTACGCCTTGCTACGTCTACAGACTCGTCAGCGACCTAAAACCTAGATTTTTAAGCGGTTCTGTACACAAGGTAAATGTACTTACCACCAGCGCCCTTGTTGAGATCAACGTCGATACGCCGCCACGGTGCCTGCGGCTGAATCCCACTGTTGTCACCGAGTATGACATCCAGATCCTCTATCGGGCTGCCCAGGGCGGGCTCCCGAGTGAAGGCAGCATAAATGTAAGCGCCGCCAGCACCTTTGTTGAGATCGACGTCGATACGGTGATAGCTCGGTGGAGCAGACTCGTCCTTGTTGAGCAGGAAGATTATGTTGGTGATGGGATCTCCGGCACCTTTCTCATAGGCGAAATACAGATAAGCGCCGCCCGCGCCAGCATTGAGATCCTTGTCGATCTTTATCCAGCCGCTCGGCGCGGGCTCGCTGTCGATCAGAACGGTCAGATTCGTGACATTACTCATGCGGTTCTCCCCTTCTTGCCAGCCGAAAGGCTCATGATCGTATTGTTACATGGAGAAGTAGGTCGTGTCTGGAGAACGCCAGAAGTGCCAGGAGAGCGGCCCGACTGGGGCCCGGAGGCCCTGGCCTCGCCCTTTCCTTGCTGAATGTCAAAAATTCCGTGACCTGGGATGACGGTCTCCGAGCCGGGCCAGAAAAGTGCATCCACAAAAATGGACATCTTGCTCGTCAATGCAGGTCAGGTCGCGGCGTGGGCCGCAGCGGTGCCCCAGCCGCTGCTCACCGCGGCGGATCATGCCCGCCGCCCCGGACGGACGACGCGAATGATGCGGCGGAGGACGCCGTGCGCCTTCTTCGCCCGGCGCGGGCGACCCGCCAACCGGGCGTTCAGCTCCTCGTACCGCTCATCACCCGGTCGAACGGTTATCAGTTCGCATCGAAGGTGACTGCCGTCCGCACCGCCGTGGGTCGTCGCGATGCTCTCGATGGAACCGTCGGGGAGCCGCATGATGATGGCCATTCCGGATCTCTCTTCTCCTCGGTGTGTGTCGTACGGGGTGGCTCGCCGCCGCCGGTCGACGGTCAGAAGCCTGGCCACTCGACGAGGCCGGTCGCGCCGAACAGGCCGGAGGCGTAGACGAGGACGCCGTGGGCCGCGTCGATGGTCAGGCAGCCCTGGTACTTCTCCCCCTGGCCGAGGGTCGCCGCGTTGAACGCCGGCTCGCAGCCGATCGTTGGCTGGACCCGCGCACCGTCCGGAGTGCGGACGAAGAAGTCGAACGGGTTGACGGCGAAGCCGGCCTTCGCCGAGGTGAACGACACCATGAAGGTCGCGAACGCCGGGCCGCTGGTGGGCTTGCTGAAACCCGAGAAGAAGGACGGGACCGCCTTCGGCGCGGCGACGCTCACCGTCGCGGCGACCTCGCCGCCCTTGCTGACCTGGAGTACCTCGCCGTACTGGGCCTGCTTCGCCCCCTGGGAGGCCCCGCCGGCCGCCGCGGCACCGCCGGGCGCGGCCGTCGCGCCGGTCGAGGAGACGGAGGTGTCGTCCAGGTTGCAGCCGGTGAGCCCGGTGAGGCCGATCAGGCCAGTGAGAACCGCGGCGACGGCGAAACGTGCAGTACTCATGAGATCCCCCGTGAAAAGGCGCGCGCCATAGCACGCCGATGAGAGTGGTGAACGAGACGTCGAATATCAGGCTGCGGGTCGATGCCGGCTGCCTGGGCAGACGGGCGAGGTCGCAAGAATGTACCGACAGGACGGCCGTGAAACCCGTCGGTATCCGAGAAAGGCGGCGAGGTCCCGCTATCGCCAGCCGATCAGATCAATCCCGGACAACAACGATTCTGAATCGCTTCGAGCTTTCTGTCAACAGCTTCGGAAAAGTCGGAAAAGGTGGATGGAGGATGGCCGTGCCCGGATCCCCCCGAGAATCCGGGCACGGCAGAATGTCGACCGCGCGCGTGGCTCGGCCGGTGGACAAGGCGAATGGAGAACTCTCGCGGACCGGTCACCTGGAAATCGGGCGGGCGGCCCGGCGTCAAACGTAGGGTGTCGTTCGCTGTCTCCGGCTACAGGTCAAGCAGCGACCCCTGGTCCGGCGATGCGGCCGCCCTGGCGCGGGCGCCTTTCTTCTTCGCGCCCTTCTCGTGCAGGCCGGCGGCGACCTCCTCGGCGTACCGGGCGTGGTTCAGTTCGAGGAGGCGGTCGAGCACCTCGCGCTGCGCCCACGGCCCGATCGTGTACCGAGTGTACTTCCCGGCCGGATGAAAGCCGTGGTCCAGGCCCCGGTCGATCATATCGACCCACCCGTACGCCCGAAAGGTCGCCTCGTCGATGAGCCGGTGGATCTCCCGCAGCTCGGCGATATCGGCATCGTTGCAGCCCGGATCGAAAACCAGATTGTACGTCTTGGTGAGCCCTGACTGCCGCGCCAGCATCGCCTCCCGCCGGAACCCGTCCAACCCCTCCCCCAATTCCCGCATCTCCCCCGTCAGTTCAGGCAACGGCAAGGTCTCGAACACGTCCGACGGCGTGTACCGAAGATCGGCCTTCATCGACGACGCCCGCGAGGCCGCCCACCAGTAATGCGGCGAGCTGGAGAGCAAGGCCAGCATTGCCGTGTCGTCCGTTGCGAAGACCCCGAGCATATGCGAAAACACCTGCCCGGTCGGCACCATCACCGGCATCACCGTGCGGCTCACAAGAGTGATGACGATTACCCGCCCGATACCTGCGATAGCGCCGTAGAGTTCAGGCCTGGAACGCTCGTATCGCCACCACCGCTCACGGGCCGACTTACTAAAGCGATTGAGGTCACGTTCTGGCTTGACGAGGAGGCGGACCTGGTCGTAACAGTCGCGGTACCGCTTTGCGCGGTCCTCAGGCCAGTCGTGGAAATTGACGACCCAACGACTGCCCGAGCAGTCGGGGCGCGAGTTGAGATCCTGACCGTTCAGATAGGGGAACAGCACGTCGGTATGACGCGGATCCTTCGCGATCAACGCGCGGGCCTCGGCGGGTTCCATCGTGAAGCCAAGACCCAGGACATAACTTCCAATAAAGGAGATTCCTGCGCTTTTTTCCAGCCGGTGAGGATTTCCGGACACTCGTGCCTCGGGCTCCAGGGAGGGTGCGATCACGGGGGTCTGGACGCCGTCGGCGAACCGGGCTGCGGCCGGCCCGATCTGCCCTGTGGTCCAGACGGCGCTGAATTCCAGGACCGCGGACTTCGACGGCCAGGGCCGGCTCTTGATCGACCGGCGGATGACGTTCCCGTCAGCGACAATCTGGTCAAGGCCGACCTCACGGGTATCGCCCTGGGCCAGGGTGTTCGTCGCGATCAGCCCCGTCTGACCGCCACCGTTGAGCAGAGAGTGCGCACGCAGCGCGAAGTAGGCGACCAGATCGGCGCNCCCCCGTNCNCCCCCGCCGATCTCCTCGACGAGGTACTCGCGATACGCCACGCCCAGTGCACCGGTCAGCTTCTGGCCACCGAGGAACGGGGGGTTGCCGAGGACGGCGTCGAAACCGCCCTCCTCGAAGACCTCGGGGAAGACCAGCGGCCAGTGCAGGGGTTTCCGCCGGAAACCGCCGGGAACGTAATCGGTGGCCAACCAGGACTGTGCCGTTTTCCGGGCCTCGGTCTCATCCCGCTTGCCGGTGACCTCATCAGCGAGGCGGGCCGCGGTCAGGGAGAAGCTTTCCCGGCTGGCCTTCTTCTCCTCGTCGATCTCGGCGCGGGCATGCGGGTTACTCGTCCCCGACCATTTCTGATAGCCGACGAGCGCGGCGCCGGCAGTCAGGTCGGCGAAGAGCCGCAGCCGCTCGGTGTCGTGTTCCACCCCCGACAGGAGCCTGCGCTTCCTCGCAAGTCCCGCCAGAGACGAGCCGTCGGTCTCGACAAGGTCCCGGCGCCGCCCGGCGGCGTCGCGGACCAGTTCACGGACGCCGGCGGTCCAGCCGAAGATGTCGGAGTGGATCTTCCGGCCCTTGGCCGGGTCGAGGTGCATGTACTCCAGCTGCTCGACCGAGGTGATACCGAGCAGGGAGTCGCCGGAGACGAGCCGGTCGTCCAGGAAGGTGAACGGCCGGCGCGGGTCCATCGACACCAGCCAGAGCGACAGCTTCGCCATCTCCACGGCCATCGGGTTGATGTCCGCCCCGTACAGGCAGTGCTCGATGACCAGCCGGCGGGCCTCGACGGTGACGTCGTCCGCGTCGGCGTCACCGGCGTACCCGGCGTACCCGGCGTGCCCGGCGGCCCGCGGGTCACCCTCACGGATCCACGCCTCCACCAGCCGGTCGCCGAGGTAGCGGGCGGCGGCGACGAGGAACGCGGCCGAGCCCATCGCGATGTCGGCGACCTTCAGCGACAGGATGTCGGCGCTGGACCGCAGCCGCCAGGCGCCCCGGTCGGCGGTCTGCAACGGCCCGGGGGCGTAGACCAGGGGCTCCAGGGTGTTGTCCGCGACCTCCTCGGCCAGGAACCTGGGGGTGTAGTGGGTGCCGGTGTTCTTCCGCAGCGGCGACTCGGTGACGTACAGCCCGTCCTCCAGGACCACGACGGGCTGGCCGCGCAGGTCCGTGCGCAGCAGGCCGTGGAACGGCAGCAGCCGCTCGGCGGTCGGGTAGTCGCCGCGGGTCACGGCGAGCAGGGCCTTGCGGGCCTCCTCCCGCTCGCCGGCCTCCAACGGAACGAGCCGGCGCTCGACCGCCTTCGGCGCGCCGATCCCGCTGGCGGCGAACCTCTCGGCGAGCGCGGCGGCGAGCAGCGGGCGGCCCCGGTGACGCGAGGCGAGCTCCTCCAGCTCGGACAGCTTCGCCTCGGCCTCCAGCCCCTCCCGGCCGGCCAGGCCGACGACCACCTCCGCGGCCGGGGCGCGTTCGGCATCGTAGGAGAGCAGACCCTCGTAGACGTAACCGATCTGCTCGACGTCCAGCGAGCGGAAGCTCAGCGTCCGCCGCTCCCGGGACTTCCCGCTGCCGACCTGGATGTACTGGACGGCACGCAGCATGTGCAGCACCGTGCGGTCGTCCACGCCGAGTGGCAGCCACGGATGGGCGGCCGGGTCGAACAGCGAACCGGCGTAGGCGTGCATGCGCAGCCGGGGATGATCGACCCCCGCGTACACGGCGGTGAACAGGGCGCGCAGCCGGTGCCAGGCCGCCGTCGACTGCTCCAGGTCGTCCTCGGTCGCGCCGTCGTAAAGCTGCTGTTCCAGCTCGGCGCACAGCCGGCCGGCGGAGTAGGTACTCGCGTACAGGTCGTTGCCGGCGGGCAGCAGGCCGCGTTCCTCGGCGTAGAGCAGGAAGACGATGCGCATCATCACCGCGACCGCGCCCCGGTAGACGTCGTGCGCGCCGACGTCGCGCAGCCCGGCGCCACCCCGGTCCCGCTCGGCGACGTGCCAGCGGCCGAAGGCGGCGACGAGCAGCTCCACGGCCTGGCGAACCTGGACGCCGAGCGCCTCGGTGATCTCCTCCTGGCTGCCGAGGCTCGCCTTCAGCAACGGGACCAGCGTCTCGTCGTCGGGTACGCCGAAGAAGCGCCGCCGGCACAGCAACGACACGAACGCCCGCACGACGTCGCGCTCGGCCGCCTCCGGCCAGGACACCGCGTCGAACACCGCCGTCGCCGTCACCCCGCCGCGCGGCGCCCAAACCAACGCCCACTGCCGGCCGTTCGTCACCAGCGCGAGCTCGATCCCGTGATGCCGGCAGGCGATCGCCGCCCGGTCCACCGGCGTCGCAGCCCAGGCCTGCCCGGCGATCCGCGCCGTCGGGGACTGTGACGGCGCGACGACCAGACCGAGCACGCGGACCGCGTCCGGTTTCACCTCGGACGACCCCCCGGCCACTGTGTCCCCCGCGGCCACTGTGTCCCCCGCGGCCACTGTGTCCGCTGTGTCCGGATCGACGAGGATGAAGGACGGCACGAGGTGCGCGTCGTGCTCGCCGACGTCGACGGTGAACGAGCGCAGCGCGCCGTTCGCGCCGTTCGCGCCGTCCGCGCCACCCGCGCCGTTCGTGCCATCGGGCAGGACGAGCGTGTTCCCCCAGCCGAGTAGCTCGCCGAGAACGAAACGCACCCAGGCCGCCTGGCCGCCGACGGGATCGTCCAGCCAGGCGGTGTGCTCCCGGCGCAGGCGTTCCCGGGTCTTCTTCTCCAGCGGGTCGAGCGTCGGCCAGACCCGCCGGAGCACGGGCAGGCTGAGGAACGGCCCGCTGACCTCGATGAGGCTCAGCCATTCGCGGTGCTGCGCGGAGCCGTCCGGCGCGGGCGGCCGGCGCCGACCGCCACCGCTGCCGCTGCCGCCACCGCTGCCGCGACCTCCGGGGATGCCCCGGCCCCGCGTGGTGGCACCCACGGTACTCATCGCGCCTCCTCCGCTGCCGGCACGACCAGGACGACCGCGACGGGGAACTGGTGCTGCCTCGGGTCACGGTATCGCTGCGCGATCACGTCGAGCTCCCGTCGCCGTTCCTGGTCGAGCCGGTCGAGCCGGTCCTGCCACGCCTGCCGGTCCTTGCGGTACTGGGCCAGCTCCTCGCGGCTCCTGGCGATCTCGAACCGGCTGAACAGGGCGTCCTCGTCGTTCTCCGGATCCTCGATCGCACCGCGCAGCGTCGCGGCGAACTGATCGAGGATAGTGGTGATCCGATTCTCCTCGGCGGCCCGGCGCTGGCCGAGAAGGCGGGTCAGCGACTCCTGGCGGGTCCTCGTCCGCCACTCCAGGGCGGAGAGCACCCCGGGCCGCACCGCCGGCCAGCGCTCGGCGAGCCGCTCCCGCGTCTCCCCGGAGACGGGCCGGCCGGCGGCGAGCGCGGTACCGACGAGATCGCCGAGGACCGTCAGGTTCTCCAGGCGGCGGAACCGCCCGGTCGCCGGCGCCCAGCCGCCCGCGTACAGGACCTCCTCGTGCAGCCGGACGCCGTCCGCGCCCACCAGCACGAACCGGGAGAACGCGCCGATCAGCACCTCCTCGCAGCGCGGATCGTCCGAGCGCACGGCGGTGACGCGGTGCAGCCCGACGTCGGCGTTGGAGACGGCGCCCCGCAGCAGCCTTGTCGACATGTCGACGAGGCGGTGGCCGAGGTGCGCGAGCACGACGTCGTCGCGGTCCTTCGCCATGGCCGAGTCGAAGGTGATCGGCCGCTGGCGCGGCGGCGTGCCCGGGGGAAGGTCCTCACGGCGCAGCTTCTCGGTGAGTCCCGCGGAGGCGCGCTGCCACGAGCCGGTGAGCGTCGGCACCGTGAACAGTCCCTCGGCGTGCTCCTTCTCGTCGACGTACGGGGTGAGTGCCTGTTGGCGGGCGAGGCTCAGTGCCGTGCCGACGACGCGGCGCACCGCCGCCGGGGTGATGCCGAGCTCGCGGACCGTGTCGTCGAGGTTCGCCCGCAGCCGGCGCACCTGCTCGCGCACGTTCTCCGCGACCGGGACGGTGCCTCCGGCGGCCACGGAGCCGCCCGGACCGACGTCGAGGTCGTCGGGACCGAGGTCGATCCGCTCCCCCAGCATCCGACGCTGCACCCGATCGGAGAGCACCGCGTTGACCGACCCGAGGTCGGCCTTCATCTGCGCGACCTTCTTCACCACCCGCGACAGGAACTCCAGGTCGGCCTCAAAGGAATCGACGCTGCCCGACCAGCCGGAGCCGACGAAGTGCCGGATCTCCGGGGAACGGCGCTGCCCGTACCGGTCGATGCGGCCGATCCGCTGCTCCAGCTTGTTCGGGTTGAACGGGATGTCGTAGTTGACCAGCCGATGGCAGTGATTCTGCAGGTCGATGCCCTCACTCGCCGCATCGGTGGCGAGCAGGACCCGCATCGGATGTTCGCTCGGTTCGGCCTGGAAGGCGAGCCGCAGCTGCTCGCGCTCGTCAACGGACAGCCCGCCGTGCAACAGGCCGAGCCGCTCCCCGGCGAGCCCCTCCTGGCGCAGCAGTCCGGCGAGCCAGATCTGCGTGTCGCGGTACTCGGTGAACACGACGACCCGCTCATCGAACCAGTGCCGCCCGTCCGGCCGGCACACCGCGTTCAGATAATCGAGCAGCGCGCGGGCCTTGGCGTCCGGCTCGGCCTCGTGGGCGTCCGCCCAGCGCCGCATCCGGTCCAGCAGCTCGATCTCGCCGTCGGTGGGATCGAGCTGCATCGGCCCGATCCGGCCGAGGGCGTCGTCCTCGGCGTCGGCGAGCTGCTCGTCGTCCAGGGTCGCGACGTCGTCGAAGTAGTCCTCCATCCACGGCTCGGGCATCCACGGCTCGGGCATCCCCGGCCCAGGCATCCCCGGCTCGGCCTCGTCCGCGAGGCGGGACGCGTGGACCGGGCGCCCGTGCCGGGACACGAGGGTCTCCCGGTAGACGCCCACGGTGTGGCCGAACGCCGCCGGGGAGGAGAACAACCGCTTCTTCAACAGCAGGGTCACCAGGTCGGTCGCCTTGCGGCCGCGCGGCGAATCCAGCCGGGCCCGGCGCAGTGCGGCAAACTCCTTGAGCAGGCCGTGGATCTCCCGTTCGCCGTCCGGATAGACCACCGGCATGTCGATCGAGCGGCGCCGGGGGAACCGCGGGGTGCCGTCCGCGTTCTCGATGCTGCTTTTCAACCGGCGGACCACGACCTCGTCCACGGCCGTCCGGTCCGGCTCGACGCCACGGGCGAACCGCTGGTCGTCGAGGATCTCCAGCAGCGCGGTGAACGAGGCGAGGTAGCCGTTGTGCGGGGTGGCGGACAGGAACAGCCGGTGGGTGAAGTGCGGCGCGAGCCGGCGGATCAGCTTGGTCTGCTGGGAGTCGACGGCGTAGACCTGCCTGGGCGCGGCCGGGGCGATGTGATGGGCCTCGTCGAGAATGAGCAGGTCGAAGGTCCGCGGGTAGGTCGGCTGACCATCGCCGGGCAGCACCTCGTCGAGCAGCCGCTGCGCCTTCGGGCCACGCAGCCAGGGCAGGCTGACGATCGTCAGCGGGTAGACCTCGAACGGGTTCGCCGCGCTGCCGTGCGAGCGACGGACCGCCGCGCAGCGCTCCGCGTCAATAATCGTGAAATCGCGGCCAAACTTCTCGGCCATCTCGTCGCGCCATTTCAGGGTGAGCCCGGCCGGACAGACGATCATGATGCGGCGCGCCCGGTGCCGCAGCAGCAGCTCCTCGGCGACCAGCCCGGCCTCGATGGTCTTACCGAGGCCGACATCGTCGGCGAGCAGGAGGTTCACCCGGGGCGCCGCAAGGGCGCGCGCCACCGGCTCGAGCTGGTAGTCCTCGACGGCCACCCCCGAGCGGAACGGGGCCTGCAGCCGCCGGGCGTCCGCGGAGGTCACCGCCGACCAGCGCACCGCGTCGAGGAAGGCGGCCAGCCGGCCCGGTGGGTCGAAGCCGCCCCGGGTGACGTCGGGCAGCGAACCGCTGGGCAGGACCCGCCGGCCCGGCTCGACCTCCCAGATCACCTCGACGGTGTGGCCGTAGCGACCGTCCTCCACACTCTGGAGGATGACCAACGTGCTCGTGCTCGGCGCCGCTCCGTCCCCGACGGCGTCAGGCCCCGCCGCGTCCGCCTTATCCGCCGCGCCCACGTCCGCCGCGCCCACGTCCGCCGCGATCCACCTCGCCCCGCCGGCGGCCGGTCCGTCGATGTCCGCGACCACCCACTTCTGACCACGGACCTCCACCAGCGCGCCGATGTCGGGACGCTCGTCAGATGCCGGCGCCCCCGGGCCCGGCCCCGTCCCGCCCATGGCCTGCTGGCGGACGCGGCGTGCTGACGGAGCACGTTCGGTCGTCGAACTCGGCACCTGATACCCCCCTTGGTGAACAGCCCGACCAGTCTGGCAGGACGCCGGGCGACCGATTCCCGGCCCGGTGGCACCGTGCCGGCCCTCTTCGGTCCCCATCTCAGACCTAACGGACATCCAGGGGGCAGATTAGCATCTGTGAACTCAATTCACCAACATGACCCATGGCGGACCGGGTCTCGACATCGTGGTGCCGCGGGAGCCCCGGCCGCCGGCCGCGACCCGTCCGCACCAGACGCCGCGACCCGTCCGCACCAGACGCCGCGACCCGTCCGCACCAGACGCCGCGACCCGTCCGCGCCAGAAAGTTGTGGAGGTTGGGCACGGTCTCAAGGCCCGAGAGCGCGCCCAACCCTCGTTGACCACCAAGGCATCCGTGATCACATAGTCACGAAGTGCCGCCTCAAGGTCGCTGACACCCCCGGTCAGGCTGAGGACGAGGTCACTCGTGTTCGTCCGTTCCGGGATGTGGATGAACTCGCGCGGAAGCGGCTGGTTCGTCGGCGGCACCGACCCACGCTGACGCCCCCACGAACGGTGCGTACACGCTGTGCCACAAACCCTTGCCCGCCGATCCCGTCCTCCACCTCACACCGCCTCGCAGACGAATGCGGACCAATCGACCCCTCGCCTGGCCACACGGCTGACGCTGATCCATGAGGAGGGCAGGACCGGTCGCTGTCCCCGAAGTCCTCACGGACGAAGGTTGATGATCGTCTTTCCCTTACGTCGCTCGGTCGGATTGAGGGCGGCGACGGCATTGTCGATGGTCGCGACGTTGCCGATGTTCGTTCGCAGCCGTCCGTCGCGCACCCGCTGTACGATCTCACCCAGTTGAACGCGATCGGACTCGACAACGAAGTCGACTGCCAGGCCGTCGGCGGGCCGCGCCCCGACCGGTCCGACGACGGACACCAGCGTTCCCCCGGCTCGAACCAGACCCGCGGACCACTTCTGGATGTCGCCGCCGATGACATCGAAGACCAGATCGACCCCGCCTACGTCCTCCAGCGCGTCGTTCTCAAGGTCGACGAACTCCTGCGCGCCGAAGTCGAGCGCCTTCTGCCGGTCGGCAGCGCGTCCGGTGCCGATGACGTACGCACCGAACTCGCGCGCGAGCTGCGTCACCATCGTCCCGACTGCGCCGGCCGCGCCATGCACGAGCACGCTCTGCCCCGCCTGAAGGCGGCCGTGCTCGAACAGCCCCTGCCACGCGGTCAGCCCCGAAATCGGCAGGCTCGCGCCCACCGTGAAGTCGACGTCGCCCGGGAGCGGTGCGAGATTGCGTGCCTCGACGGCCACATACTGCGCCAGGGTGCCGTCGCGATGCCAGTCCGAGAGGCCGAACACCCGCTGTCCCACCGACAGCCCCGTCGTGCCATAGCCGAGGACCGTGACCACTCCGGCCAGCTCATGCCCGGGGATCGACGGTGTTCGGTCACGGTCGAGACGATCGGTCCAGGTCGAGGGCCACGCCATCTCAGTCGGGACGAAACCCGACGCATGAACCTCAACGACGACGTCGTTGATCGCCGCCGACGGCTCGGGCCGCTCCACCAGGCTCATCCCGGCCGTTCCCGCAGCCTGGTCCGTCACGACGATCGCCTTCATGGGTAACTGCCTCCCCGGCCATTTGTCTTGGGCACAGTGGTGGGCACGTGTCGCTCACGGACGAACGCGGACGATCGTCTGCCCGCCGATCCGCCCGGTCGGGCCGAAGGCCGCGACGGCATCGTCGAGAGTTGCGATGCTGCCGATGTTCGTCCACAGCCGTCCATTCCGCCGCCCATTCCGCGCCCGCCGGACGATCTCACCCAGTTGGGCACGATCGGACATGACAACAAAGCCGATGGCCAAGCCACCCATCCGCAGGGTCAGCAGGAAGCGCCGGACAGATCGCGGTGCCATCCGCCGACACCGATGAAGTCCGGGTCAGACGGCACGGTGCGGCCCCGAATCTCCAGCCTGCGGGCGAACGGCCGGGTGCGCAACTCCGCCGGCGCGGCCGATCAGACGCAGCGTGGTGTCAGGATCGAGACCCGGTCCACAGCCGCTCCGCCCTGGCCAGCTGGTGTGGAATCAGGAAGATGGTCACGCCGCGCCCGCGACAGCTCGCTTCGGACCGGCGGGCTCCAGGAGACGAGACCCGATGCCGGCGTCACACAACACCAAGATCGTCGAATATCGCAGGGTTCGGATATCAGCGCCCTGCCAGTCAACTGAGCTTTTGTAGGGTCTTGCGACTGATGCCTGGATCGTACCCGCTTCGGTGGATACCTGAGGTAGCTGCCCGATCTGCCGGGAGAGCGAGCTATGGGCGCGACACGTCGCGGATTCACCGAGGAGTACAAGGAGCAAGCGGTAGCCTTCGTCATCGACGGCAGCCGTCCGGTCGCCGAGGTCGCCCGGAACATCGGCGTCCATGAGATGACGCTGGNAAAATGGGTNAANAAAGCCAAGGACGTGGAATCCGGAGACCGCCACTGGCTCAGACGGCTCGGGTGGGCACGCGATCTACCCGTCATGACCGTCTTCGCCCCGGCCTGCCCCACCTGGTCGGCCACCACACGGAGGAGCCGCACTTAACGGCGAACTTAACCGCCGTAGACTCGTATGATGTTGGCTATGGTCGGCGACAGGGCCTCGCATGCCACGCCGTTGTCGGTGGCGCGGTCGCTGCGTCTGCTCGGCGAGCATGTGTCGACCTGGCGGAAGCTGAACCGGCTGACCGCGGCCCAGGTCGCCCAGCGAGCCGGGATCTCCCGGGACACGCTGCGCGCCATCGAGCAGGGTAAGGGCACCGCGAGCACCGAGAACCTGTTCAGGGTGCTACGCACCATCGGGATCATGGATGCCGTCGTCAGGGCCACCGACCCGTACGAGACCGACGTCGGCCGGCTGCGCATGGACGAGATCCTCCCCAAGCGAGTACGGCGCTGATGGCCGGACGGGATCCTGTCGAGGTCACCGTCGAGATCGACGGGCAGGAGACCGCCGCAGGGACGTTGTGGCTTCACAACCGCGGCGGACAGAGCGCCACGTTCCGATATGCCGACGCCTACCTGACCAACCCGGCCGGATACGACCTCGACCCGGCGCTGGCCAGAGCCGCCGGCGTCTTCCACACGCCGGCGGGGTCGGCCATCTTCAACGCGTTCGCCGACAGCGCCCCCGACCGATGGGGTGAGAACCTCATGAGGCGTGAGGAGCGCGAGCGCGCCCGCGCCGCCGAGACCACACCTCGCACTCTCGGTAAGGCCGACTTCCTTCTCGGCGTCCGCGACGACACCCGCCAGGGAGGTGTCAGGTTCCGCCAGCCGGCGACCGCCACCTACTATTCGACGCACCGGCACGCGGTCCCACGGCTGATCGACCTGGCCCGGCTCATGCGAGCAGCCGACCGCGTCCGCGCGGAGGGCGACTTCGACCGCGACCTCGCGGACCTCATCGACGCAGGTAGCTCGCTCGGCGGCGCGCGCCCCAAGGCGGCGGTGCGGGACGTGTCCGGGCGGCTCTCGATCGCCAAGTTCCCGCGTTCGGACAGTGACGAATGGGACGTGGCCGGTTGGGAGGAGGTACAATTGAGGCTCGCTCGCAGAGCGGGGCTCACCGTGGCGGAGTCGGAACTGCTGACCGTTACCGGCCGGCACGTACTGCTCCTGAGCCGCTTCGACCGCATCGGCGCGCGGCGTCTGGGGTTCGCAAGCGCCCTGACAATGCTCGAGGCCTCCGACGGGGACCTTCGCAGCTACCTCGAGATCGCCGAGGTGATCGAACGCTACTCGCCGAGAGCTGACGCCGACCTGCGTGAGCTCTACCGGCGGATCCTGTTCTCCATCCTGACCGGGAACACCGACGACCACCTGCGCAATCACGCGTTCCTGCGCGAGCGAGACGGCTGGGCGCTCTCTCCTGCCTACGACCTCAACCCCAATCCGGACAACCCGGCCCGGCTGAGCACGGCCGTCGATCTCGACAACACCGACGCAAGCATCGACCTCGCGCTGTCGGTGGGCAACTACTTCCGCTTGTCGCCGCCGAGGGCCCGCGACCTCGTCAGGGAGGTGGAGACCGCCACGGCGGGCTGGCGGCAGGCCGCAGCCGGGCTCGGCATCCCGAAAAGCCAGGCCGACCGGATGGCAGCGGCCTACGAGAGCGAACAACGACGGATCGCCCGTGCTCTCAGGGTGCCTTGAGATTGGCTCCGGTATCGGGCGTCACCCGGCCCCGTCCGGCCTATCGGTCAATCCTCGGACATGCCGGCGGCCCCGCCACCAGACACGATCAGCTCATCGCCTTGCTCACCGTCGTCCGTGACACACTCAACGATGTCATAGACGCTGGAGGGGAGCCGGAGCGCCGCCTTCCCGCTACCCGCGCGTGGCGGCCACGGGACGCGAGCGCCGGACACCGTAGAGCTACGGTGTCCGGCGCCGCGGCGGCCGGAAAACCCGGGCGGTCATTGCCGATTGGAACCCGTGCCGGACGCCCTCGCCAACCCCGCTACATGTTTCTCCTAGCGGTTCGCCGTATTTCAGTGGCGTTCCGTCCAGGTCCTCTCGTCAGCTCAGTCCCAATCCCAATCCCAATCCCAGTCGTCCTTGTGGCGCCGGTCCTTACCGTCCTTGCCGTCCCACCGGTCCTTACCGTCCTTGCCGTCCCACCGGTCCTTACCGTCCTTGCCGTCCTTGCCGTCCTTGCCGTCCCACCGATCCTTACCGTCCCACCCGTCCTTACCGTTCCAGCCGTCCTTACCGTTCCACCCGTCCTTACCGTTCCAGCCGTCCCACCCGTCCTTACCGTNCCAGCCGTCCCACCCGTCCTTACCGTCCCACCGGTCCTTGCCGTCCCAGCCGTCCCAGCCGTCCTTACCCCAATGATCCTTGGCGATCTTTTCATCCACCGGGCCACCGAGATAGCTCGACGCCAGCGCGCTCGTAGCCGCCGGCCCCACGGTGACGAACACTGCCGCCGCCGTAGACACCGCGACAACCGCGGCTTTCCGCCTCACGGACTTGTCCACGCTTCCTCCAGAACCGAGAGAGAGTGAATCGCTACTATCGGTAACAGAGACTAGCGTGCTCGACGAGGTCCGCAAACGGATCATCGACCGACTTCGACGATCAGCTAGCCACGGAGCGTGGCCTTAGCGGGATGAAGAGGAGATTCCAACTCCTATACACCCGCTGGAAAGGGAGATGCGGAATGTTGAGGTTCGCGGTTCACGGACTCCCACCACGCATGGTAATTGTCGGGTGGGTAGTAGGCGGTCATGCCCTTCGGCATGAATCGGTCCAATTCTGACAACGGCGCCTCGTCCGGAGTGATATACGTCAGCTGCCGGGTCGCAGGAGGAGATGGCGCGGTCCGCCTCCTGACGGATCCACCCGGCCCAGGCGAGCGCTGCTGCGTGTTCGGATTCCTCCGGCGTGTCGCCGGCATCCGTCGAGGGCAGGCCACGCTTCCGCCGCAGCCAGAAGTGATCAAGGTGGTCTATCGACTACAAAATGGCCTGGGAGGCGGGATACAGCTGCTTCAGTAGTTTGCCGAACTCCCCCGATGTGTTCCATCTGTCGAGCACGATTCCGAGCTGCGCGGCAAGGTCGCCTCGCCTGCCGTCCGCTGGATCTGGGAGGACTGCCTGTATGATCGCCTCGGCATGCTTTTCGAAGGTCATGTCGTCGTCCACAGTGTGTTCCCACTTCCGCGGCCTCGGCAATCGGCTCTCCGCCTTTGGACTGATCACTGAGACGAGATAGTCCAGCACGGGCATCGCCCGGCCTGTTGCCTCGATATCCGCATCGCCGCGAGCCAGGTGCCAGACCGCCGCCGAGTCCGCGGCAGAGAACACCTGAGCGAGATCACGCCGTCTCTCCAGCTCGCGTTGGTACTCGTCGGAGAGGACGGGAACCGGGGTCATCGCCATCGTAGGGACTACCACTGGCGACGGAGGAGCCTTCTCCGCATCCAGAATCCCGCGCACCGGCCACGCCTGGACGACTGTCACTCCTGTCAGAGCGAGCGCAAGAACTACCCAGATCAACAACGGCCCGCCCACGATCCACCCCAGAAGAAGCGGCGTGGCGAGGAGACCGAAAAGGTTCATGACGAAGACGACCCACTGACTCCTGGTCATCGTTGTTCCTCTCGTCCTGCGGCGGGCGACGGCTGGGNGTCACCTGGCGAGGAGGGCGGACGCAAGCCGACATCCTCCCCGAAGAGCTCCTTATCGATCCGGTCGAGGAGATAGGTGCGAACTGCGGCCTGGTCGGGCGCCATCGAATCCCCCAGCGGCCGATCCACCCAACGACCGAGGATCGCCCGCAGCGATGAAAGCAGATCAAAACGTTCACGCAGCGCGTCGACGAGCAAGTCCGGTAAAATCGTCGGCCCCCGCCCAACAGCCTGCACCACGTCATCCAGCCAGAGATGGACCAGCCCGATCGTTTCCTTCGAGGGCGGCGCATCGGCCTCGAGCACAAGGANCCNCCCGCCACGGAAAAGCTCCCCGCATTCGGGATCGTCGACAGGCCGCCATCCGACGGCGTCCCTGGCATACAACCGAGAGGCCGACACCAGGCGCAGAAAAACCTCCGCGTTCCCCGTCGATCCGCGGACGGCATAGGGCGCTCTCACGGACCGGCCAAGTACATAGCGATAGTTGTCCCGGTCGGCGCTTGCCAGGGTCTCGACGGCATCGATGGCCGCGCTGGCAACCTGCGGATTCTCATGCGCGGCGAAGNTGTGCAGTCGGGTCAACGCCTGAAACGGATAGATATCATATATTATTTTACCAGAGAGCTCGATACACATACGCGCCAGGTAGGCGTCCAGCCGATGATCCTCCGACCATGCACGGATCCGCTGCCGGAACTTCCGGCCGCCGGTTCCCTCCGCTCCCTCCTCCAGGCCCTTCGTAAGCAGGCCCAAGCACGCGGGGATCGCGGCGACACGACGGCGACCGATCCAGTGATACGCAAGATCCAGGGCATCATCGGCTCGATCACTCCGCAACGACTCCTCGGTGAACCGTTCCGCGAACCTCGTCAGAACATCGTTGGGCCAAAAGATCCCCGGCGGCGAGGGAAGCCGTTCCGCCCAATCGAGAAAGGCCGGACGCAACGTCGGGTAGTTGTCCCAGGCATAGTGGCGCGCGGCCACGCCGAATCCCGTCTTCTCAAAACGGATCGGTCTCTGCTCGTCGCGGACGACACCGATCTCTCCCAGGCGGGCCAGAAAACCTGGGCGGGTCAACGCGTGGTCATCTGGAAGGCGAAACTCACCGGCCCGGGCGAGCTCCCGTTGCGCAACGAACACCAGGTCCCGATCCGCGTCCTCCAGCATGGCCGCTGTGATGAGAAGGAGAGCGTTCATGCCGGTCCGATCGTTCTCGAGCAGACAGTCGATCTCCTTCCCATAATCGCTGTCCTGCCGTTTGACCTCCCGCCAGGCCAACCGGAGGCAGTCCGGCAGAGCCGCGCCCGGACGCATACCCAGGAGTTTCGCTGACGCTACGGCCACCCGGCTCACCTGATACAGCGTGGCGGCCCCGAGATCGGCGAGATCGGCGGACTTTTCGATGATCTTTACTATCGTCGCAAGATCAGGCTGCGCGCTTGGTTGCATGGATACGGCGAGGTGTGATTGCAGCACGGAACGCCAGTCCGGCCGGCTCATCTCGGGCACGAGTCGCCGCAGCTCGGCCGGCAGCCATCTCACCGAGTCCGCTGGAAGAATGACCGCCAGATAGCGGGCCGAGCCGGCAACGACGTCCCGCAGCGCCTCAAGCCGCTTCGCCAGTTCCTCGGAGCGAGACGGCATCAATTCGGACAGGTCGAGAAGATACCGCGCCTGATCGTCCAACGCTTTCTGGGGAATGTCCGGCTCGTCGTCTGCCTCGACATCGGCGGGAATACGCTCAATCCTCTCCGTCCCGGCCCTGGCACCACCGGCTCCAGCCACCAGCATCCACGCCGCGGCGTGGATGCCGTCTCCGGGGGATCCCGAGAGCAGCACCAGGCGGTGTTTTTCTATCTTTTCCGCCGCATCCGCGAAGCCGGTGGGCCGAACGAACACTCCGCTCAGCTCGCGANGAGTCGCGCCGGAGATGGCTTCGGGCCGGCGAACTCGCTTCTTTGCCAGGTCGATCAGATTCACAATATTCTTGATGTCGCCGTTTCCCAGATGGGTCTGCGCCCGATTGTCACCACTTACCGAGCCGCCGACGTTGCCTGCTCCACCGGATTTTCCTGCCCCGCTGACATTACCGGTGTGTAAGAGTTCGGTGATGGCGTGGGTGGGCGGGCCGAAGGCCCGGCCGGTGTTGCCGGTCGGGTGGTTTTCGGCTTGTGGGTGGGGTTAGGGCTCGGGCCCGTCGGGTGGGCCGTCCTGGGGTGGGTCGGTGCTGGGAGGGCTGCCGGTCTGGGTGGTGGTCTGCCAGGTGAGGAAGGGTTCGAGGGCGGGGCCGGCGGGNGCTTTCCCGCCGGCTGTGGCGCAGGCGTTCAGGTAGCCGGTCAGGAACGCGAGGGGTTCACGGCCGTTACGCTCCGCGGTGGCGACGATGGTCCAGACCCGGGCGGCGAGGTGCGCGGCCCACTCAGCGTGTGCGCCGTAGTAGTTCTTCCGCCCGACGACCGGGGTCCGTAG
>NZ_JPHT01000042.1:0-34115 GCF_000733325.1 Frankia sp. Allo2
CACCCCGCCGGACGCACCAGTCCGGCGGGGTATTCGTCGTGGATACCCTGACGGGCATGGGCCTGCACCTGTCCGGCGATCCAGAGGCGGACGCCTTCATCACCGAGGACCCCCTGGCGCTCCTGGTGGGCATGGTCCTAGACCAGCAAGCCGGATAAACAAGGAACGTCGTTGGAACATCTCTCGGGTGGAGCGCGGGAGAGTGGTCGCGCTCGGTGCGACTCAGCGCCTCGTCCCCATGCTTTTCAGATTCGTCGCAGCTTCTCCGGATTGCGGACCACGTCGATGCGCGTGATCCGATTGTCACTCACCGCGAACGAAAGCGCTGCGCGGTGGCCGTCGTGACTCGGGATCACCAGCCCGAGTTGCCCGTTGAGCGTGGTCTCGATCGGGTGGTCGAGCCTGCGGCTAAGCGCCACCCATGCTCGCGCGACCCGAATGTCGCCGTGCAGCGGTCTGCGTGCCGCTACCGCGTGACCGCCGCCATCCGACCTCCAGACGACATCCGGGTCGAGAACGGCGAGGAGACCGCCGAGGTCGCCCTCGGCCACTGCCAGCGCGAACGCCCGTACGGCGCGATCGTGCTCCTCACCCGAGGCCACGAAACGCGAGTGCTCGCGCCTGACGTGGCGGCGGGCACGCGCCGCGAGCTGCCGCACTGCCTCGGGCGTGCGGCCGACCACCTCGGCGACCTCGCCGAACGGTATGTCGAACACGTCGTGCAGCACGAACGCCGTGCGTTCCGCCGGTGAGAGCTGCTCGAGCACCGCTAGCAAGGCGTAGCTGACGGATTCGTCGAGCGTGACACGGTCTGCCGGGTCACCCGACCCGAGCGGCTCTGGGAGCCACGGGCCGACGTAGATCTCGCGGCGCGCCCGAGCGGACCGGAGGCGATCAAGGGCGAGCCTAGCGACGACCGTGGTCAGCCAGCCATCCAGGTTCTCGATTGCCGCGTGGTCCGCGCGCGCGAGCCGCAGCCAGGCATCCTGGACCACTTCTTCGGCCTCGCCGAGGTCACCGAGCTCGCTGTATGCGAGCCGTAGCAGCCGAGGGCGTGCCTGCGTGAAGCGCTCCAGAATGGTCATGTGGTGATCCGGCCCCAGATCTCCGTACCCGCGCGCAGGCGCGGCGCCCAGCCGCCCGCCTCGCGCAGCCGTCGGCTCGACACCCGCTGGGAGCGGCTCATCGGCCCGTCCCCTGGCGTCCTCGGCCGCAGTGCCGTGACCCCGACGGCGGCGGCCAACGCGGCATCGATCTCGGCGTTTGTAGGTGGGTCGGCGTCAGCGACGTTGTAGGTCCCGGCGGGGACGCTCAGTGCAGTGGCGACGGCCGATGCCGCGTCCTCCAGCCAGAGCGTCGGCCGGTAGGCGCCGGGTGGTCCGGCCGCGATCGAAGTTCCCCGCCGTGCGGCTTCCACAGTGGCCAGCGTGGAGCCGCTGTCCGGTCCGAGGAACAGCCCGAAGCGCAGCACGACGGTGTCGCCGTCGAACATCTCGCGCGCGTGATCCTCGGCGGTCAGCGCGGACGTTGTCACGCCGCCCCCCGCGAGCGGTGCGTCCTCGTCGAGCCACGCGTCGCCGCCGTCGGCATAGACGAACGCGATCGACTCCTGGACGAGCCGGCGCGCACGGGCGGCCTGGGCCGCCCGTGCGATCGCCGCCGACGCCTTCGTGCGCAGTCGGTCGTTCTCGGCCCAGGCTGACGGGTCGGCCATACGATCGGCGCTCGGGATGTGGGTCAACAGGTTGATGACGACCTCCGCCCCGTCGAAGGCCCGGCTCAGCGAAGCCTCGTCGAAGACGTCGGCGTCGACGGCATCGACCCCAAGGCTGGCCAGCCGCTCGCGGCCGGGCGCGGACCGGGTTACGCCCCTCACGTGGTGGCCGGTGGCGTGCAGCTCCCGGATGGCGCGCCGCCCGATGACGCCAGTGGATCCGGTGATCACAATCCTACTCATGCCGATCTGACGACGCACCCCCCTTGATCGTGACATACGGACGTCCTCGCCGCGGTCGTCCGGTTGATCGCAGGAGCGGTCCTCTACAGCCACGAGGGGGCGAAGGAGATCGAACTCGGCACGAGCGACGCGCCGTTCTGACACTGCGCGAGATGCGCGGACCGCTGACACCAGGGCGGCTGGCCGATCTGAGCGGCCTGCGGACCGGCACTGTCACCGGAGCGCTCGACCGCCTCGAGCGCGTCGGTCACGTCCGCCGGGAGCGCTCCGCCGAGAACCGGAGGAAGGCCATCCTGTCCCGCGCCGGGAGCGGATCGCCGCGGACTTGGGCGCGTTCTACGGTTCCAAGGGAGCCGGCCTGATGGAGTCGCTCGGCCGCTACGACGACGCCGAGCTGGCGATCGTGGCCGACTTCGTCACCCGCCTCGCCCAGCCCTGAGCGGGAGCCTGGCGCATCGCGCCGGTTACCCAGCTGCGGGGACCGCCCGAGGGGACGGGGTCGCCGAGGTGGATGGTGCCGGGGTGTCTCTGGCTCGGCCGCGGTTCATCGAATGAGACGAGCGGACGACGTCGGACGCGCGGCGGTGAACCACACGACGGTGATCGTCGATTTCGGCGGGGCCGGTGCCTGGGNAAGTGGCCCGCGCTCGACGGGNTCAGTGGAACGAGACGGTCCGCGCCGGCCTGGCTGCGTAGCGTCACGATCCGGTTGGCGGCTGCTGGAGCGAAGGTCGGCAGCGGGCGACCGTGCCGGCGTTTGACGGCCCAGAGAGCCACTTACTCCCCGCCGTCCTCCGGGACTGGCGGGGCCTTTTTCGAGGTCGGCTACGTCATGACCCCACGAGTCGCTGTCTTCCTGGACTACCAGAACGTCCATCTCTCCGCTTGCACCGCGTTCTTGCCCTCGGGCACCTCGGGCCGACATGGACCGTGAGGGATCTTGGTCGCCACGTCGAGGTTGCGAGTTGGAAGGGCACCAGTCGACTTCGCTTCCCCGATTCACAGTCACCCTGGTGCCACTACCTGGATGCCGACGACTACGCCGCCTGTCGGGACTACACCGACTACACAACCTGATCAACGACCGGGCGGCGGATGCGATGCGGTCGGCTACGGTGTTGGCGTGGGATTGCATCTGAGCCAGATCGCCGAGGCGGACGAGTTGCTGACGAGCGATCCGTTGGCGTTGCTGATCGGGATGGTGCTGGATCAACAAATTCCTCTTGAGCGTGCCTTTGCCGCGCCCCATGAGCTGACCCGACGCCTCGGCCAGCCGCTGGATGCGGAGGAGTTGGCGAAGTACGACCCTGACGCCCTGGGCGCGATCTTCTCGCAGGTGCCGGCGCTGCACCGGTTCCCTGGCTCGATGGCCAAGCGGGTACAGGCCATGTGTCAGCTCATCGTGGACACCTACGACGGCGACGCGGCCCGCGTGTGGACGACCGCGGCCGACGGTAAGGAACTGCTGAGGCGGGTGGCGGCGCTGCCGGGGNTCGGTCAGCAGAAGGCCAAGATTTTTGTGGCGCTGCTGGGTAAACAGCTTGGCGTGACCCCACCGGGATGGCGGGAGGCCTCCGCGCCGTTCGGGGACGAGGGCACGTTCCGCTCCATCGCGGACATCACTGACGTTGCCACCCGTGACCAGGTCCGGGAGTACAAGAAGGCGATGAAGGCCGCCGCCAAGGCACAGGCGGGCTGACGAGGGTCAGTCCCCGCCGCCGGGCGGGTGCGGTCCGTGCCGCCGGGGTCGGCCAGGCGTCCTGCTCGACTTTGATCCCACGAACATGCGTTCGCGGCACTCCTGGAACCGGCGCCCACTCGTTCTTTCCGAGACTGACTGGGACCAGTGACGCCCGCCGTCGGTGACCTCCGCGGCTGCTGGTGACGCCTGCCGTTCGTGACGCCTGCCGTTCGTGACGCCGTCGGTCGGTGACGTCCATGGCTCGTGTCGGCGGTGATGTCTGTAGCCCCTGGCGGTGCGGTGCTGGGCGCGGGCTTTCGTTCTCGCTTCGTGCTCAGCGTGCGCCCGTGCGCTGACGGTCGCCCTCCGGGTGACGGGCCGGCCGGCGGATGTTCGCCGTGACCGCGAGTCCCGATCCCGGCAGAAGGGAGCGGCCGTGAACCCAACCACCATCAACGGCGATGACGACGACGGCTGAGCCGCAGCCTCAGCCAAGGTCGCGGCTCGGCGCAGCCGACCGCCGTCCATCAGTGCCTGGTGGCGACGGCTCGGCCAGTGACCGCCGCATGCCAGCGATGACTGGCCTTCGGCGTGGGNGGGGNGAGTCTCGGGGGGCTCACCCCACCCACACCGGACGTGCCCACCGCGGCCCTCGCCACACTCGCTCCCGCTCGCGCCGCGCCCGTCCGCCTCCGAGAAGAGTGACGCGTGACGGACCAGACGGCCCCGGCCACCTTGTACGCAACGGTGGCGGGGCGCCCGGCTAATCGTCGACGATCCGGAGGCGATAACTCCCGTGTAGATGGCCGAGGTGCTGCGCTGCGGCGGCTGCGACACCGAGGTCATCGCATTGCGTTACGAACCGTTTCGGTACCGGCCAGACCGCCGCCAGCTACCGCTTCCGCCTCACCCACGCCGCGTCCGGTGGCGGGCGGCAGCCGACGGTGTCTCAGATGGTGCGCCGTCGGATGGTGCGCCGTACGGTGGAGCTGCATCGGACGGCGACGTGCCGGCGAGCGTGGTGGTGACGGAATGGCTGGCGGCCACGACGTGGGCGGAGCGGGTCCGGTTACGGCTGCCGTGGAATTCGTGGAGCGGGCATCTGCTGCCGGATTAGTCGACGATCCGCCGGTTCCTCGACAGGGCCGACGATCAGGCGCTTGCGGTCGCGTTGCTTGACTCGCCGCTCGCCGACATGCCGGCTGATCTCGCGGATGTGGTCGCTGGCACCGCGGCGTCCCCGCCCGGGGCGGTGGACGTGAACAGTGGTGCGGCTGTTCCCGGTGCGGGCGTACGCGGTGGACGGGAGACCGGCCGGGGGGCGACACGTGCCGATGGCAGCCAGGTTCACCTGCTCGGGGTCGTTTCCCCCGGCGCCGGGGCGATGGTCGGCCAGCGGGAGATCGACGCGAAGACCAACGAGAACGCCGAGTTCCGTGCGCTGCTGGTACCCCTGGCCCTGACCGGGGCGTTCGTGTGGTTCGACACCCTGCACACGGTGCGAGCCACCGGCGCGAATGCCTGATCATCCTGAAACACCGGATCGGTGAGGTCCACACCGGCCGCTCGAAGCGCTGCCGTGACCGTAGCCGGGTCGGTCACCGAGTACTTCACTTCGACTTGGCGCACCTGCATCCCCCGATAAAAAGCGGCACTTTCTCGCCTGTCGGTCAACTGGCGGCCGACACGCCGACGAATTTTTATATCCTAATAGAATGGCGACCGGTAACGCGGTACAATCCTGAAAGCCCTGTCATTGGAGCTGGTGAGGGGACTCGAATCAGTAGCCGCTCGATTGCAAGTCGCACGGGCGCGTGCCGGCTCATGCCGCAAGGTTCCTGGTGATGCCGCCTTCTCCCAGCTCACGGCGTTTTCCGTGCCGGAGCATGCCTGTGGGTGCCTCTCCGTGTCGGGACATCCGCACCCACAATGAGCCCATCCACGGCGCACACGAAGATCGAATCTTGGCGACCGGTCCGGTCGGGCCGAGGGCGGCTGCCCTGAAGCAACTGCCCAAAGGCCGCTTGACACCTACCGAGGTCGCGAGCGGCCGATGACGGTCAGGACGTGCATCCAGTGTGATCGGCATGCGGACCGTCGAGGTCGCCTAGGTTTGGGGCCGCCGACGATTCTGCAGTCGACCATGGTGGGTGGCTCCGGCGAGAAGAAGACGCCGCGGCTGGTGGCGAAGTACGCGCAGGCGTGCAACTCCGAGGGGGCCTTTCGCGCTTCGGGAGTCATCAGCGGTACGAAGGTCGCGTTGAGTCACCTAGCGAAGATCGCATCGTCAGGGCGTCCTCCACCCCGACGTCACCGCGGACGACTTCGTGCCGGTGCTCAGCCTGATGCCCGGTGACGGGATCTCACCGGCGGCCCCCCGACGGTGGGTGCGGCTGTTCCTGCGAGGTCTGCTCACCGGCTGACGGCGCCGATGGCAGGAGGCGTCAACCTACCAGCCGCCCGAAAGACCGATTTTCGGAAGAAAAATACTGGATATCACTTTCTTCGCGATTTTTGTCCGCCCCTGGCAGGCCGGGCTAAGCGGACTATGATTCTGAGCTCAGGTCCAAGCGGCATATACTTGCCCCAGGTCACACGGTTAAAGGTGCGGGAAGGTGCGTCATGCCGGATCGGTCAAGACCGTCTCGGCGAGCCGGACGGGCCTCGGGGCTTCGCCTCAACGGTGGGGAGGGCGCCTCGCTCGAGCGGCTGCGCGAGCGGTTCCTCACCGCCGGGATCTCAGCTGAGATCTCGGCTGAGATCTCGGCTGAGACCAGCGAGTCCGGTGGGGTGCGGGATCCGATCCGCGAGTCGTGGATGCGGTCGCGGCGGTGGGCGGTGGCCGCGGACAGCCCCGAGCCCCTCCTCGCAGCGTCGGACCTCGACGTACCTGTCGCGCGCGCGGCCGAACCGGTCCTGTGCCAGCTCGCCGATCGGCTGGCCAGGCAGGCCGTCAGCGCGATCGTCACCGACGCGAACGGTCTGGTGCTCATGCGGTGCACCGGCGACGCCGCATTCGAACGCCGGCTGGACCGCGTATCGCTGCTGCCCGGATTTAGTTATGCCGAGCGGTTTGTCGGCACCAACGGCATCGGTACCGCTCTTGAGGAGCACAGGCCGGCGCACGTGTTCGGTCAGGAGCACTACGCGGAGTCCCTCGGCGAGTTCGCCTGCGCCGGTGTTCCCCTGCGTGATCCGGTGACGGGGCAGACGCTGGGCCTGTTCGATCTCACCTGTCCGCGCCGGGATGCCGGGCCGCTGCTGGCGGTCATGGCGGGCATGGTCGCCAACCAGATCCAGGATGTCCTGCTTCTCGCCGTGCCGGGGCACGACCGGGAACTGATCTCGCTTCGCGAGGCCGACGCGGGGGAGTTGCGCAGGCTGCTGATGGCCGAGCGCCAGCAGCGGGAACTGGCCGAGACGATGCACCGGGTCGTCGTCGAGACCACCAGGGCGGTGACTCCGCCGGAGATCCTCGGGCGGGTCATGACGGCGGCTGCCGCGCAGCTTCCGTGCGAGGCGGCGTGGGCGCTGGCCCGGGAACCGTGCGGAACGTTGCGGGTCGTGGCGGTCCACGGCCAGGTGGATACCCGGGCGGTCGGGGCGATGATCGTCCCGCTTCCGGATTCCCCTCTGCTGCTGGCGTTCCACGGCGGTGGGATGATCGGGCCGCACCGGAGGCTGCCGGAGGTGCTCCCCGGCCAGCGCTACCCGGTGGGCAGCTGGCTGGCCGTGCCGGCGCTGTGCCGGCAGGCCCCCACCGTCGTCGTTCTGATCGCCTCGCGGGCTGCTGGTGGCTACAATCCCAGGCAGGCTCGTCTGGCTTATGCCGTGCTGGGCCAGGCGGCGGCGGCCTGTGAGAACGCCTACCTGTTCGAGGAGACGCAGCGGCTTGCGGACAGTGATCCGCTGACGGGGCTGGCGAACCGGCGTCATTTCTTCGAGCAGGCCGATGCTCTGGTCCGCGGGCATCTGCATGCGGCGCGGTCGCTGGCCGCCTTCATGATCGATATTGATCATTTTAAGCAGGTCAACGACGGTCACGGTCATGCTGTGGGTGACGCGGTTCTCGCCGAGGNCGCTCGGCGCGTGCAGGGCACGCTGGGCCCGCAGGACATCGTCGGCCGTATCGGCGGCGAGGAGTTCGCGGCCGTGCTGGGCTGCCCGGCTGCGACGGCGGGTGTTCTCGCCGAGCGGCTTCGGCAGGCGATCGGGGCCAGCCCGGTGGCTACCGCCGACGGTCCGCTCCCGGTCACCGTCAGCGTGGGGGTGGCGATGCTGAACCCGGACGATTCCGGGCTTGGCGACCTGCTCATCCGCGCCGACGTGGCCCTCTACCAGGCAAAGCGCTCCGGCCGGGACCGGGTCGCGACCGCGCAGCCATGATGGGCCTCCACGTTAGGGACCGCCACTGCGGCCTGTCGTAGGGCTGCTGCTCCCCGTACTCTGCTCCCCGCACTCTGCTGCCGTGGGCTCCACGCAAGATTGCGTCTACACGCTGGGAGCGGGGATCTCGATGCCGTACTGCCGGATTCTGCGGTAGATCGTCGCTCGCGACATGCCGAGAGCCCGCGCCGCGAGGGTCCTGTTCCCGTCCGCGCTGAGCAGGCTCTGCACTATTGCGTCTCGCTCGATCGCCTCCATGGCTCCGAGAACCCGGCGGGTGACCGTGTGACATTCCGGCGGCAGGTCACCGACCATGATCGTGCCTGCGGGGCGAACCTGGATGACTTTGCGCAGCACCTGCCGCACCTGCTCGATGTTGCCTGGCCAACTGGTACGCAACAGTGCTTGCATAGCCTGCGGGGAGCAGGCGAGTTGGCCGCCACGGGTAAGTTTTACCAGCAGGAACGGCACGATTTGGTGCAGATCATCGATATGGTGCCGCAACGGGGGCACTTCGATGCAACGCGGGAAGTAGCGCATCAGGGGGCCGAGGGGTTTGTCGTCGGCGCTGAGCGTCAGGACTACCCACGGCAGATCCCGGCGGCCGCCCGCCTCCGCTGCTTGGCAGGCGGACGCCAGCACATGCAGCCGATAGGGGTCGATGCGATCGACGTGGCGTACCACCAGCGTGCCCCGGCTACGGCTCAGTTCGTGGCGGAGAAGGGTCCCCCACTCCCGAACAGTAGTGTTGTGGCCGTCGACAACGGAGAACCACGCGGACGGATCATGCCGCTGGCACACGGCCCGGGCCAGGGCTGTTTTGCCCACGCCGGGCTCTCCTCGTAATATCACCCACTCACCTGCTTGCGCAGCCGCGTCCACTTCCCGGCAGGCACGGGTCCATAGAGTTCCGGAGCCGACGATGCCGGGCAGCGGAAGCCGCGTCAGAGCGGTGTCCGCATGCCGCGGGCGCGGCGCTTCGACAAAACGGACATGGGCCACCGCCCCGTCGGTGGCCCTCTCCGTTGCCACTGTCCGGCAGTGCACGCGGGCCCAGGTTCCGCTGGGCAGTTCCATCATCAGGGTGGTGGCACGGCGTCTGGCGACGACATCGGTGATGCGCCCGATCAGCACCGACTGGTCGCGGGGGTCGAGTAGTTGGCGCGCGTGCTCGTTCATCATGACGACGTCGTCGTTGAGGCCGAGCACCACGCCGGAAATCCGTTGGCATGTCCTGAGATACTCCCGTAACAGGGCAAGGTCACGGTGTTCTTCGTTGGCGAGCAGGGATTCCTGAATCTGTGCCGCCGCGGCCCGGGCCATGGCCATGAGCAGCGGCCCGGCGTCCGGACGCCAACAGGTCAGGTCCAAGACGCCAATTATCTTCCTTGTGACTGGATGGTGCATCGGCACTCCGGCGCAGGCTAGATTCTCGAGGTTCGAGGCGTAGTGCTCGTGCCCGAAGACATGGGCGGGGGACCTTCCCTCGAGCGCGGTACCGATTCCGTTGGTTCCCACCAGTCTTTCCGCGTAGCTGAAACCCGGTGCGAGCTGGACCGCGTCGAGGTGCTTCTCCAGGGCGCGGTCACCGGTGCGCCGGGCCAGGACGACTCCCTCGGCATCGGTCAGGATGATGCTGATAGGCTGGTCTACAAGTTGATCGCCGAGCTGGCGGACGATGGGCGCTGCGGCGCGGCTGACCGGGTTTTCGCTGTCGAGGTCGCCCACGAACGTGAGTCGGGGGCCTTCCGCCGCTACCTCCCAGTGCCGGGAGCGTAACCAGGACGCCCGGATGCTGTCGCGTACCCTGTCCGGCTCGATGGAGTCGGTGGTCAGGAACAGCTCCCGCGCCTGCGCAACCTCGGCGCCCTGATGATTATAAGCATCTAGGTTGCTCGAACAACCAGCCATCTGATGGATCTCCTCCCGCGAACGGCGAACCTCGACGACTCCGGTACAACCGCAGCGTCCGACGTGGTCACGAGCGGTTCCCGAGCGAGGTTAGATCGCAGCCCACCGTCTGGCTAGACCTTGTGCTCCGCCCACTGCCGGGCGTCCGCCGCGCCCGACCGACCCCCGACCGGCGCCGATCGCCGATCGCTCCTCGCATCTCGCATCTCGCCTCCCCGATGATCTTGCTGGCCGAGTCCTGGTACCTGTCTCAGATTGAGATCCCACACACCTCCCACGGGGAGTGTGATGTGGGACATACGAAGGGACGTGGTGCAGGCACCGGTTCCGGCCGGAAGGAGGGTCGACGCGGATCGGCGTCGATCTCGGTGCAGGCGGGCATCGCCGGTGTCTGCCCGACCCCGTATCGTCCAGGAGGCAGGACGTGAGCCGTCAAAGCTTGACAAAGGCACACAAAAAGATCACGGAGCTGTCATGGGAACCGACGTTCGCGACGCCCGCGAAGCGGTTTGCCACCGACTATACCTTCGACAAGTCTCCGAAGAAGGACCCGCTCAAGCAGATCTTGCGCTCCTACTTCCCGATGGAGGAGGAGAAGGACAACCGCGTGTACGGCGCGATGGACGGCGCGATTCGCGGCAACATGTTCCGCCAGGTCCAGCAGCGCTGGATGGAGTGGCAGAAGCTCTTCCTGTCGATCATCCCGTTCCCGGAGATCTCCGCGGCCCGGGCGATGCCGATGGCGATCGATGCCGTCCCCAACCCTGAGATCCACAACGGGCTCGCGGTACAGATGATCGACGAGGTGCGTCACTCGACGATCCAGATGAACCTCAAGCGCCTGTACATGAACCACTACATCGATCCGGCCGGCTTCGACATCACTGAGAAGGCGTTCGCCAACAACTACGCCGGAACGATCGGCCGCCAGTTCGGTGAGGGCTTCATCACCGGTGACGCGATCACCGCGGCGAACATCTACCTGACCGTCGTCGCCGAGACGGCGTTCACCAACACCCTGTTTGTCGCGATGCCGTCCGAGGCGGCCGCCAACGGTGACTACCTGCTACCGACGGTGTTCCACTCGGTCCAGTCCGACGAGTCTCGCCACATCAGCAACGGGTACTCCATCCTGCTCATGGCGCTCGCCGACGAGGCCAACCGGCCGCTGCTCGAGCGTGACCTGCGCTACGCGTGGTGGAACAACCACGCCGTGGTGGATGCCGCGATCGGCACCTTCATCGAGTACGGCACGAAGGACCGCCGCAAGGACCGCGAGAGCTACGCGGAGATGTGGCAGCGCTGGATCTACGACGACTACTACCGCAGCTACCTCATCCNGCTCGAGAAGTACGGCCTGGTGATCCCCCACGACCTGGTCGAGGAAGCCTGGAACCGTATCTACAACAAGGGGTACGTGCACGAGGTCGCGCAGTTCTTCGCCACCGGATGGCCGGTGAACTACTGGCGGATCGACCCGATGACCGACGACGACTTCGAGTGGTTCGAGTCGAAGTACCCGGGCTGGTACAACAAGTACGGCAAGTGGTGGGAGAACTACAACCGGATGCGTTACCCCGGCCGGAACAAGCCCATCGCGTTCGAGAACGTCGACTACCAGTACCCCCAGCGGTGCTGGACGTGCATGGTGCCCTGCGTGATCCGCGAGGACATGGTGCATGACAAGGTGGACGACCAGTGGCGCACCTACTGCTCCGAAGCCTGTCACTGGACTGACAAGGTGGCGTTCCGGCCGGAGTACCAGGGCCGCCCGACGCCGAACATGGGCCGGCTGACCGGCAAGCGGGAGTGGGAGACTCTTTACCACAACTGGGATCTCGCCGATGTCATTTCCGACCTCGGGTACGTCCGTGATGACGGCAAGACCCTGATTCCGCAGCCCCATCTCGAGCTCGACGACCCCTCGAAGCTCTGGACGCTCGACGATGTCCGCGGCATCACGTTCAGCAGTCCGAATGTCGCACTCAACGAGATGAACGACGCCGAGCGTGAGGCGGCGATGGCGGCCTACCGGGCCGGCGGTCCGGCTGGTCGGCCGGCACCCGTTTCCTAATAGCGCCCTGCAAGCTGCGGGCGTGTTGAAGAACCGCCGTCCGAGGGGGCCGACGGACGTTTCTTGAACGCGTTCGAACGAACACGGCCCCACCGGCGCCGCGACACGAGCGCCGGTGGGGCCGCACCACCGAGGCGCGGCCCGGGCGGCTCGCCCGGATACGACGGGTTTTTCAAAGCAGGAAAGAGACGGGCATGAGCGACACCCACCGGGTCCGGTTCGAGCCGGTCGACGTGGAGATCGAGGTTACCGAGGACGAGACCGTGCTCGACGCGGCGTTCCGCCAGGGCGTCAACCTGATGCACGGATGCAAGGAGGGACAGTGCTCGGCGTGCAAGTCCTTCCTGCTTGACGGTGATGTACAGATGGGCCGCTATTCGACCTTCGCGTTGGCCGATTACGAAAGTGATGAGGGCTACATCCTGCTGTGTCGGGCGCACGCCTTCAGCGATCTGTCGGTCGAACTGGTCAACTATGANGAGGACATGATCCGCTCCGGCCTTCCGGTGCGGACCATAGAAAGCACTGTCGTGGAGACGGAAGATCTCACCCACGACATCACCCGGTTGCGTCTGGACATCACCGGTTCACCGGACTTCATGTTCCATCCGGGTCAGTACGTCGATATCACCATTCCTGGTTCGAGTGAACACCGTTCGTTCTCCATGGCGAACATCTCGGCGGCGGAAGGCTATCTCGAGTTCATTATCAAGAAGTATCCGGGCGGGCGTTTCTCCGGACTTCTGGAGGACGGTCTGCGCCCCGATGACCCACTGACCGTCACCGGGCCGTACGGTGCTTTCACGCTCCGGGTGAGCTCGGACCGTCGGATCGTCTTCATCGGTGGTGGCGCGGGGATGGCCCCGATCCTCTCCCTGCTACGCCAGCTGGCGACGAAGAACAGCGAGCGGGAGGTCGTCTTCTACTACGGGGCTCGTGCCCCCCGCGACCTGTTCTATGTCGACGANATCCTCCAGACCGGTGCGTCGATTCCCGGCTTCACGTTCGTCCCCTGCCTGTCCGACAGCATGCCGGAGAACTCGGACGATATCGGCCATCCCGTGGAAAACGGGTTGGTAACCGATATAGTGGACCGGCGCGAGACCGACATCGCATCCTGCGATGTTTACTTGTGTGGTCCGCCTCCCATGATTGACGCGGCATTGCCGCGGCTTGAGTCGAGTGGGGTCCCGAAAGAACAGATCTTCTACGACAAGTTCACTATCACGGCCGCCGCCGAAAGCTGACCGGTCATCGTCACCGGTCGGCCATCGGTTGACGACCTGCCACGAGGAGCACAGGCATGACGCAAGTCACGGGTAAGACCAGGAGCTTCCCCAAGCCGGAGTTCACCGACGCGGAGGCGGGCGCGTTAACGTTCCCCAGCTCCACCAGCCGTGTGTACAACTACTTCAAGCCGCAGAAAATGCGGGCGACCATGTACGAGGACGTCACCTTCGACGTCCAGCCGGACCCTGACCGCTACCTGGCCCAGGGCTGGATCTACGGTTTCGCCAAGGGACCCGGCGGATATCCGCAGGACTGGACGGCTTTGCGCTCCTCGGACTGGCATGCCTTCCGCGACCCCAATGAGGAGTGGGAGCAGACCATCTACCGGAACAACTCCAATGTTGTCCGGCAGATCCAGCAGAACCTTGAAAACGCGCGGGCGGCCCATGCCTACGACGGCTGGTCGCGGGGGTGGACCAAGTTCGTCGAGCAGCACCTGGGCGCCTGGATGCACGCTGAGAACGGTCTGGGCCTGCACGTGTTCGTCGCCGCTCAGCGGTCGGGTCCCACGAACATGATTAACACTGCCATCGCGGTGAACAGCGCGCACAAGCTCCGCTTCGCCCAGGACCTCGCCCTGTACAACCTGGAGTTGGCCGAGTCCCTGCCGGGGTTCGACGGATCGGCCCACCGCAAGGTCTGGCACGACGACCCGGTGTGGCAGCCGGTGCGGGAGAACGTCGAGCGGATCACCGCGGTCGCTGACTGGGCGGAGGCACTCGTCGCCGCGAACATCGTGTTCGAGTCGCTGGTCGGCGTGTTATTCCGCAGCCACCTCGTCATGCAGATCGCCGCCCGTAATGGCGACTACGTCACGCCGACCCTGGTCGGAACCGGCGAGAACGACTACGAGCGCGACCTGCGTTACACCCGCGCGCTGCTCAAGCTTCTCATCACCGACGAGAAGTTCGGCGCAGGCAACGTCGAGACCCTTTCCGGCTGGTTGTCCCGGTGGGTTCCGCTGAGCTTGAAGGCGGCCCATGAACTGCAGCCGATCTGGTCGCAGCCGCAGGAGAAAGTCATCACCTTCTCGGAATCCCTCGACGCTACGGTCAACGGATTCCGGGCCGTCCTTTCCGACCTTGGTCTGCCCGAGCCGAAGGAGCTGACGCAGTGACCACCGCGAACGGAAACCCAGAGCTCGGTAAATCCAATAGAACCTCGTCGAACATGTGCGGCGTCACCCTGATGAACAACCAGAACGGATATGTCGTCGCCGACGTCATGCGGAGCAAGCCCGGTATCCGCGTCGAGGAGTATCCGTCCATGATCCGGGTTGACGGCGAACGTAAGATCGAATTTGACTTCGACGAGATCTCGGATGCGCTCGGTTTCGATTTCGGTGTGTCCGACTTCGAAGAGATCATGTCCACGCACTACGGCCGGATGGTGCATCTCGACGACAAGACCGTACTGTTCGCCAACCCCGAGGACGCGGCGGAGTACATCGATTTCGATCTGAAAGTCGTCACTAACTGACCTGATCCGAGGCGAACGGCACGGTCCACGCCGGGCTCATCCGGCCCGGCGTGGACCGGCCGTGATGATATTTCGGAGGATATCCACATGTACGTCAAGGACAATGAGCGATACTTCATCGTGGATTCCCACCTGCACTTCTGGGATGGGAGCCCGGAAAACCAGGCGAACCGCTACGGCAAAGGTTTCATCGACTGCTTCTACGATTACCATGTGAATCTGAGCCCGCAGGAGTACCTCTGGCCGCGGGAAAAGTTCCAGAAGTACTCTGCGGAAGTCATGGTGAAGGACCTGTTCGAGGACGGTTACGTCGACAAGGGGATCTTCCAGCCCACTTATCTGACGGACTTCTACCGGAATGGTTTCAACACCACCGAGCAGGACGGCGCGCTCGCCGAGCGGTACCCCGGCAAGTTCATCGTGAACGGCGCCTTCGACCCGCGTGACGGCGAACTGGGCCTGTCGAAGCTGGCGGACCTGGCGGCACGCTGGAACCTCAAGGGTGTGAAGCTCTACACGGCGGAGTGGAAGGGCGAGTCCAAGGGCTACAAGCTGACCGACCCGTGGGTCTACCGGTATCTGGAGAAGTGCCAGGAACTCGGCATCCGCAACATCCACATCCACAAGGGCCCGACGATCTACCCGCTGAACCGGGACGCGTTCGATGTCGCCGACGTCGATGATGTGGCCACCGAATTCCCCGAGCTGCGGTTCATCATCGAACACGTCGGACTGCCCCGGTTGGAGGACTTCTGTTGGATCGCCACGCAGGAGCCCAATGTCTACGGTGGGCTCGCGGTGGCCATGCCGTTCATCCACAGCCGGCCGCGCTACTTCGCGCAGATCATCGGTGAGCTCCTCTACTGGCTCGACGAGAACCGGCTGACCTTCTCGAGTGACTACGCGATCTGGCACCCCAAGTGGCTGGTCGAGAAGTTCGTCGACTTCCAGATCCCGGCGGACATGCAGGCCGAGTACGGCGTGCTCACCCCCGACATCAAGCGCAAAATTCTCGGTCTCAACGCGGCCGCGCTCTACGACATCGAGGTACCGGCCGAGGTTAGCGGGGCGGGCAGCGGTTCTCCGGCGTCGACGCCTCTCGTGGGCGCAGGGCAGTCCGTATGACCACACCCACAGTAACCAGTAGGACCGGCCTGGCCGCGGACGTCTGGGAAGCTTTGGGGCGGGTGTACGACCCAGAGCTCGACCAGCCCGTCACCGAGCTGGGATTCGTCCGTGCTCTGGTGGTCCAGGACGGGCGGGTGCAGGTTCGGCTCAGACTCCCGACCTACTTCTGTGCGCCGAACTTCGCCTACCTGATGGTGTCCGACGCGCACGACGTGGTGAAGGAGCTGCCAGGAGTCACCGAGGTGGACGTGGCCCTGGAGGATCACTTCGCTGCCGAAGAGATCAACGCCGGAGTCGCCGCCGGAGACGGTTTCCCGGCAAGTTTTCCCGGGGAGGCCACCGGAGGCCTCGACGACCTGCGGATGACCTTCCTGCGTAAGGCGCACACCGCCAGCCTGGAAGGCGCGGCCAAGCGCCTGGTAGCCGCGGGCTGGTCACCCGAGTCGCTGGATCGGGCCCGGCTGGCGGACATGCCGGAGTCACCGGAACGACGCAGCCTGCTGCGCCGACGGGATGCCCTCGGACTGTCCCTGGCTCCCGAGGCGCCGCTGTTCGTTGACGACGACGGCCGTCCGATCGATCGCGAGGCGCTGCCCCTCCGGCTGCGGTTTGCCCGGACCGTCCGGGTGACGATCGACGCGAACACCACGGTCTGCCGCGGTCTGCTGGAGACGCGGTACGGCACGGTGGACCGCACACCCATGACGTGACAGTGACGTGACAGCGACGAACGTGGAGGTGGGCCGATGAGGGCCGTCCAGGTCATCAAGTACGACAACGCGCCGCGGCTGGTAGACGTCCCCGAGCCCAAGATCCTCCATCCGCTGGACGTGGTGGTCAGGATCGGCGGCGCCGGTGTCTGTCGGACCGACCTGCACATCATCGAAGGGCAGTGGGAGCAGAAGTCGGGCGTGACCCTGCCGTACGTGCTCGGCCACGAGAACGCCGGCTGGGTGCACGAGGTCGGTTCGGCGGTGAGCGACATCGCCGTGGGCGACCCGGTCATCCTGCACCCGCTGGTCACCTGCGGGCTATGCCGGGCCTGTCGGGACGGCGACGACGTGCACTGCGCCCGGGCGTCCTTTCCCGGAATCGACAGCGACGGCGGCTACGCCGAACTGCTGCGGACCAACGCCCGGTCGGTGGTCAAACTCGACCCGTCGTTGCAACCGGCGGATGTGGCGGCACTGGCCGACGCCGGACTGACCGCCTATCACGCGGCACGCAAGGCAGCCGCGGCGCTGAGTCCCGGTGACCGGGTCGTGGTGATCGGAGCCGGCGGTCTGGGCCACATCGGTGTGCAGGTGCTGCGTGCCCTCACCCCAGCCGAGATCATCGTCGTCGACCGCTCCGCCGAGGCGTTGCGGCTCGCCGGCGAACTGGGCGCCGACCACACGGTGCGGGCCGACGGCAGCGAGGTGTCCGCGGTACTCGATCTCACCGGGGGCAGCGGCGCCGAGGCAGTCATCGACTTTGTCGGCGAAGGCGGTGCGATCGAGGCGGGTGTCGCCATGCTGCGTCGCGCCGGTTCGTATTATGTTGTCGGCTATGGCAGGGTGCTGAACGTCTCCACCATCGACATCATTTCCACTGAGATCAACTTCATCGGTAACCTGGTCGGATCGTACAGCGACCTCGTTGAGCTGATGGTTCTCGCAACCCGTGGCAAGGTCACCCTGCACACGAGTGCCTACCCCCTGGCAGAGTTCCACCAGGCGCTCGACGACCTTCACCACGGCAAGGTGCGCGGTCGGGCGATCCTGATCCCCTGATCTACTGATCACTCGGACCCGATCTGTGCGTGGCTCGGGAACCCAGGGCTCCGGCGGCGCGACTGTGCGATCGGATCGGGCTCCAGGTGGGGCTGGTTTCGCCACCATGCCCCGCCAGCTGCTCGCAGCCACGATCGTGCCGCCATCGGCCCGCCTTGACGGATGCGGAGCGGAAGGACTGAGGAAGAGATGGCCAAGGATCTGCGGTTCAATGTCGAGGCGCGCCGCCTGCTGGAGGCCGGGGTCAATGCCCTGGCGGACGCCGTCAAGGTGACTCTGGGTCCAAAGGGCCGCAACGCCGTCATCGAAAAACTGACCGGGCCGCCCACCATCACCAATGACGGTGTGACCATAGCCAGGGAGATCCAGCTGCGTAACCCCTTCGCCAACATGGGGGCGCAACTGGTCAAGGAGGTCGCGACCAAGACCAACGGCACTGCCGGCGACGGAACCACCACCGCCACCGTGCTCGCGCAGGCCCTCGTCCGGGAGGGTCTGCATGCCGTGGACGGGGGCGCCAACCCGATGTTTCTCAAGAACGGCATCGAGGCTGCCGTGGCCGCCCTGCTAGAGGAGTTTGAAAAGTACCGGGGAGAGGTCGAGGGCGAGGCCGATCTTGCCCGGGTGGCGACCCTCGCCGCCAACAACGATGCCCGGATCGGCGACGTCGTGGCCGCGGCCCTTGGCCGGGTCGGCTGCGACGGGGTGGTCACGGTCGAGGAATCCCCGATCTTCGGACTCGAGGTCAGCTTCGTGGACGGTATCGAGTTGGACAACGGGTACCTCTCGCCGTACATGGTCACCGACACCGAGCGGATGGAGGCCGCCTACACCGACCCCTACATCCTGTTGACCAACGAGAAGATCTCTCAGGTTCAGACCCTGATGCCGGTCCTCGAGCTGGTCACCCGGGCCGGCGGCCAGTTGATCGTCTTCGCGGAGAACGTCGAGGGACCGGCACTGGGCATGCTGGTCGCCAACAATGTGCACGGGACCTTCCGGTCCGCGGTGGTCCGGGCACCCGGTTTCGGTCACCGTCGGTTGGCCGAGCTCAACGATCTCGCGGTTTTTCTGGGCGGTCAGGTGATTACCGCGGATGCCGGGCTTTCCCTGGACCGGGTCACCCTCGGCCAGCTCGGGCGTTGCAAGAAGGCCACCATTACCGAGCATGCGACTACGATCGTCGACGGCGCCGGTTCCGCCACCGAGATCCATGCCCGGATCGACCAGCTCAAGCGGGAGCTTGAACGGGCGGAGAACCCCCACGACCAGGACACGTTGCAGACCCGGATCGCCCGGTTGTCCGGCGGCGTCGCGGTGATCCGGGTCGGCGCCGTGACCGGTGTGGAGTTGAAGGAGAAGCTGCACCGGGTCGAGGACTCCCTCGCGGCGGCACGGGCTGCTCTCGCCGAAGGTGTCGTGGCGGGCGGNGGNACCGCACTGCTGCAAGCGGCCTCGGCCCTTGACAAGCTCACGCTGACCGGCGACGCCGCCGAAGGCAGGGAGATCGTTCGGCGGGCCATCGCCGAACCACTGCGCTGGATCGCGATCAACGCCGGCTACGACGGCGACGAAGTGGTCAAGCGGGTCGCCGAGCTGCCGCGCGGTCACGGTTTCAACGCCGCGACCGGAGAATACGGGGAGATGGCCGGCTTCGGTGTCATCGACCCGGTGAAAGTTACCCGTTGCGCGCTGCAGAGCGCGGCGTCGATCGCCGCGCTGTTGCTGACAACGGAAACCCTGGTTGTCGAGGAGGTCATCGGCAACCCGGGTGCCGTGATCGCTCCCGGATTCGGGGATCTCGCGGAGGGCCTGGTCCGGCCTTCCAACATCGCCTGATCGTCAGGCGGCCGGTGGGCGTGTCGGCAGCTGCCGACACGCCACGGCAGGAACGGTCTCGCGTCCGGTCAGCACCACCGTTTCCGGAGCGGATGACGCCGGTCCGGCGGGCCGCCTACCGCCGGACCGGCTTCGCGACCAACACGGAAGTGATCGGACAGCTGTCCCAGCCCGGTCAACCGCTTTTCAACGTCGAACTGACAGCGGGAGCCGGTGGCGGCCTGGAGAACTCCTGCCGCCACCGGCTCCCGCTTCTGTGCCTGGGGGTCCATCCGCGCTCAGCCGGTGAGCAGTCCGGTGGTGTACATGACGGCGATGCCGGCGAGGAATCCCCCGAGGACGTGACCGGTGCCGAGCCCGCCGGGTGCCCGGCGGGCCAGGCGGCGTCCGATCTCGACGACGACCTGCAGGGCTGCTCCGACCGCGATGGACAGGAACAGCACCCCGAGGACGTCGTTGATGAGGAATCCACCGATCCAGGTTCCGGCTATGGCGGGCGCACCCNCGACAANCGCGAGGCTGACGAGCCGGGGCGCCTTCACCTCGGACTGTTCCGCGAGCGGGGCCGCGATGCCAAGTCCCTCGGTGATATTGTGGATCATGAATCCGACGATGAGGAACGTGCCGAGGACGAGCTTTCCCAGCGCGAAGGAGGAGCCGATGGCCAGGCCCTCACCGAGATTATGCAGGCCGATACCGATCGCGACGAGCGTTGCCAGCGTGGCTCCGCTCAGCCCGGCACCGGTATTGCCGGACAGGCGGCTGGCGACGAAGGTCAGGGCAAGGTAGCTGGCGGCGACACCGAACAGGACCACCCCGGTACCGTGCAGGCTGGTGGGCAGGCCGGCCTGAAGTTCGAATGCCTCGCCGAGGGCGTCGAAGGCCACGAAGGTGAGCAGACCAGCGGTGAGCGCCAGAAAGCCGCTGGTCCAGCGGGAGTCGGCCCGGCGTAGCGAGGGCAGCCAGGCCAGTCCGAGCGCGATCGGTACCACGCCGACGAGGAAGCCGATGATTGTGTAGCCAAGGATGCTGCGGCCGGTAACGCCGGGCGTCTCGACCGCCGCTGTGATCTTCTTGCTGGTCTGGATTCCGGTGGAGCTTGTCACCCCGACCGCGATCGGCTCCTCGGGTATCCACGGGTAGGGGACAGCAATGGTGGCCGAACGCAGATGATGCAGGACGCTTCCACCATCCACCGTGAAAGGCACGATCGCGTCGTCGACTGTGACCACGGCGATGGTGAGGTCGGCATGCTGGGGGTTGGTGACGTGGATGCGGATCTCGCCCGGTTCGAAGACGACGCGGCGAACGGCGAATTCGTCGGGTGCGGGAGGATTGGCGCGGATGAGTCCGGTTAGTGACGTTCCGGTGGACGTGAACAACCAGACGACCGCACCGAGCAGGGTGATCGGAACCAGCGCCCACAGCCGCCAGCGCAGGCCGCCCGACCGCGAGGCCTCCGGGAACCGTCGGGATTCGCTGGTCATGAGTTGGTCACCTCGAAAAATCCCATCCAGCCGAGTTCGGCGAACTCCGACTGGTGGGCATGGAACATGAAGCGGCCCGGGTAATGGAATTCGATCTCGATGATCCCGCGTTGGCCCTGGCAGAGCATGACCGTGTCCGTGTACTCGTACTGGTCCCCCGAGCCGGTCGGGTAGTAGCGGAAGAACTCGCCGTGCAGGTGAAACGAGTTTATGAGATCGAACTCGGTCAGGTTGGCCAGGTAGATCCGGACCAGTTCGCCGCGTTTGATCTGGATGGGATAGCGCGCATAGTAGAAGGCGCGCCCGTTGACCGTGTAGAAGTTGTTCTCACCGTCGCCGTCGGTATCGAAGCCGTTCATGACCATGACGAACTCCCGCGCCGTCGGGCGTGGCTGCGGTGGATCGATGATTAATGCGCCGTAAAGGCCCTTGGCAATATGTTTCTTGAGCGGCGTCGCGTGGCAGTGGTACATGTGCATCCCGTAGGGGGTCGCCGGGAAATTGTAAACGAAGGTTCCACCGGGATCGACGATCTCGAAGACACCATCCATATTCGCTGGGTGTATCCCGTGGAAATGAATGGTATGCGGGTGCATACTGCCGTTGGTGAACCGCACGCGTAGCAGGTCACCCTCGGTCGCGCGGATGACCGGACCGGGAACCGTGCCGTTGTACGTCCAGGCCGGGAAGGTGACACCCTGCGCAATCTCGATCTCCTTGTCCATAGCGAAGATCTTGTATTCGCGCACTCGGCCGGGCTGATGTACCAGAGCCGGCGGCGGGTGGAGGAGGTCGTCGAGGTCGTGGGGGCCGCCTGGTGCCGGGACCCCGGGGCCGATCATCGCCCCGTGGCCTGTGGCCGGATGGCTTGCAGGCATCGAGGTGTGCTGTTCACTCGAGGTGTGCTGCTCAGCTGCCGTGATCGAGGCCGCAAGCGTGGTGATGGGCGCCGCGGCGATCAGCGGGGCACTGGCCAGCAGCCCGCGTCGCGTGGCTTTCCCGTACTCACTCACCGCGCCTGCCCGAACTCCGCCGACAGTCTGTCGATCAATAGGTAGGTCTCACGCATCGCCGTCGGGCGCTGGCGGCTCATACGACTCCTTACGGTGTGAGCGCGGACGGTCACCGAAGCCAGGGCGGGTCACTGGTTGGGCTGTACTCGGGGTGACGACCACGTCATTCGGGTGATTTGCATCACACAACATCACACCCCATGGGCGGCGGGAAGGCGGTCTCAACATGAGACGGCTGCACGGGCTTATACCTCTCCGCTTCATGCGGACCGCCGGCGCGGGGCATGCCCTGGTTCAGACTGAGCCAAGGGCGGTCCGTCCCACCGGGGACGCGTCAGGCGGTGATGCCCGTCAGGCGGTGATGCCGTAGGCCTTCAGCTTGCGGTAAAGGCCGGACCGCGACATCCCGAGCCTGGTGGCCGCCAGCATTCGGTTGCCCTCGGTCTCCTGGAGAGCGGCGACGATCGTGTCCCGCTCGGCTGCCTCCAGCGGGGTGAGCACGTGCCGCGAGGTGGTCTGGCAGTAGGCCGGCAGGTCCTGGGCCTGGATCTCCCCGACCGGTCGCCGCCGCAGCGCGTGTTCGAGGGCCTCGCGCAGCTGGGAGACGTTGCGTGGCCAGGAGTAGCGCGCGATGATCCGCTCGGCGGCTGGGCTGAGCCGCACCTTGCGGTTGGGGGCCATGTCGCGCAGGACCGACGAGGTGATGGCGGTGAGGTCATCGGTACGGCATCGCAGCGGCGGCACAGTGATCGCTACCTCGAAGTGGCCGAGGAGTGCGTGGAACGGCAGGTCGGAGTCCAGTGAGGAGTCCGACAGGGTCGCAACGAATGAGGTCGGGTTGTCGAGCCTGCCGATCGCAGTGAAGAACACGTCGAGCTGTTCGACCCCTTCGGTGCTGGCCTGGTCGACATTGCGGACGATGTAGAGGGTCGGCTCTGGCTTGCCCGCGAGCAGTGAGTCGATGTCGGTCTCGGAGTTCTCGATGGTCAGCTGGGAGGCGTCCATCGACACGCTTCGGCCGCCCGGGTGTGAGGCGTGGAAGATCTCGGCGACCAGGGTGAACTTGCCGGTGCCGGTCTCACCGAGCACGATCGCCGGCTTCTTCGCTATGAGGGCTTCGCGCAGCTTGTCGCACGCGCGTACCCATGCCGGTGACCGACCACCGGTAATGGTCTCGTGCGGCCGGTACAGGTCGCCGGCGATGCGGGAGGTCTGCAGGGTCGCGACCGCGATCTGTGGCAGCACCTGCTCGGTGAAGTCGCCCGGCGATCCGGCCTTCTCCGTGGCGACGAGGTCGGCGATCACCACCATGCCGGCCACCTCGGAGCCGGCCAGGATCCGGGTGCCCCGGATATGGACCATGCGTCCCCCCGGCAGGACCAGGGTGTCGCTCACCCGGTCGCGGCGGCTCATGAGGAAGGTCGCGTGCTCGCGCAGGGTCAGCTGCTCGCTGGCGTCGAACAGGCCCTGGGCCGGGGTGTTGGCGATGAAGACCGAGTCACCGAAGGCGAAGACGGCCTGTCGGGACGCCCGGGCTTCGACGCGCAGGTAGGTCTCGAAAACGGCCTGCTGGGACTGGCTGCGATCCAGTAACAGGTTGCGGCTGATGTCCTTGGCGGCGCTCTTCACCAAGGTGTGCATCAGCGGGCTCCAGGTCTGGGTGAGCGTGGAGATGTCCAGCACTCCCTCCACCCGGCCGGTGAGAGGATCGATGACCGGGGCGCCGGTGCAGGCGAAGCATTGCAGGGGCTCGGTGAAGTGCTCCGGCCCGACGATGCTGACCGGCTGACCGGCCTCGATCACGGTGCCCACACCGTTGGTGCCCATCATCGACTCGGAGTAGTTGAACCCTGGCGCGAATTCGACCCTGTCGAGCAACCGCCCGACCGTCGATGACAAGTCGATGCGCTGAACCAGCCTGGCCCTGTGGTCGGTCAGGGCGATGACCAGCGGGAGGTCCGCGGTGTCGTTGCCGAGCTGAGTGAGCACCGGGCGTGCGCAGCGCACCAGCCGGGACCCGGTGTCGATGTCGTCGATGTAGTCGCTGTGCGGCCGTGCGCTGTCGACGCCGGCCGCCTGGCTGCGTTCCCATGATGCCGCGAGCACGTCGGGGACACCGACGGCACCCGCGCGGCCGCACTCCAGGAAGTCCGCCCGGGCTGCGGCCACCCGTAAGAGGCGGTTCGCGGTGTCCGGCATGTGCACCTCCTCGGGGGTCCTGGATGGCCCCGTGGAAGAACATCGTGGCTGAGAGCCACGCCACATCCAAGAGCAGTGAGTGTCCAATTTTGGGACACCGACACCCGGTGGGACACCAGCAGGGTTGTCCCAACAACGGGGCCTGCGCATGGAACCCAGGGAGTCACGAACCGAGGAGCGTCATGGACACCCTGATCAACATCGACAACGGTGGCACGCTTACCGACATCTGCGTCTGGGATGGCGACCAGTTCACCTACACCAAGTCCCTCACTACTCCGCACGACCTGTCGGAGTGCCTCTTCGACGGGATCGAGAAGGCCTCGGTCGCCCTCTACGGCGAAGCCAACACGGAGAAGCTGCTGCACGCTACGCAGCACATCCGATACTCGACCACCCAGGGCACCAACGCCCTGGTCGAGCGGCGGGGCCCGATGATCGGCATCCTCACCACGATGCCGGGCCTGTTCGAGCGGATGCGCGGCGGTGAAGCCGAGAAGGACCTCTTCGACGGCCTGATCGCCGACCGGATGCTCACCATCGACATGGGCGCGACCGATGAGGAGATCGACTTCGAAGTCGTCCAGCGGATCAACCAGCTCACCACCCTGGGCGCCGCCCGGGTGGTGGTGGCTGGTGAGTCGCCGGAACAGGAGCGTCGCCTACGCAGCGTGTTGCTGCGCAAGTTCCCGCGGCACCTGCTCGGCTCGATCCCGCTCCTGTACTCGTGGTCCCTCGCCGGCGACCGGGACCACCCGCGTCGGGTGTGGTCGTGCGTGCTCAACTCGTTCCTGCACCCGACCATGGAGCGGTTCCTGTACGGGGCGGAGCGGCGGCTGAAGTCGTACAGGGTGCTCAACCCGCTGCTGGTCTACCGCAACGACGGAGCCTCCTCGCGGGTGGCCAAGGCGGTGGCGCTGAAGACGTACTCCTCCGGGCCGCGCGGCGGCTTGGAAGGTACGGCGGCGCTGGCTCGCACGTACGGCCTCGATCACACGCTGATGATGGACATCGGCGGCACCACCACCGACGTGGGGGTCGTCCGCGGCGGCGCGGCGGCGGCCGATGAGCGCGGCACCATCGAGGGCGTCCCGATCTCCTACCCGATGAGCAACGTGCACTCGACCGGGGTCGGTGGGTCCTCGGTGATCTCGGTGGTGGACGGGCAGATCATGGTCGGGCCGCGCAGTGTGGGGGCGGCCCCCGGCCCCGCCTGCTTCGGCTTCGGTGGCAAGGAAGCCACGATCACCGACGTCAACCTGCTGCTCGGCGTCCTCGACGCCAGCACCTACCTCGACGGCACCTTCCGGCTCGACGCCGACCGTTCGGCCGCGGTCATCACCGAGACCATCGCCGAGCCGCTGGGCATCAGCCTGGAGGAGTCGCTGATCCGGATGGAGCGGGCCTACTTCGAGGCGCTGGCACACTCCTTCGCGCACCTGATCGAGGAGAACTCGACCCTCATCGCCTTCGGTGGCGCCGGCCCGATGAGCGCCGTTGGTGCCGCTCGTCCGGCAGGGGTGAAGAAGGTGCTGATCCCGCGGATGGCGGCGGTCTTCTCCGCGTTCGGCATTGCCTTCTCCGACATCGGCAAGACCTACGAGGTCGGCGTGCCGGAGCCGACCACGGCAAGCACCGCGGCGACGTACGACGAGATGCTTGCCCGGGCCAGGCGCGACATTTTCCAGGAGGGCTACGACCTCGACGACTGCCGCACCGAGGTACTGCTCACCATCGAGGAGACCGACGGGTCGCCGGTGGAGACCAGGCCGTACCAGTCCGGCGACGCCGCGGACTTCCCCGGGAAGCAGGTCTCCCTGCAACTGTCGGTGACGGCCGCGCTGCCGCACCCCGACGTTGCTCCCGACACCGACGTGCCCGCGATCCGGGTGACGAGCAATGAGACCCGCCTGGTCCGTTCCGCGCCCGACCAGGTCGACAAGGTGCCGGTGTTCGTGCTCGCCGAGATGCCGCCCGGTGGAAGTGGCGAGGGCCCGGTGATCGTCGAGGGCCCGTTCTTCACCGCCCGCGTGCTGCCCGGCTGGCAGTTCCGGGTCACCGCCTCGGGGGACCTGCTGCTGACCGACACCCACTGACCTCCCCTGACGGCCCCGAGCGTCCCCTGACAGCTACGAGAGGAAAGTCATCATGCGGGTCCCCATGACCGAATACCTGGTCATCGACCTCGACACCGAGCGCTGGGTCTGCCGGGTGTGCGGCCGCGACATCTGGTCTGCCCACGGGAACTACAAACTCGGCTGCCTGGTCTACGACCGCGACCCACGGGAGATCCACCAGCCGATCATCAATCCCGACCGCTACGAGTTCACCTTTTCCCCGGACCCGACGTACTGCCGGATCCTGGAATTCTACTGCCCCGGCTGCGCCACCCAGATCGAGACCGAATACGTGCCCCCGGGACACCCGCCGACGGCCGATCTCGTCATCGACGTCGCCGCGCTGCGCACCCAGTGGGAGGAACGCGGCGTCGACCCCGAGCAGGTCCACAACTACGGGCCCGGCGAGGACGCGCAGAAATACACCGCCATGCACAAGGCGACCGGCCACATCCGCTGATCTCGCAGGGAGAACCGAGACAATGAAACGTATCTCCGTCGACATCGGCGGCACCTTCACCGACTGCTTCTTCGTCTGGGACGAGACCTACGTCGAGGCGAAGGCGCTGACCACGCACCACAACCTGGCGCTGGGCTTCAACGAGGCGCTCGACCTGGCGTGCAGCCGGGCCGGACTGGACCGCGGCACCGTGCTCACCGAGGTCGACTCGGTCCGCTACGCCACCACCCTGGGCACCAACGCTCTCATCGAGCGCAAGGGACCCAAGGTGGGGGCGATCGTCACTCATGGCTTCGAGGACACCATCCCGCTCTCCCGCGGCCGGGGGTACGGCGAGGGCCTGGACTACTCGATGCAACAGAACCTCCCGGCAGCCGAACGGCCCGAACCGCTGGTGCCGCGCTACCTGATCCGCTCGGTCAAGGAACGCGTCAACTCGGCCGGCACGATCGTGGCGAGGCTCGATCCCGAGGACGTCCGCACGGTGGTCCGTGAGCTGGTGGATGCCGGCGCCGAGGCCCTGGTGGTCTCGCTGGTCAACGCCACCGAGAACCCCGAGCACGAGCTGGCGATCCAGGAGATCATCCTCGACGAGTTCCCGGCCCACGAGCTGGGTGCCATCCCGGTGCTGCTGGGCCACCAGGTCTCCGGTCGCAAGGGCGAATACGTGCGGGCGACCTCCACCATCGTGGACGGCTTCCTGCACGAGATCATGTTTCACGCGCTCAGCCAGCTCTCGAACAACCTGCGCGACGCCGGCTACGGCAAGCCGATGCTGGTCATCCACAACTCCNGTGGCATGGCGCAGATGAACTCCACCGACGCCCTGCAGACCATCCACTCCGGTCCGATCGCCGGCGTCGGCGCCGCGGAGCACCTGTCGAACGAGACGGGCCTGGGCCATGTGATCTCCACTGACATGGGCGGCACGTCCTTCGACATCGGCCTGGTGCCCGAGGGCGGCGTGAAGCACTACGACTTCCTGCCGACCATCGACCGCTGGCTGGTGTCGGTGCCGATGGTGCACCTCGACACGCTCGGTGCCGGCGGCGGCTCCATCGCGTCGTACGACCGGATTCACAACTCCATCAAGATCGGCCCGGAGTCGGCCGGCTCCAACCCCGGCCCGGCCTGCTACGACCGCGGCGGACTGCGTCCGACGGTGACCGACGCCGACCTGTTGCTCGGCTATCTGGACCCGGACAACTACGCCAACGGCTACATCAAGCTCAACCCGAAGCGCTCCCGGTTCGCCGTCGAAGAGAACCTGTGCGACCAGCTCGACATGGACGTTCTCGCCATCGCCCGCGCGATCAAGGACGGTGTTGACGAGCAGATGGCGATCGGCATCGGCAAGGAGCTGCGGGTGCGCGGCTACCTGCCGGAGGACTTCACGATGCTCGCCTACGGCGGCAACGGTCCGCTGCACGCCTGCGGTATTGCTCGCCATGCCGGCATCAAGCAGATCCTGNCCCCGCCGTTCTCGTCGGTGTTCTCCGCCTGCGGCGCCGGCAACATGAAGCAGCTGCACTTCCACGAGCGCGGCGTGCACATCACGATGTACAACGCCACCTCCCGGTCGCTGTACGACAAGTACGAGGAGTTCAACGCGATCGTCGAGGAACTCGAGGCCCGGGGCCGGGAGGACCTGGTGCGTCAGGGCTTCGCGGCCGACGACGTGAAGTACCGCCTGGAACTGGACATGCGCTACGGCAACCAGCTGCTCACCCAGGCCGTCGCCCTCGACATCAACCGGATGAACGGTGTGGGCGACGTACTGCACATGATCCGCACCTTCGGTGATGTCTACAGCCACCGGTTCGGCGCCAGCAGCGCGGCACCCGAAGCCGGGATCCGGGTGGGGACCGTGCGGGTGGCCTCCTACGTCGACGGCGACGTCGTCAACTTCGACTCGCTGGAGGCCGGCGGCGAGCGCACGGTGCCGACCGAGGTGTCGCACCGCAAGGTCTACTTCATCGGCCAGGACGACTCGATCGAGACGCCGGTCTACGACCAGGCCGCGCTGTCGCACGAGCGGGTGATCCCCGGCCCCGCGATCGTCACCACCGAGAACACCANCTACCTCGTCGAGCCGGGCTGGCGTCTGGAGCCGACGGTGCAGGGCGCCGTCTGGTTCCTGCAGGACTGATCGAGTACACCGTCGAGCGCACCAGGGAGAAGACGATGACTGTCACGGACGACAGCGCCACGCAGGAGCAGGCCGCCGAGCAGAACACCCTCACGCCCCAGGAGCGGGAGTGGGTCGACCAGTTCATGGACGAGACCACCCTCTTCCTCGGTCCCGACCCGGTGATCATGCGTGACCACTCCATCCAGGAACGGACGTCGCGGGAGGAGACGGCGATCGCCGCCGGTGTCGACCGGCTGGTGGTCGAGCGGATCCGCAAGCGGATTGCCGGTGCGCTCGACGAGGGCTACGAGATGTGCGAGGCGCAGGGTGCCGCGCCCGGGGCGAAGTGGGGTGACCTGACGACCGCGATCTACACCGCGGCCGGGGACGTGTCCTACCTCTCCTGCCACGGGGTGATCGCGTTCTCCGCGATCCTGCACCACCCGATCCGGTACATCATGAAGTACTGGAAGGACGAGCCGACCGTCGGTATCCACGAGGGCGACGGATTCATCCACAACGACGCCCGGTTCGGCAACGTCCACAACACCGACCAGTCGATGATCATGCCGATCATACGTGGGGGTGAGATCATCGCGTGGGTGGCGGCGACCATCCACGAAGGCGAGAACGGCGCCTGCGAGCCGGGCGGCATGCCGTCGGGCTCGGAGACCCCGTTCGACGACGGCCTCCGGATGAGCCCGTTCAAGATCGTCGAGCGTGGTCATCTGCGCCGGGACCTGCTGACCTTCCTCCAGCACTCGGTGCGCGACCCCAAGCTGCAGCTGGCCGACCTGAAGGTGAAGATCACCGCGGTACGCAAGATCATGGAGCGCATCGACAAGGTCATCGACGAGGTCGGCGTCGACACGTTCGTGGCGGCCCTGCGGGTCACCGTCGAGGACGTCGACGCGGAGGTCCGCCGCCGGATCTCCGAGCTTCCCGACGGCACGTACTCCTTCAACCAGTTCATGGACTCGACGCTGAAGGAGAACATCCTCATCAAGATCGCCTGCAGGATCCACGTCAAGGGCGACAAGATGACCGTCGACCTGCGTGGCACCGGACCGGAGATCATCAACCGGGCGATCAACTCTCCGCTGTGCTCGGTGAAGTCGATGATGATGTAGGCGATCCTGGCGTTCTGGTGGCCAGACCTGCCGCGCTGCACGGCGGCGATGAGCTGCATCGAGATCATCTCCGACGAGGGCACCTGGGCCGACGCGTCCTACGACGCCCCGATGGGACAGTCGCTGCAGGCCTCGTTCCGAGGCTTCTCGATGATGCAGGCGCTCTACGGAAAGATGTCGTTCTCCACGCCGCACAAGTACTCGAACATCGTGGCCAACTGGTTCAACCAGATCAACACGTTCCTGTGGGGCGGTGTCACCCAACACGGCGACATGGTCGGCAACCTGTGTGCCGACCTCAACGGCATGCCCGGGGGAGCCAAGCCCTTCCGGGACGGTGAGGACGCCGTCTCGCCGCTCTTCTGCGCCATGGCCGACACGGCCGAGCAGGAGGTCATGGAGGAGGAGGTGCCCTTCATGCAGCTGGTGGCCAAGCGCCTGGTCCGCGACAACATGGGCTTCGGCAAGTTCACCGGCGGCATGGGCTACGAGATGATCGTGGCCGCCGAGGGCACGCCGGAGTGGGGCTTCATGACGGTGACCTCCGGAGCGAAGTTCTCGTCCATCTACGGCATGTTCGGGGGCTACGGCTGCGGCACCTACCCGCTGGCGATGGTCAAGGGCACGAATGTCTACGAGCACATTCGTCGGGACAACAAGAAGTTCGACCTCTCGATCGAGAAGGTCATGAACGAGCGTCCGTTCCCGGACGGGAAGTACTCGACCTATCACATGGGTCTGCAGTACGACCGCGCCAAGGACGGCGAGCTCTACATGATCTCCCAGGGCGCCGGTGGTGGGTACGGCGACCCGCTGGAGCGCCTGCCCGAGTCGGTGGTGCGCGATGCCGAGCTCGGCCGGATCAGCCAGAAGGTCGCCGAGGAGATCTTCGGTGTCCGCTATGACCCGATCACCTTCCGGCTCGACGCCGAGGGCACCAGGCAGGCCCGCGAGCGGGTCCGCCAGACGCGCCTGACGCGCGGCAAGCCCTACGCGGAGTTCGTCAAGGATTTCGTCACCGAGGAGCCGCCGAAGGACCTCCTCTACTACGGCTCCTGGGGCGACGACACCAAGGACCTCACCGCCACGGTGTTCACCATCGACGGTCCCCAGCGGGTCAAGGCGCCGCTGAAGGAACTGCCGATCATCGTGATTCCGGACCGCCGGGAGCTGAAGATCGCGGCGCTGGAGGCGCGCGTGCGGGAGCTGGAGGACAGGCACGGCGAGGACGTCAAGCGTCTCGCCTGAGGTTCCGTCTCGCCTGAGGTTTACGGAGCCCTGAGGTTCAAGGAGCACTGAATGTCTTCTCTCACTGCCCTGCTCGCTGCCGCGCCCGGCGGCCGGGCGCTGGTGATCGACCACGACGCCTACGCGACGGCAGTGCTACGGCAGGGCAGCGAGATCCCCTGGGGTGACCTCGCCGCCCTGACCGGGCACGTCGCCCAGGTCCAGGCCCTGCTGGATCCGGATGCGGTGTTCGTCAATGCCGAGGCGTTCTACGACGCGTATCTCGCGGCGACGCCTGACCTGGTGAGCGCGCTGGGGAAGCGTAGCCGCACGGGCTATGCGTTACGCACCCTGCTCGGTGACGAGCCCGCCGTCGAGCGGTTGGTCCTGACCATGCGCACGCTGGCGGACTCGACCCGGCGACGGGTCGTGCTGTCGGTGCCGTCGCCCGCGAGGTGGTTGCTGCGGGCACATGACCGGGCCGGCACGGGGCTGGACGAGGTGAGCGAGGACCACGCCGACAGCGCCTCCATGTACCTCGCCGAATGGCTGGGGCGCCTGGGGTCGCCGCCGCTGGGACTGTTGCTCCTTGATGCCCGGGCCCGCCGCGGGGACTCCGCCACGCTGGAGTTCCCGGAGCGGGCGGGTGGCTATACCTCGCTGACCAATGTGGCCGGGCACTTCGACTGGACGCTGGCGGTGCGATTCGCCTCCTCGGTCGACGTGGCCGGCGATGTCACGCGGGCTGTCGTCCTTCCCGACGCGTTCTGGCACGGCGAGGGCGAGGCGCCCCGTGACGGAGCCCGGCTTGTGCTGACCACGATCCCGGCCGATGCGCCGCCCGAGACGGTTCTGCTGCGCCGGGCCCTGCTGAAGGAGGGGTGAGGTGGACAAGGTCGTGGCGTCGGCGCAGGAGGCGGTCGCCGATATTCCGGTCGGGGCCAGCGTGGCGAGTGGTGGTTTCGGGGTCTGCGGCATCCCGTCGGTGCTCCTTGCCGCGCTCGCCGAACAGGGGGCCTCGGACCTGACCGTCATTTCCAACAACTGCGGGATCCCGGGTGTGGGTAACTCGCTGCTGCTGGAGGGCGGGCGGATCCGCCGTCTGGTGGCGTCGTACGTGGGGGAGAACAAGGAACTGGAACGGCAGTACCTCTCCGGGAAGGTCGAGATCGAGTTCAACCCGCAGGGGACGCTGGCGGAGCGGCTGCGCGCCGGTGGAGCCGGGATCGCGGCGTTCTACACCCGCACCGGCGTCGGCACGCAGGTCGCCGACGGCGGGCTGCCGATCAGGTACGACGCCTCGGGCGAGGTGGCGCTGGCCTCGCAGCCCAAGCCGACCGAGGTCTTCGAGGTCGACGGGGTGCCGCAGGTCTTCGTGCGGGAGACGGCGCTGCGGCCGGACTTCGCCCTGGTGCGGGCCCGGCGTGGTGACCGGCACGGCAACCTGGTTTTCCGCAGGGCCGCCCGCAACTTCAACCCGCTCTGCGCCATGGCCGGGAGGGTGACGATCGCGGAAGTGGAGGAACTCGTCGAGCCGGGTGCGCTGGATCCCGACGAGATCCACCTGCCCGGAGTCTTCGTGCAGCGGGTGGTGGCGTTGACGCCCGGCCAGGCCGCGGACAAGGGGATCGAGCGGCTCACCCTGCGTGCCGTCACAACCGCTGCAGGAGGTGCCTGAGATGCCCTGGTCCCGGGACGACATGGCCGCCCGTGCGGCGGCGGAACTCAACGACGGGGACTACGTCAACCTCGGCATCGGTCTGCCGACGCTGGTTCCCAACCACGTGCCCGACGGCGTGGAGATCGTGTTGCAGAGTGAGAACGGCATCCTCGGCCTGGGTCCCTACCCGGTCGCCGGCGAGGAGGACCCGGATCTCATCAACGCCGGCAAGGAGACGGTGACGACCGCGACGGGAGCAAGCTTCTTCGACTCCGCCACCAGTTTCGGGATGATCCGTGGGGGGAAGATCGATGCGGCGATCCTCGGCGCCATGCAGGTCAGCGAGCGCGGGGACCTGTCGAACTGGGTGGTGCCCGGCAAGCTGGTCAAGGGCATGGGGGGCGCGATGGACCTGGTCCACGGCGCCCGCCGCGTGATCGTTCTGATGGAGCACTGCGCCAAGGACGGATCGCCGAAGATCCTGCCCGCGAACACGCTCCCGCTGACCGGCACAGGTGTCGTGCAGCGCATCATCACCGACCTCGCCGTCATCGACGTGACCTCCGATGGTCTGGTGCTGGTGGAGACGGCGCCGGGCGTCACCGCCGACGACGTGCGGAAGGTGACACCGGTACGGCTGGCTCAGGTGGGCACGAAGCCTGGTGCCGGCGTGGCGGGCGGACCTGCCGGGGTGTCTTGGCAGTGACCTGCCGGGGTGTCTTGGCAGTGACCTGCCGGGGTGTCTTGGCAGTGACCTGCCGGGGTGTCTCAGCAGTGAAGGGTGTCTGAGCGTTGAAGGGACTGGATGTGGACCACGACGTGGAGATCGTGGGCTGGGGTCATACCCCGTTTGGCCGTCTGCCCGAGGAGACTCTGGAGTCGCTGATCGTTGCCGCCGCGCGGGAGGCGATCGCGTCGGCGGGTCTGCGCCCGCGGGAGATCGACGAGATTGTTCTCGGTACCTATAACGCGGGGTTGCAGCCGTTGGCGTTTCCTTCCTCGCTGGTGCTGGAGGCCGATGACGATCTGCTGTTCACCCCGGCGACCCGGGTGGAGAACGCGTGTGCGAGCGGGTCGGCGGCGTTGCTGTGCGGGGTGCGGGCGATTCGGTCCGGGCAGGCGCGCCGGGTGCTGGTGGTCGGGGCGGAGAAGATGACCCACGCGTCGGCCGAGG
>NZ_JPHT01000043.1:0-1258 GCF_000733325.1 Frankia sp. Allo2
AGGGGCCCGCTGGCACCGCCCAAGAACAGCCCGACTGGCTACCAGGAGCCCTGGATGATAGTCGGGCCGCTCCAGGCCCACGGGTCCCGACAGCCGCCGTTCAGATAGGCGCATTCAACTAGAATTCCACGAATACCTGAATTCCCCACGCGACCCTTCCTTTGCATTTCGCTCGGCCTATTCTTTCGTGCTTGCATTCTTTTTGCGACTTACACCCCTGCCGTTTGTCGACTTGCGGGGATTGGTCTCCGATCTGCGGAAATATGATTGCCGGATTGCCCAAAAATCCTAGAAATAATCGCCCGACGGTATTGATCCCTTGGGTGCGTGGAGGGATTATTAGTTATCGGCGCGTTGCGCCCGGCGCGCGGCGCTAAATCCCCCACTCACATGGAGTCCTCCATGTCGCATGACTTCTTTTCCTCATTCTTTTCCCGGGACATTCCGTCGATCGTTCCCGCCCAGTCCGCCACGGCTGAGGACATGGCGCGTGTCACCGAAGCGGACTGGGCCGCGATCGTCGACCACGCACACCGCCACTGCCGGAAGGTCGACGCATCCCGCTCCCGCAAGCGCGCCGACGGCAGCGCCACCATCGCCCGGGACGGATTCGGCACCTACGGCAGCGACGACGTGTCCGACGACATCGCCCAGGACGCGGTACTGATCTACGCCCGTCGGCTCGGGACGATCATCCGGAACTGCGCCGTCGCCTCCCTGAACGTCACCACCCGGGAACCCGACGGGTGGCAGTACCAGACCCAGGACGGCGAGACCTCCGTCGTGAACCGTGCCGTCATCCGCCGCTGGGCGGTCCACGACGCCGCCCAGCGCAACGGCTACCGCCCCCATCGCACCACCCCCGACGCCGACAACCCCGACACGGCCCGACGGCAGGCCGAGCATCTGGCGTCGGTGACCTATCTCGCCGGACTCTCCAACGTGATCTTCGCGATGGCGTGGGAAGACGGACGCGACTTCCCCACCCTGCGGCAGCTCCTCCACCTGGCAGGCCACGCCGAAGATCTTGGACGCGCCGGACTACTCGCCACCGTCGCCCAGCAGACCTACGGCGGCAAGTACGGATCACGCCGCGCCGTGATCAAAACCCGTGACGCCGCACTCGCGGAAGCACGCGAACTCACCAACCGCTGCGACGACATCCGCCGCAACCTCACCCACCGCGACCGACCCCACCGCGAACACCACACCGACGACTGAGACCACCCGCCCGGAGCCTCCGAGCAACCCAGCTCGG
>NZ_JPHT01000043.1:1951-32115 GCF_000733325.1 Frankia sp. Allo2
CGAGCCGGTCGCGCTGGTGGCGCTGGTCGCGCTGGTGGTACCGGCCGATTCGGTGGCGCTGCTATCAGTGTGTGTGGTGTCGTTCGGTCTCGGTCGGTCGTGTGGATGTTGGATGTGTCGATATCTGCGGGTGCGGTCCGGTCTCGTACCAGTGGTGAGTCGGTCGCTTCCGGTCCAGAAGCGGTCCCGGTCCGGAAACGGCCCCGGTCGTGGTGGTGTGCCGGTGCTATTGGCTTGTCGCGGTGCGACTTGGGTCGGNGGGGNGGGTTTCGGATTCGAACGGGAGGGCTGGCGGGCTGGGGTCCTGCGGCTGCTGGGCGGGGCTCGTATTTGATGACCGTGGGGGCGTCTCGACCGGTGGTCTCTTGGTTGGTCGCATACAGGGGTCGGGCCGGTCTCCTGTGCTTGGGCCGGGTCGGTGGGTCCGGCCAGTGAGTTTGGCTGAGCGTTCACCCGGCGGTGCTCACCGTGCGGCGACGCAACATGGCCAGCCGACGGGTGATCGAAGCGGACGGCGGCGTCCCCGTCGGCCAGACACCGATCGGTTGCGCTTTCGTCTGCCCACCCGCTGACCCGCCCGCGCTGCGCACCGGGTGCGATGTGGTCAGCGTCGTGTGGGCAGGGATGGGCTGATCTCGCTGAGGTCGATATCGGCGACCAGGAGGCGGTGCAGGGCGCCGCCGGGGTGGCGGGGCAGGGGCTGGACGGGGCTGGTGAAGTATTCGAGGTCGTCGAAGACGGGCTGGCCGTCCGGGCGGCGGGCGAACTCGACGCGGCCGTAGTCGACCCCGTCGGTGGCGTCGTAGCTCATCCAACTGATCGTCTCGGTTTCGCCGGGCTGGAGCGGCGCGGTGTACAGCGGCCGGGCCTGGATGATCTCGCCGTCGTCATACCAGACCTGGGGGACAGAGAGAACCCAGCGGTGGGTGCGGACGGCCTTCGCGGTGGCGGCGGCGCGGATCTCGAACGCGAGGGCGGTCGCCCAGCTGGTCAGGTAGGGGTAGTCGCTGAGGAACAGGTTCCGGTCGCCCTGCAGGCCCAGGATGGCGGGGTAGTCCCCGGCGCGCACGGCGCGCTGCACGCGGCTAGTGATGTCCTCGACGAGCGTCCAGGTGTCAGCGTTCACGGCACAGTCCTCTCTCGTGATCCCCGTGCCCGACCGGGCCGGGGTCGTGCCCTGGCCGGTGTCGGGCCTCTACTTGTTCATGCGGGGCGGGCGTCGTCCCGACCGTCCGCGGCCGTCTCCCTTTCTCCTCGGGCCGGTGCGGCGGGNGGNGGCGCCGTAAATGCCCCGTCACTCTGATACGGGCCTTCCGGCGTCCCGACCGTCCGGAGACCCGGCCGGAGCAGGCGTTCTCCCGCGCTGGCGGTGCCTTGCCTGCCGGCTGCAAGGCATCGCCAGCGCGGAAGGCCGGGGCCTCGGTCAGGCGGCGGGATGCAGGCTGGTGGGTGGCATCGGGTGCGGCGGGTGCAGCCGGCCGGACGGGTCCGACGGGTCGGTGGTGTCGTCCTGGCGGGCGGTGGGGCGCAGGTGCGGTGGGACGTTGGGGAGCTGGTGCAGTCCGAGCCGGCCGGGCCGGGGTGCGGTCAGGGGAAGCCAGCGGGCCGGGGTGGGGTCGAGATGCTGGTCGGGTGGGGTGAGGTCGGCCGCGGTGGTCGCGACTGGCACCAGTTCGGGCCGGTCGAGGTTGTGCAGCGTCTGGGTCATCGCCTGGCGGATGCGGGCCTCGCGGCGGGCGGTGGTGGTCCACAGCAGGATCGGGGTGGCGATTCTGGTGCTGGTGGCGAGCTGCTGGTAATGGGTCAGCTTGGCGGCGACACGGTGCAGCGGTTCGGTGCCGTAGTCCAGTTCCAGGAACCACTCGACCGTGGCACCGCCACGGGTCGTCCAGCGACCGAAGGCGTCGGGGCGGACGATGTCACCGAAATGCCGAGCGCAGCGTTCTTCCGGCCACCACGCGGTCAGCGTGCCCACGGCGCCGGGCTGGCGAGCATGGTGGACAAGACGGGTGAACACGCCATTGACCGCGACCCGATGCGCCAGGTGCAGGGAGTGAGCAATGCCCTTCGCCCGATCATGCTGGTAGCCGATCTTCCTCGGGTCCAGGCCATCCTCATGCGCCAGCACGGCCGCGCCTGCGACGTCGAGGATGTAATGCATGGGCGCCAGCCCGGCGGGCACCAGCGGTTGAAAACGGTCGAGGACGCGCCAGCGGTAAAGCTCCAGCAGGCGCAGGTTCGCCGCACGCCGGCCGGTCCAGCCGAGTTCGACAATCTGGTGGGTGGTCAGGACCCGGTGCTCGTGCAGCATCCGGGTGATCCACCGGTCCCGGGGGGTGAGGTGGTGGGCCAGCCACAGCTGGTGCTCACTGCTAGCGACGGTGCGGGCGGCGGGTCGGGCGTAGGTGCGGCGGCCGAGATGCTTCTGCTGCGGAGGATTCGTGATCACGTTCGGGTGTTCTCCATGGACGGTGACGCGGGCGGCGGTCGACGGGCGGGTACGGACAGTGCCGGGCTGGACGGGATGGGGCCAGCTCCGCAGGGGCCGGGGGTAGCCGGGCCGGCGTCTGTCGGCCCGGTGTGGACTCCCGGTGCATGCTGGTCCCGCCCGTACGGGCGGAGGCGTCATCCGACGGCAGCGAGCACACCCGGCGGGTCGGCCGGCTCCGCCGGCCCGATCTCGACCAGCTCCACCCTGTCCCCGCCTCCGCCGCTGTCAGAGAGGCTCTCCGGGAGAGGGCCGCCCATGGTGGGGACGCCGGCCGAGCTGTGTTCGTCGAGAACACGGCGGGCCTCGGCGCGTAGCTGTGTGACCAGGCTCCGGGCCCGCTTCGACCCCACGTGCAGTCGCCTACGCAGCTCGTCCGAGGAGATCGGCCGGTGGTTCTCCTCCCAGTACAAGGCGTCCTCGCGTCGCGCCCACGCCAGCCACTCCTCATCCGACAGCCCACCCGAAGCCGCCGCAGATCGACGCTGCCGAGGAACCTCCGGTGAGGCCGACGGCGGTGCGGCGATGCCGCCGTCGGCGATTGGCGCCGGTGCCGGCGGCGTGGCGTCCACACCAGCCGGCGGATTCGAGGGATTCTGGGGGCATGCGGGTGGGTGGCGCATGGCCTGCAACAATCCTGGGCCGACCTCACTCCACCCGATCAGCAAAAGCGGACCGACGCTGTCGAACGCGGCCTTCGCGTAGTCACCCGCGATCACCGGCTCGGCGATATTGAGCGCCAGAGTAACAATGCTGGAGAACACCAGCAGCCGCCGGGCCGGACGCAGAAGCTCGACCGGAGCGCCCCGCAACGCCAACTGCCGCGTCCCGAGCAAAAGCCCTACCACAGACAGGTCCACGGCCGGGGCTACCAGCGGCGCGATCCAGATCGGCACCCCCAACCGAAGCCCGAGTTGGAGGACATTGCCGAAGCCGAACAAGAACGTCAACCCGACAACCAGCGCCATGATCAACGTCACCAGGGTGACCGCGATGTCCCTGCTCTGGGCCGACACGTCCACGGCCGGAGCGCCGGCCGGGCCGGCGCCGTCTGGGGTCCTCATGCGTCGCCCCTGGTCAGGGCACGTGTCCCTACCTGACGAACGACGATCTCAGGGCCCTCAACCAAGATCGTCCGGTTCTTATTGTGGTCCGGCCGGTGCACCCGTATCTACCAGCGGTTTCGTCCATTTGGACGGGGCCGCCGTTTCTTTCTGGCAGCCATGTGGGCAGCCAGTGGGCGGCCACGGGCGCGCGCCATGTCAGCCTTTCTCGTTCTCCTGGTTTTGGCCTTCTTCACCGTCCGTGGCCGGGGTTGTTTCTCCCCATAGGGCGGAGCCCATCCGATCCGCCGCGTCCGTCGACAGCTCCGGCGCCACGTGGCTGTACGTACCGAGGGTCAGGCTGATCTGCGAGTGCCCCATGATCTCCATGACCACCCGCGGGTGAACCTTCTGCGCGAGCAGCAGACTCGCCATCGTGTGCCGGGCGTCGTGGAGCCGGGCCGCGCGGACACCGGCCTGTGACAGCAGGTCCTGCCAGGCCCGGTGGTCAGCCCGGGGGTCGAGCGGCCGCCCGTTCGGCTGGACGAACACGAGATCGTGTTCGTTGGCCCACTCGCCGCCGGCCGCCTGCTGTTCGGCGCGCTGTGCGGCCCGGTGGGCCCGCAGGCTGGCCGCCAGGTTCGGCGGGATCACGATCGTCCGCCGACCGGCCCGGCTCTTCGGACGGACGATCACCAGGCCCCCGCCGGTACGACGGGGGCACCGACGGGCAGTGGTGCAGTTCTTCGGGTCGGCACAGCCGTGCGCCCAGGCCCGCCGTTGCAGGGCTTGGCGCACCGTGAGCGTGGCCGGGACCGCGTCCAGGTCGACCGCGTCCCAGGGCAGGCCCAGCGCCTCACCCTGCCGGAGCCCGAGCGCCAGCGCGACGGACCAGCGGGCCGCGTTGCGCTGGCCCTTCGCCGTGTCGAGGATGGCCCGCGCGTCCGACGCCGTGAGCGGACGGATCTCGTCCCGGTCGACGGAAGGCGGATCGACCAGCGTTGCCACGTTCCGGACGATCCGTCCCCGCCGGTGCGCGACCTTCAGCGCACGGGAGATGATCCGATGCATCTGGAGCACCGTGGCCGCGGCGAGCCCTTCTTTCTCGCACCGGTGGTAGAACGCTTCGAGGTGCTCCGGGGCGAGCCGGTCGAGCCGGACCGCGCCGAGCGCCGGGACGATCCGGTTCCGCACGTACCCGCGGTAGGTCGCCAGGGTGGACGGGCGGACCTTCCTCGCCGCGATCGTGTCCAGCCAGAACGTGAGCCACTCGTCCAGCGTCAGCGGCTTCACCCCGGTGACCACGGCGACGCCGTCTTCCTGCTCTCGGCGCAGTGCCCGCAGCTTCTCCGCGACCTCCGTGCGGGTCTTGCCGGACAGGTACTTCCGCTGTCGCTTCCCGTCCTTCCAGCCGAGGTCCACGGTCGCTCGCCAGCGGCCGGAAGCGTCCTTGTAGATCGCGCCCTCACCGGCGCCGCGCCGGCCCTTGCGCGCGGCCATCAGGCAGCGTCCAGCGGGTTGCCGTCGGGCCATTCGATGGTGTCGCACCACGGGCAGCCGTAGCGGCTGTCGCCCATGTCGCAGGCGAACTTGGACTCACCGTCCGGCTGGGGGTAGAGCCGACCCTGTCCGGCGCGGGCACGGTCGAGGTGTTCCCGGAGAGCCTGTTGAAGGCTCATCGTCGGGTGCCCGTCGTGGTCGGTGTTCATGATGAAAGGGGCTCCTTGCCGAAAGAACGGGGAGAGGCGCGCGGGCCGCGGGTGGCGTTGCCCGGTGCCGGTGGCTTTCCGTTCTCTGGCGCAGGAATGGTCTGCCGGGGCGCCGGCCGCGTCCAGGGCGCTTCGCGTCGCTGACGCGATCGGCCTACGGCCGACCCTGGACCCGTCCGACACCCCGACAGCTTCAGGCGCCACCAGAGGACGGAAGAAAAATGGAGGGGTAGAGCAGGCAGAGCAGCCGCTATGGGCGGGGGACGCTCGCCGCCGCCGGTCCCGTCGAGGGGTTGGCGTTGGCCGGGACGACTGCCGAAAGCCCGGGGTCCTGGCGGAAGATCAGGACGAGGTCGACGTCTCCGAAGTGCTCGGCGAACACGGCGTCCGCGGGCAGGTCACCCAGGATCACGGCGAGGTCGCCGACGTCCGCGCCGGGCCGGATCGTCAGGGTGTGGTCGCCGCTGTCGGTGGTGCGGGTCGCGACGAGCGGGGAGTCTCCGCCGGGGGTGCGCCACGCGCCGAAGTTGCCGGAAGAGAAGATGTTCATCAGGGCTTCGTTCCTGTCTGAGGCAGGGGTGGGGTCTCAGGTCCCGGTCGGGTGTTGGCGCACTCGCCGGGACCGCCTTGCTTGCGAGCCGGATCGGTCGGGGTGGGTGGTGCTCGGCACCGCGCCCGCGTCATGCCGCTTTTCCCTCTTCGACGACGCCGCGCAGCCGGTCGACGAAGGCGACCAGGTCAGCGGCCGGGATGCGGCGCGCGCGTCCGATCCGCACGGACGGGATGTCGCCGCTGTTCATGAGTTCGTAGATCGTGGTCCGGCCGACACCGAGGAGTTCGGCGGCTTCCGCCGGAGTCAGGAGAAGCTTGGTCACGGTTCTCTCCCACGGGTCAGGACGGGTGATCAGGCGGCTTGTGCCCTGCCCGGTGGGCCGAGGCCGATTGCCGGAAGTTCGTCGGGTGCGGCGCGTCGGGCCGCGTCGAGCTGTGCGCGCCAGGCGTGGCGTTGCGCGACGGCCTGCAACAGCAGGTGTTCGCGGCGAGGTGCGGCCGGGTCGCCGGGCCGGAGCATCGTCCAGGCGGTGCGAGCCGGGTCGGTGTCGGTTGCCGCGGCCGGGCCGGTGGCGGTGTGGCCGAGCGCTTCGAGCTGCTCCCGGATGAACGCGACGCGATCATGCTTGTGGTCGGTCAGCGACTTGCCGGACCACTTGCGGCTCACCAGGACCCGCCGGCCGCCGAAGCCGAGGGTCTCCCGTCGGTGTGCCTTGCCGCGGCAGCGTCCCGGGACGAGGCCCGGTTTCGCGTTCTTCGGCTGGACGCCGTAGCGGAGCCAGTTCGCGCAGGTGGGTGAGCAGGGTTCGTAGCGCAGGGCTTCGGCGAGCCGGTCGACGTGGCGCCGTTGCCGGTCGGTGGTGGCCGTGTGGCAGGCGTCGAGGCTTTTGGTCAGGTACTTGCAGAGGTAGCCGATCATCCGGCCGGTGTGCGCCGAGTTCGAGGTGAAGCCGTCCGCTTGCAGTTGCGGGCCGAAGCGCACCACATGGGACGGTTCGTCCTCGTCTCCGATGGCGTCGAGCGCCTCATCCCAGGTGGGCAGCGGCCGGCCGGAAGCCGGATCGACGTATCCGCCCGTTTCGCTTGCCCAGGTCGGGAGTGCCGTGTCCAGGTAGACGGGCTGGCCAGACGGTGGCCACCAGACCTGGTGATACGTGGCCGCCGCCACCTGCCGCAGCAGGGCCCGTGGCACGGTTCCGCGGAGGGCCGCGTGCAGGTGCGGGGCGAGCCGCCGTTGCGGTTCGAGCGCGGCGAAGTACTGCACGTCCCAGCCGACCGCACGGCGGAGGTTCTGCCAGAAGCGGTCGATCAGCTTCGGGAAGTGGATCGCGTCGCGGGCCGCCCGCCGGTAGTCATACGACGCTGGGTCCACCGGAGCTCCGTCGGAGTTCACCCGCCCGTAGGTGTCGCAGGTCAGCGTGAGGAACATCGACGGCCGCCAGGTCGTGCCGTCCGCCGCCTCATACGTCCGGCCGATCGTGCGCTTCTCCACGGGCAACCGCGGCAGGTCGGCAGCGTCCTGCCGCCGGCGGGTCGAGCGGGCACGGCGGGGCCGGTCCCGGTTGTCCGGGGCAGTCTTGCCGCGCACGCCCAGGGCGTTGAGTTCCTCGTCCACCTGGCCGATCAGCGCGTCGATCTCGGCGACGCCGGCCGGGTCACTGTCCCGTTCCGCGTCCTGCCGGGCGACTTCGAGATCCGCGCGGAAGCCGGCAAGGACCTTCGCGTCATCGGACGGCGGGTCCGGGTCGGGAAGCGGTTCGTCGTCGAGGTGCCACCCTGCCCTGCACTGCGCCATCCGCAGCCGCCGGGCCTTCTCCGCGCAGGTCGGGCACTTGCTGGCCAGGGTGGCGCCGCAGGGTACGGGGATGATCTCGGTTTCGCCGGTGTCGAGGTTCGTGCGCCGCATCGCCATCGGCCGGACGCACACGCCGTTCTCGACGGCGACCGCTTCGACGACCGCACGGGCGAGCGGCATCCGCATCCGCGCCGCCCGAGAGCCGGGCCGATCGTCACGGTTGGTGGGGTCGTGGGGGCCGGCCGGGTCAGGGCCGGGAGGGGGAGGGAGGGTCACGCGGGCAGTTCCTCCGAGACGTCGACGTCGAGATCCGAACGGTCGGTAGCGATGGGCGGGGCGGGTTCGGTGAAGTGGGTGCAGGCACAGCCGGCCCGGGNGCCGGTGTCGCCATGGCAACGGCCCCGCCGGTGAGCGACGTACAGGTGGGAGCAGGTGGTGCACACCGGCACCACAGGCAGCGGAGCGGACAGATCCGGATCGCCGGCCGGGGTGGTCATGCGACCTCATCCCATCCGGCCGGGTCGGCACCGTCGGCGGAGCCGCTGTCGGTGTAGGGGTCGAGGTCGGGTGTCCAGCCGCCGCCGGTTGCCGTCGACGGCCGGTAGGCCCAGACGGTGCGGCTGATCTCGGTGTCGTCGATGTGGGCCGCGCGGACCCGGACCGGTTCCGGCTGTCCCTCAGCCAGGACGTAGCCGACGCCGGGCAGCGACAGCGGGATCTCGTCCGCCCGTGCCCCACGGTCCCGGGCACCGGAGCCGAGCACGAGATCCGGCTGTTCGGCTTCGGTCATGCGCAGTGCGACCCGGACCGGGAACAGGTCCCGGAAGGGCAGCACCTCCTTACGCGGGTCCTGCACCGCCGCCAGGACCACGACGCCGGGGGCGCGGCCCTGCGAGAGCAGCAGCGGCAGCGCCGCCCCGATCCGCTTCTTCACGTCCCGGTCGGTGACGTACGCCGTCAACGACGCGATGACGTCTGCCCCGCTGTGTCACAATTGAGAAGGTGCTTGATCACATCATCGGCGCGGCGGATTACGCCCGCATCAGCAGCGACCCGGGCAACGACGCCAAGGGCGTCGCCAGGCAGACCGAGGACAGCCAGGGGCGCATCGAGCGGGAGCCCTCGTGGCGTCACGTTGGGTCGTACATCGACAACGACCTGAGTGCCACCAAGGGCAAGGAGCGGCCCGAGTTCGAGCGGCTCATGGCTGCCGTTCGGCGGGACGAGGTCAAGGTCATCGTGATCTACATGACCGGCCGGTTCGTCCGCACCCGACGCGAGCGGATGGAGACATACGAGCTGCTCGCCAAGCACGGCGTGCGGATCGTGTGCACGAACGGTCCGGATCTCGACTTCTCCACACCCGCCGGCCGGATGGTCGCGGGCATCATGGGCGAGGTCGACGCTCACGAGGTCGAGCAGCTGGCCACGCGAGTGTCTGACTCTCACCTGCAGGCGGCGAAGGAGGGGCGTCCGATCGGTGGACGTTGTTACGGCTACCGCCCCGATCCACACGCTCTGAAGCACCACAAGCGGCGGTTGATCGTTCCCGAAGAGGCCGCGGTGATCCGCGAGATGGCCCCCCGCGCGCTCAGAGGCGAGACCCTGTACTCGATCGTCCAGGACTTCAACGAGCGAGGCGTGCCGACGCTCCACCCGGGCCGGTCGCGGACGGGCGGCCTGTGGTCCGTGTCCGTTCTGCGCGACATCCTCACCAACCCGGCGATCGCCGGCCGCAGCGTCCTGCTGGGTGTGGATTACGGCGAGGCCGAGTGGGAGCCGATCATCAGCTATGCCGACCATCTCAAGCTCGTCGGCATGTTCTCCGGACGCACGGCGCCCGAGGGTTGGACGAACCGTCACGTCCACCTGCTGTCCGGGATCGCCCTGTGCGGCAAGTGCCTGGCCCAGGGCCGCGAGATCACGGTGACGTGTCGGCCCGGGGCGAAGCCGACGCCCAGCGGTTACCAACCGTGGCCGAAGTCCCGGGGCTACATCTGCCCAGACAAGCAGCGCGGCGGATGCCGGGGCCTGCGTCACGCGGCCGACCCGGTCGACGCCTATGTGGAGGAGACCGTGGTGAGGCTGCTCGGCGAGCCGGGCGTGATCGACAACCTTGTGGCGGCCGAGGCGCCCGACGCCGAAGAGGTGCTGAAGGTCGCGACCGAGATCGAGGCTTGCCAGGCCCGCGCGGCTGCGGTCGGCGCTCTGATGGCGAAGGACGACCCGACGGACGAGGTGACGGCCATCGCCAGGCGGGCGGCGCTCGACCAGATCCGCGACGACCTGACGCGGCACCGCCAGCGGCAAACGGCCCTCGCCCGGTCGACGGTCGCCGAGGGCCTGTTGGACGTGGAGGACATCGCGCACCATTGGGAGCACGTGATGACCTTGTCCCAGCAACGCGCGACGATATCCGCCCTGGTGCGGATCACGCTGCTGCCCATCGGACGGGGCAAGCGGGGCACGACCGACCACGTGGTGATCGACCGCCGCTGACGATCCCCGCGCGCGGCGCGTAACGTCTTAGGCAGGCCCTCCCCCGGCCTCAAGAGCGGGGAACCCTAGCCCGGGCAGCGAACAGGGCGGATCACTCAGCAGGGGTGATCTGTCGGCCTGCCCGGAGCCACGGTGCCCGTCCGTCCCCTTCTTAGCTCCACACCCCCCGACGTCGCATGTGCGGCCGCGCAGCGCGCGCGTGAGCTGGCCTCGGTGCCCCTCACGCCGAGCGAGGCCGAGGCCATCCGCGCGCTGGTTGGCCCCATCACGACGCGTCGGTCAAGTCTCCACGGATCGTCACAGAAGTCGTCCTTTAGACGGGCGTCGATGTCTCCTACGTTGCTCTCGCACCGCCCACAGCAACCGAGGGAGCCTGAAATGACCGAGCCCACCGCCAAGCCCGCCGCCCGTCGTCGCGCCGCCGCGAAGCCCACCACCAAGGCCAAGGCCGTTGAGGCTGCGCCGGCTGAGGAGCCGACCCCCGCGCCGGTCGACGAAGCCCCGGCGGGTGTGGAGCCAACCGCGACCGAGGCCCCCACGACCGAGGCCAAGCCGAAGCGCGTCAACACCTCCCACGCCGACTGCTCGCACCCGAAGACCAAGGCCGCCCGCGCCGCCTGCCGTCGGGCTCGCGCCAAGGCCGAGTAGCCCCACACCGCCCAATTGCCGAGGCCCCCGCGCACAGTGCGGGGGCTTTTCGGTGGCCTCGCTGCGCGACGTCGCGACGTATGACGCGAGGCGGCTCCTTAAGGACGCCTCAGATCGACGCTGACGAGCCAAAGCATCGCGCGCGTGTCGTTCGTTGGGGCGACGTGGGCGCATCGTCACAGAACGTCTCAGGTGCTCACGGGCTGTAGCGCCGAACAGCCCCCGCCCGGTGAGGGGCGAGGGCTGCCACAGGCGAGCCATGATCTGACCACAGGTCAGCCACTGTCTGATGGGCTCGCNCCCGTCACCGCGCCCATCCACGACCGGACTTCATGCCGCTGGGTCACGGCCTGCTCATTCCGCAGCCGGCGCGCCCAGTCGTTCGCGAGCCGGCCCCGGTCGTCGTACAGGTCTGGTCGCTCATCGCGGCTGGGCGGGGCCTCGCTCACCGGCCAACCCCGGTCGTCTCGGCGAACGTCGGGCCTCCGACGCCGCTGCTTGAGGCCCGGGCGTCGCACTCGTCGCGGACGACGTCGAACCACGGCCNGAACTCGCCGGCATCCCGTGCCAGATTGTGCAGCGCGACGCCGAGGCCCGCCAGCGCGTCGCGCCGCAGGACAGCCAGATCGACCGTCGCCGCCTCGGTCCCGTTGCGCGCGGCATCGGCGAGGGCTTGGCGGGCCTGGCCGAGCGGCGACGTCGGCGACTGGGTGATGTGCCGATCCACGATGTCGGCGGCTCGACGTCGGTCTGTCGCGCTCAGCGGGGNGAGCTGGTCGACGGGGAAGTTAGCCATCAGGGATTCTCCTTGCCGGTGGCAGCCGCGGGCGGCGTCGTCAGGGCGGTGTGGAGGCTGCGCCAGGCCAGGCCCAGAAACGAGCCGCGCAGCGGGCGGGCTTTGCGCATCTCGGCCCACACCGCCCAGGCTTCGCGCCGCGCGATCTGCTCGGCCTCCGCGACGACACGATCGGCGGGTGTGGTCATTCCGACTCCTCGTCGGCGAGGCCCGCGGCGACGGCTTCGGTGGCCGAGAACCACGTCTCGCGCCGCATGAGATCGCGCCAAGCGGAGGCGTCGCCCCCCGCGCGGGCGGCGTAGGCGGCGGCGATGTCGTCGCTCAGCCGGTCGAGCTGGTCGGCCGTGCGGCGCAGCTCCTCGGGGTTGCCCCCGCCCCATCCCGACCGGGCGTCGTGGATCATCTGCTGGCTGCCCGGCCGCATGACGACGCGGTCCGCCCCGGTGGCGACGACCGACGCGGCGGACGCGGCGAGGCCCTCCACGACGGCCGTCACCCGGGCCGGGTGGCTCCGCAGCGCGTTGCGGATCGCCCAGCCGTCGAACAGATCCCCGCCCGGCGAGTTGAGGTGCAGCGTCACCGCCGGGGCTGTGATCTGGGACAGCTCGCGGACGAACGTCGCCGCGTCCACACCGCCCCATCCGATCTCGTCCATCAGCCAGGCGTCGGCGGTGAGGCCCGCGCGGTTCGCCACGCGGAGACCCTCCCGGGCCGGAGCCAGCGCCAGCGCGGCGGACGCGCGCACCCCGCCCGAGACGGCGCGGCGGGCCGCGTCGCGACTGGCCTCGGCGAACGCCTGGCGCAGCACGTCGCCGGGCCGCTCCCGCGCCCCATCCGCGAACGCCTCGCGCAGCGCGCGGCGGAACTCGGTGTCGAACCGGTCAGTCCCCATCGGGGGTTCTCCTCAAAGCTCGGTCGACCAGCCGGACGCGCTCGCGCGTCTCCGGGTCGTCGTCCTCGTCCAACAAGCTGTCGACGCACAGCAGCGCGAGCCCGCCCACCAGGCCCAGCGCGAGAAGACCCCAGCCGAGGCCCGCGAGAACCCAGACGGCGGCCGTAACGAGACCGGCGATCCAGGCCAGGCCGGCGACGCTGAGCAGGCCGCTAGGCACAGCGCCGCCCCCGGGTCCCCGGGGTCCGCCCCCGTCCGCGTCGACCCGGCCGGCGTCGGCGGGGTGTCCCCCTCGCCGCGCTCGGAGTGCGGGCCTGCTCCCGCTGAACCCAGAGCGTCAGCTCGGCGAGGGGATCGGGCCGCTCGGTCTGGTCCACACCCCCCGGTGGCGTCGCGTTGTCGGGCGGGTCGTCGGCCGATCCGCGGGGCCGCATCAGATCCGCACCCCACGCTCAACGGGCGCGTCGGGGTCGGCGCGTCGTGCGCGGGGCAGCGGCGCCAAGGGGTCGTGACGGGCGCGGCCCCGAACCCAGGTGACGGGGCCGAGCGCGTCGGCGATCCGCGCGGGCAGCGTCGCGGGCCGCCGGCCACCGGCCAGGGCCGAGAGCACCGCGCGCGGATCGACGTCGGCGCGGCCGAGATCCTCGGCCGGGATGCCCTTCTCGACCATGCTGCGGCGCACGTCGGCGAGGTGGTCCCGCCGGGCCTCCAGTCGACGGCCCGCCTCGGCCAGAGCCTCGCGTGCGGCGGCGACCGCCTTCGCGGCCTCGGCGTCCAAGCGGTCGAACTTGGCGTCGATCTCGCCGAGCCGAGACGCGAACTCGGTCCGGCGCGCGTCGGTCTCAGCCTGACTCGCGAGCCGCTCGCGCACCAGATCCACGAGGTACAGCGCCACCGCGCGGTCCAGGCCGTCGATGTCGGGGTCGAGCGTCGCGGCCTCTGCCTCGGCGTCGCGGAGGTGGTCTTCCGTCAGCCGGGCGCTGCCGTCGCTGAACAGGCGCAGGAAGGCGCTCCGCGCGGCGGCTTCGATCTCGCGGCGCCGGGCCACGGCGCGCATCTGCCGGGCCTCGGCGCCGCTCGGGTTCTCCTGCGCACGGCGGAGAATGGCGTTCAGCTCGTCGATCCGCTCTTGGGTCATTCCGCCCGGATCGCCGTCGATCCAATGCTCCTTGAAAGCCTGGAACCAGCCGGGGATGGGCGCCCCGATCTGAGCCCCCGTGCCGCGCAGGTCGAAGGGCGGCGAAGCCGCCCGAATCGGAATCACAATTCCTCCCGGTCGAAGACGTTGACCCACGGCTCCTCAGCCGGGGCGAGNTCGGGAGTTGGCTCCTCGTGAGGGGCGGCCACACCGCCCGGCAAGCCCGCTCCCCACGAAGTGGGGTCCGCAACCCCGGGAAGGCTGTCGGGCGGTGTGGCCTGGTCGGCCTCGGCGCGCGGAGAGGACGCGGCCGGGCCGGGCTCGATGGCGTGCGCCGGCCGGGCGATGTCCGCGAGGCTCGCGCCGTCCACCTCGATGTGGAACTCGACCGGGGCCGGGCGCGGAGGCTCGGGCGGAAGGTACTGGCCGAGCTCCTTGGCGGCGTTGGCTCGCATGGCCTCGGCGGCTTCGAGATTCCGCACGGGCACGCGGTTGCCGGCGAGGAAAGCCTCACGCGCGGAGCGGCGCNGCATGTCGGCGTCCTGCTGCCGCGTCATCATCCGCTCGTCCGCGTCCGCGAACCACAAGCCCTCGGCGCGGGCATCGGTGAGAACGTAGTAGATCTCGGCGAAATGGCGGCCGATGAACGTCTCAACCAGGCGCTCATTGTCCTGGCCCCACCGAGCCGCGAGCTTCCGCCTGTCGGCCTTGGTGAGACGGGCCTCGCTCCGGAACATATTCGCGACGTCCTGGATCTTTCGACGCCGCATGGCGACAGCCTCCGCGCGGGCCTCCGGATCACCCCTCGGTTCCCTCGGCAGCTGACGGCCTGGCACGCGAATTCCCTTCGAGAATCCCTCGCGAAGCGAGGGAAAGAATGGCGGGGAATAANCTTGACGATCCCCTCATTCATTGTCGCACGCTGGCTATAGCCAGCACAAACAACCAGCTTTACCGGCACGTTCCCCACCACCCGCATGAGCAGCGAGGCCATTTCCTGCTGGCGCAGGTTTCTGACTCAGCATAAGAAGACTTATCGCGCGTCAGAATCGCCCATATCGCCCNCCATCGGCACGCAGCGTCGACCGCCGGTGACGCTGGCCTGGCGTCGCCCTCGTTCCTCGGGTCGGTCCTCGCGCAGCGTCACAGTGACTCAGCGTCACGGCGAGGGGCTCACGCAGCGTCATCCCCTCGGGTATGAGCGGTGGACCGCTGAGGCCCCCCTGGCCGTTAGGCCCACACCCCCCGCCAGCGCCTGCCCTCGTGCCTCGGGCGCGTCGTCGGAGCGCGTCCGCGCGTCGTCCCTGGCTCGCCCACGTCATCGATCGTGCGACGCGCGCGCGGTTGTCAGCGCAGCCGCTGGCCTGCCCGGCGAGGCCACCCCACACCCCCCGATCGACGCGCGCGACGTCGCAGAGCCGATGGTTCCTCGGAGCTGGTCGGAGCCTGCGCGCGTGGGAGAGCTGGCTGGTGAGGGGGCGCCAGCGGATTCGGGTGGAGAGGGACGGATGGTGGAGGGGTAGAGTGGCGGTCGAGCCGCCCCNTCTNACGGGCCGCTCTCCCTCTCCTCGGAGGGACGTCGGGCAGCCTCCGCCCTCTCGCGAGGCCACATCACGCAGCGTGTCCACCTGGTCACTTTACCTGTGACACTCGACTGTCACAAAGTGTAAACCTTTCTAAGGGACCCCTCCTTCATGGGGTTTACACCCGATGACACTCGATTGTCACGAGCGCAGTTACCCTCCGAGCACGCTGCGTCGATAAACCTTTTCAAAAATCGGCGCGAGGAATCGTTGAGTCCATGATCAGGATCGGATAATATGGGTATATCACAACGAACGCGCATCTCGCGCGCCCCTTGACGCGCCACAAACCAGGAGGAGCCATGGCCCAGAGAATCGCCGAAAGCCTCGAAGAGGTGACGCACCCGCCCATCCGCTACCCGTGGCACGAATGGACCGACGGGGCGGTGTGGGCCGTGCGCCGGGGTGAGGACTTCTACATCGACCCAGGCCAGTTCCGCGTGACCCTCGCCGTTCGGGCCAGCCGCAAGGGGCGGCGAGTGAGGGTCCGCGTCGACGGCGATGTGGTGAAGTTCCAGTTCTACACGCCCGCCGCGTAAAAGCGAAAGACCCCCGGGGGACCAACCCGAGGGTCTTTCAAGGGAATTCGCCAGGAGCCAACCGAAGGATTCCCGCACACGTCGCGCAGCGACGTCCAACAAGATAAGGGTAACAAAACCCTGATGAGAAAGTCAACCATTCCCGCGCTGGAATTCGACTCGGCGGATGAAATCGGCCGTCTCTCCGAGCAGGAGGAAGGCCCCCTCGGTCCGCTGAGCCTGGCTCACGTCGTCGCCCGGATCTTTGCCTGGCACGGCGTCCGAGGCCGGGCCTCGCTGCCGACGATGCCGCCCGGCGTCGCGGGGACGGCCGACTCGCGCGGCCGGCTGACCCGGGAGCCATTCGAGTGGGACCCCGACGACCCCTCTTCGGTCGAGTCCCTCGCGTTCCGGCTGCGCGGGGTGTGGGGCCTGGACGTGTTCCTGCACCCGACCCTGTTCCGCCTCGACACTCGGGGCTGGACCGACGCTGACACGCTGCCGAGCCGCGTTCTGTTCCACGACCTGGACGAGGTCGACCCTCGCAGCCTTCCCGAGAGCCTGCGTCCCACGATCGCCTGGGAGACGTCGCCCGGCTCGTACCAGGCCGCGTGGCTGCTGGACGGCCCGGCGCTCACGCCCGACGAGCACCGCTTGTGGCAGCGGCGGCTTCACCTGGGCGTCAACGGCGGCGACTACCGCGCGCCGTCGTCGTTCATCCGCCCGCCGGGCCGCCGCAACCACAAGGGCGAGAACGGCCCCCGGGGCGCGCTCGGACGGTTCCTGTGGGACGACGGCCCGACGCTCGATCCCTCGNCCCTGCCCACCGATGACACGGCCGAGACCACACCCGCCGAGGGGGCCGCCTTCGAGTGGGCCTCGCCCGATGACGCCAGGGGCGCCCTGGAGGGCCTCAGCGCGTCCGTGAGAGCGCTTCTCGCGGCCGACACGGGCGACCGCTCGGAGGACTGCCACAGGGCCGCGAAGGAGCTTCTCAAGGCGGGCCTCGCCCTCCCTCTGGCCGGCGCCGTGCTGCGCGACCACTGCGCGGCGTTCCGCGAGAAGTTCGGCGGTCGCAGCGACCCGGACGGCCAGCTCGCGCGGGAGATAGAGAACGCTGCTCGCGCCGTCGCGGCCAACGAGGTTAGCGGCAACCGCGCATGGTGGGCCGACTTCGAGGAGCTGACCCACACCGGCAACGCCGCGCGGTTCATCGACCGTCACGGCCACGAGGTGCGCTGGGTCGACCAGTGGAAGACGTGGATCACCTACGACCACGAACGCAGGGTGTGGCGACGCGATGGCGTCGGGAGCGTCGTTGAGTGGATGAAGGAACTCGGCCGCGACTTCATCCGCCAGGCCGCGAGCCTGGAGGAGGGCGACAGGCGCAAGAAGCACCTCGCCTGGGGACAGCAGAGCCTCAACACCCTCTCACTCAAGGCAAGTCTCCTGGCGGCCCAGTCAATTCGGGGCGTGACGATCCAGGCCGAGGAACTCGACAACAAGCCTTGGCTCTGGGCCCTGGCCGATGGCATCACCGCCGAACTGCGAACGGGCCTGGCTCGTCCGTCGGACTCCGCCGACCTGCTGACGATGAGCAGCCGGGCGCTGTGGGACCCCACCGCGACGTGCCCGCAGTGGCTCAAGTTCCTCGCCGACACATTCCCCGGTGAGGGGGTGGCCGTTCCACGGCCGGGTGAGACCACGAGCTTCATCCAGCGCGCCGTGGGCTCCACGCTCGTCGGCGAGGCTGTGAAGTGGTTCTTCATCCTCCAGGGGCCGACCGATTCCGGGAAGAGTGTGTTCCAGGAAATCATGGTTCGGATCTTCGGGGACTATGCCAAGAACGTCAAGCGGGATGCGTTCCAATGGCAGCGCGGCGGCGAGGGAAAGAACAACGACGGCCTGGCGGACCTGCACAACAAGCGGTACGCGAGGTGGTCTGAGACCGAGAAGGGCCTCAGGGTCCAGGAATCCTTGGTCAAAGACGTAATGGACGGTGTGGGCTCGAAGAAGTCCGTTTCCCGAAAGTACGAAAAGGCGGTCGACATCCAGACCGTGTTCACCCTATGGATGGACACCAACAACGAGCCCGATCTGAGGTATGGGGACGACGCGCTCTGGAATCGTGTGCTCATCATCCACACTCGCGGCACCGTTCCTCAGTCTGAGCAGGTTTACAAGCTTGAGGAAAGGATCTTCGAGGATGAGGCCGCTGGGATCTTTCAGTGGGCGTTGGCCGGCTGCCTCGACTGGCAGGCCAAAGGCGGGGGTAAGCGGGGCCTCGCCGCACCACCCGAGATCGAGCAGGCGGTAAAGGAGTACCGCGCCGATAAGGACGCGGTGGGCAAGTTCCTGGAGGCGTACACCGTCCGCACGACCGAGGCCAACTCGAACGTCGGGACGGAGGACCTCAAGGCGGCCTGGCTCGCCTACACGGGGTCCGATCGGAAGCTCTCCACCGAGAAGCTCAACGGGATGTTGGAGAGCAAGGGGATCGACCCCAAGACCAAGCGTCTGAAGGACCCTGAGACGGGGATGCAGCGCCGTGTCATCCCCGGCCTCCGCTGGATCGACGGAATGAAGCCCGAGAAGGAGAGCTGAAATGAACGACGAGTTGGACTGCCTCGACATGGACGACAAGCCTTACTTCCAGCCGCCGGCCGTGCGGGAAGAGGTGAAGACCGCAAAGAGCGTGCTGGGGCTCTCTACTAGCGAAATTGAGGTCGAACTGAGGTCCACCGGGCAGCGGGGAGGTGACTGGGGGCATGGGGGCTACACCGAACTCGTAGTCGACGGTACCCAGATGCCCCCGGGCATGAGGGTGGAAGTCCAAAACGATTACTCCATGACTCGGAAGTTCGTCATCCGATTTGGCGGAGACGGCGAGATCTACCTCTTTCACCTTCTCCTTGCGTGGGCAGTAAAGCACCTGGACCTGATGTACCCCCACTCGGCCGAGGAGGTTAAGAAAGACCTCAAGCTCCAGTAGCCCACCCCCCCTCAGTTCACCAGGAGCCCCTGATGGAAGACAACCCCGCGTTGATCGCCTCCCTTCTCAGGCAGGTCATGGCCTCGGATCTGCCTCGTCGGGCCGCTGAGGAAGCCATGGTCACTCTCATGACGGGCGTGTCCCTGCGGATCGGCCCGGTGAAAGAGGCAGTCCTAGGCGAGGGGCAACTGTACTCAGTCGGTGACGCGGTGAGGGAGGTTGGTTGCGTCGACGAAGTCCAAGACCAGTGGTTCATCCTCGTTGACGCCATGAGGAACTATCTCGGCTCCGTAGCCGAGGCGATCGAGGACGCGCTGACCGAGGCCGAGGCCCCCCGCACCGACGCCGTCTGACCAAGCCTCACCAAAGGGAGCCAACCCGAGGACACCCCGCCTCGCCCATCGGGGGACCCGAAGGAGTCCTCATGCAATGCCAAGACTGCGCGGCCCGCGAGGCCGCGCCCCCGGATGAATGTCCGACCCACCCGGGCACGCCGACGTTCGGCGACTGGTGCCCCGCGTGCGCCGCCGAGGGGGCGTACGGCCCCGAGTGCCGCGCCCAGGCCGTGCCGGACGGCCTGGCCTGGACGCACGCGCCCGGCTGCCCGCAGCACGGGGGCGCATCGTGAGAGAGTTCCGGGTGGGTCTCGCGTGCGGGCACGACCTGTGGTTCGAGCAATCGCTGTGGGCGCCCCTGGCCGGTGAGGTGGTCTGGTGCCGCCGGTGCCGGGCCGAGACCGAGGCCGCGACGGGCCGCGCGCCGACCGCGTCCGCCCCACTCCGTGCGGCCCCTGACGTGCCGGCCCAAGACGTCGCACGCGACGCGCGCGACGGGCTGTCAGCGTCGCTCTCAAGCGCCCCCATGGAGCCGTCCGCGCGTCGCGCGCGACGCGCGACGACCAAGCCAGAGAGGGCGAACGGGAGCCACCGACATTGCGACCACGACCGCACCAAGGCCGCTCGTTCGGCGTGTCGGCGGGCGGCCGACGCCACACNGCCCATCACGGCGTCGCCTCCGGTCCCCTCCTCGGAGGGTCCGGCTCATCCGGGGGGNGTGGGATGAGCGCGACCATCGGGCGTCCCGAAACGCGGACGATCGCCTACCGCCCGCGCGGAGGGGCCGCCGCCCTTCTGACCGCGAGGGATGCGGAGATCTGCTTCTCCGGTCCTGCGGGGACCGGGAAGAGCCTCGCCGCCCTCTGGAAGGTGCACCTCACGTGCATGGCCGTGCCGGGGACGCAGGCTCTGATTCTGCGGCAGACCAACATCTCGTTGGCTGGCACCACTCTGAATCTCTTCGAGCGGTTCGTGGTGCGGTCGGCACTGGACGCGGGGATCGTCGCGTGGTTCGGCGGCTCGCCCCGGGAGGCCGCGAAATACCGCTACCAGAATGGATCGACCATCATCGTGGGCGGATTGGACCAGCCCACCAAGTTCCTTTCTTCGGAGCTGGACATCATCTTTGTGGACGAGGCCACGGAGATCTCCAAGACCGCGTACGAGACCGTGTTCTCGCGTCTGCGGGGAACGGCCCTCGCGGACAAACAGATCATCCTCGCGTGCAATCCAAGCCACCCGAAGCACTGGATCAAGCTGCGGTGCGACCAGGAGGGGATGCGGATGGTCCCCAGCCGCCACCGGGACAATCCGGTCTACGTCCGCGAGGACGGGAGCCTGACCGAGGCCGGACGGGATTACATCGTCGGGAAGCTCGGCAAGCTGACCGGCGTCCGCAAGCTGCGGTATCTGGATGGGATCTGGGCCGCCGCCGAGGGGGTGATCTACGAGGAGTGGGACGACTCGATCCACGTCGTGGATCCGTTCAAGATCCCTCGGGATTGGACCATCCGGTGGGCTGTCGACTTCGGATTCGTCAACCCGTTCACGTGGCAGTTGTGGGCCGAAGATCCGGACGGCGGGCTGTGGCTTGTGAGGGAGATCTACCGAACCGGCCGAACCGTCGCCGACCACTGCCAGACCATCCGGGAGGCGGCTCGCGGATTCGCCGATCCTCTGGAGGTGGTGTGCGACCACGACGCGGAGGACCGGGCGACGCTGGAGCGGGAGTTGGGATACTCGACCTGCCCCGCGACCAAGAATGTGTCCCGCGGGATCCAGGCCGTGAAGGAGAGACTCTCCACCAACCGACTGAAGGTGTTCCGGGACAGCCTCGTGGAGCGGGACCACGAGTTGGCGAAGCGCGAGAAGCCCGGACGGCTCGCGGAGGAGATCCCGCAATACGTGTGGGCGTCCAAGTCCCGTCGCGCTGAGGACGGCGAGCGCAAGGATGAGCCGCTGAAGGAGAACGACCACGCCGCCGACGCTATGCGGTATGTCGTCGCTCAGCTGGATCTCCGGTCCCGGCCAGGCGTTCGCTTCCTCGAATAGCCCGATTGTGGCGAGAATCGCGCGTCCACCTCGTTAGCGTGCTGAGCGATCACACGCGCGCACGCGAGGAGATGACGTGATTCTGAGGCATACATTTGTCCAGGTTCAACCAACGGGATCGGACGGGATATGGCAGCTCACCATCAGGCCCGGAGCTAACCGGGAACACGTCGTGGCCGCCCTCGCGGCCCTTCCCGAGGACGCGGTTTTTGTCGAACCGTTCGGGAACATCGCCGCCGTTCTTCTGTTCATCGCCCCATCCAGCATCCCGCCCCGCTAGCCCGTCCACACCCCCCGCAGACCTCGCTACCGAGGCCGACCGACGGGGGGTGTGGAGCGGACGGACCGGCTCAGTCATGACACAGGGGTGAGTGACCCTCGCCACATGGCGGAACGGCTGATCCGAGTTTGTCGGACGTGCGGTGGATCCTGCCGCCATGTCACCCGATGGCGCAACTCCACCACCCGACGGCGCAGGCGCCCGCACCAAATCCGACGAGTGGTACGTGCTCGACCTCTGCGACGAGGCGGTCGGCGAGACCGGCCTACGCCAACACCGCTTCGACTGGCTTCTCGGCGACCCGAGCCCCTCGACCGGCCGCCGCGTCCGTCTGCCCGTCGACGCCTACTGGCCCACCCGCCGCCTGGTCGTCGAGTACCGCGAGCGCCAGCACGACCAGCCGACACCCCACTTCGACAAACCCGACCGGCTGACGGTCAGCGGCGTTCACCGGGGCGAGCAGCGAGCCCTGTACGACCGTCGCAGAGAGGAGCTGATACCAACCCAGGGTCTCCGCCTGGTCATCCTGCGCCCGGCCGATCTGGCCAGCGACGGTCGCGGGCGGCTCAAGCGACGACAAGACGATGACCTGGCGGTCATCCGCGCTCGCCTGGCCTGAGCCACTCCACCATCGATGTCTGACCACCACACCGCCCGCGACGCACGACGTCCGGGCGGTGTGGTAATTAGCCCTCGCCGCGCCAACCGGGGCGGTGGGCGTCCAGCCAGATCTCAACGTCCGCGCGGAGCCACAGGCGGGTCTGGCCGTCGGCACCCNCNTACCAGGGCGCGGGGAACGCGCGGTCTCTGGTGATCGTGTAGGCGCGGGCCTTGCCGACCCCGAGGAGGGTCCGGAGCTCGGCTATGCCGATCAGCTCGTCCGGGGTGGCCGGCTGCGGCCCGGTGCTGCGCTCCACACCCGCCAACCCTGTGTGCAGATGGGTCGATGCACGACCTCGACTGTCCGGCTCGCTCCCGACGCGCTACCGTGTCCGCTATGACCGCGAGCCGAACGAACGACCACGTGGGCGTGCGGGTGCGCGTCGACAAGACCGCCGACACCATGGATCTCCAGTTGGACGGCGGCACGACCGCCGACGAGCTGCTCCGCGTGGTGGAGCAGTACATCCCGCAGGGCGCCCGCCTGAGGGAGGCCCTCACAATCACGTGGCTCTGTGGCCCCGATCCGGCCACATCCCCTCCCCAGTCGTCGGGGGGTGTGGAGGGGATGCGGCCCTATTTCGATCACTCCGCATGCGACCACGAGGCAACGCCCGGCGCACGCGCACGATGCCGGCAGGCCCGTCGGGAGTGACACGAGCGCCCGACCGACGTCTTCGGCCCACACCAGCCCGGATCGGGGGGGTGTGGGCCCTATTTATGACACAAGCGCCCCGACGTCATTTCGTCGACCACCACCACGATCAGCGGATCGCCGACGGTGGGGGTGTGCAGCCGGGTCCGGCCGCGGAGCCGTGCCGTGCGTCGTTGCATGACCGTCACCGCGTGGTCGAGGAGATCCGCAATCTCCCCTGTCGTGGTGGCGAACCGGGCGAACAAGGGCTCACCGAAAGCGAGTTCCATCCCGCCCTTGGGGTCGCACACCCACAGCTTCACCAGGCCCGCCCGCACCGCCGGGCCGAGACCGCGGATGATCGACCACAGCACCGAGCCCTTACCGGCACCGGTGGCCCCCGCGACGAGGACATGCGTCCCGCGGACCGGCAGGGTTCACGGAGAGCCGTCCTCACAGCGGCCGACCGGGACCGCGCCCAGCTCCGCCACCAGCAGGCCCGACGCGGCACCGGGATCGTCCACGAGATCCGGGGCCACGTCGCCGGGTCGGGGCCCGTCGAGGTCACCGGGAGTGACAGGGCGGACGAGGGTGTCACGGTGGTGGAAGTGCAGCCGGACGAACCGGTGCGGTTCTGCCTGGACCTGACAGCGCCGGGCCCGGAACACGTGCCGCAGGGCTTCGGCCTGCTCCGCCCACTGTTCCGGGGTCTGCCCGGGAAGTAGTTCCACCCGCAGCACGTCCACCGCTCGCGTCGAGCGGATAGAACGGATCCGGGGGTAGTAGTCGTCGAAGGTGACCTGATCGGCGTTCGAGGTCGGGACCCGGATCGCCAGGTCGGTGTGCACCATCGCCGGCCGCCACCGCCGCCGGTAGACGAACGCCAGCCGGACCCGTCCCCACACCCNCCGTGCCAGCCACCCGAACGACACCGGATGCACCCGCCGCCAGACCACCGCCACCAGCAGCAGACCGACGAGCAGGCCCACCAGGCCCAGCAGGCCGAACCGGTGGACGAACACCAGCAGGCCGACCGCGACGGGAACGGCGATCCGGTGCCGCCAGCACCAGCGCACCCCGAGCACCAGCCCCTTGCCGGCCACCGCGAGGAGCAGCATCCACAGCGGCACCCGCATCTTGTCCGGCCGGGACGGNATCCGCGGCATCCGCTGGTCACCGTAGATTCTGGACATGGCAATACCACCCTGTTTTCGAGCGCACGAAACCACGGGAAGAGGGAAGGGGGAGAGGGAAACGTTCCGGAAAATGAGGGAGGCGCTACGCCGCGTTTTCCGTCGGCGGGGCGTCGTTCTGTGCGGCGAGGGCGATCCGCTCGCAGTCGGCGAGGTAGGTGTTCACCGCGTCGCGCAACGCCCGCGCGAACGCGAGGTGCGCCGCCGGGTCCGCCTCAGCGACGGATGACAGGGAGAGCGCGGTCGGGCCCACGGTGAGGGACAGGATCGGGGGCCGGTGGGGGTAGCTGTGACACACCGCGTACCAGCTCGTCCCGACGTACAGCGCCAGAGAGGTGAACGACCCGGATGGGTCAGCGTCGTGGCCGGTCATGCCGCCGCCCCCGTCCGCCGCACCGCGCCGACCTGCCGCAGCCGCAGGGCCCGCATGGCGTAGCCCTGCTTCGGGTACTTGCCGTTGGTGTCCACCCACAGCGTGATCGTCAGCCCGTCGAACAGCACCGGCCGGAACGGCGTGCCCGGCATCACCTCCGGCAGGACCGGCTGCACCTCCCCGGGCACCTTCACCTTCAGCTCCGCCTGCCGGGCCGCCGGGTCCGGGTCCAGCACCCGCACCGCCCAGATCCGCTCGCCGGTGTTCGGGTCGCGTTCCTGCGGGTCGGGAGCGTTCGCCTTCACCTTCTCGTAGTCGTTCGCCGGTTCCACACCGAGCACGAAAGCACCCGCCGGGAACACGTCCTCGAAGCGCACGGGAATACGCCGGGGAACCGCCATGGATTCGTCAACCTCCGAAGGTCAGCCCCGCCCCCGGGTGGTCCGGGGTACGTCGGGCAACACCCACCATGCACCGCTCGCCGAGCGCTCGCCAAGCTTCTATACGCCTATGGATAACGCCTCGTTATAAAAACGGCCCCACCGTCATGGCAGCCTTCCGGGAAGCTCATCACGCGAACTACTGTTTGGTAAACAGCAAACGATCCGGGGGTGTTGATCCACGATGGCGCGCGAGACGACGGCAGGGGACGACGGGCGGGCTGTCGGTGCCGCGATCACCGCGCGGATGCGGGAACGGCGGATGAGTCAGCAGGCGTTGGCCGCCGCGTCCGGGGTGTCGGTCGCGACCCTACGGGAACTGGCACGGGGCACCAGCAGCCGCCGCGCCCAGGACGCCACGCTCGCCGCCATCTCCCGCGCGCTCGGATGGCCGGACGACCACCTGTTGACCGTCCTCCTCGGGAGGGAGCCCGACGAGGTGCCCCTGCCGGTCCTGCCGGTGGATCAGCAGATCCTGGAGGTCCTGCTCCGCATCGAACGCAGCCTTGCCACCATCGGCGCCCAGCTCATTCCGCCTGCTGAGCGGTGCGACAGCGTCCGGTAGCACCCGGGCATGCGAAAGGGCCGGATCCGATGACATGGTCACCATCGGATCCGGCCCTTCATCGGTTCAGGCCCGGTCTACCCCCGAGGATTGACCGGGCCTGAACCTGTCCCGTCCGGGGGGCCGCCGGTGGGGCGGCTCAGGAAGACGCGGATCGCGCCGAACGCATCCGCGTGCCCCGCCCGGTACGCCTGCTGCTCCTCACGGGTGATCCACCGCGACCGGTCCGGGAACCCGGTGGGGATGTCGAGCGCCGAGCCGGTCAGCCGCAGCAGATCCCGCCGGGAGACCTCCCCGGCGGGCAGTTGGTAGACGAGGATGACGTCTCCCGCCCCGTGCACGGAGTGGAACTCCAACCCTGCCGGAAGCTCCGCCAGGGCCCGGTGCAGGTCCGCCAGGTCCGATCCCGGCTGGATCACCACCGCCCACGTGCCGGCACCCCACGGCAGCGTCACCACCGCCGCCAACGACCGATCCCGAACCACATCCGCACGCAACGGCGGCCGGGCGTCGTGGGCGATCACCGGAGACGCCGCGCACGCCGAGTGACCAGATGATCCAGGTGCCCACCGAGCACCATCCAGTCACCCAGCTCCGCCGGCTTCTCCTCCACGAAGAACCGCAACGCGCACACCTGGTACCGCGTCCAGCAGCGATCCAGCGCGAACGCTTCCGCTTCCTGCGCCGACCGAAACGTGATCATTGTGTCCCGCACCCGGCCGGAACCGTCGTCCTCGAAGCGGACCACGCCGAACAACACCGGTTCCGCTGCCACCGATGTTCGCCGTGCAGCCACGTCCGTCATGCCATCTCTCCCTTCCTGCCTGGTCACCACGCCCAGCGCCCGTCCCGCAGCCAGGCCGCGGAGACGGGGCGCAGCCAGGACGTACGCTCACGCATCCAGGCAGTTCGGAATAGATATGTGGATGGATACTCAGCGTGGATAGACTGGCGGACGGTACACGGTCCACCACGCCACACATCCCGTTTCGTGGATGGGAGCAGCCATGACCCGTCGCCGCCCACTACCCACCGCACCGACCGGCCTGTGGGACCGCCCCGAGATGGCCCAGGCCCTCACCGCACGGGACATGCAGACCGTGCTGGCGATCTACCGGAAGTGGACCGGTGCCTCCCAGTCGCAGATAGCCGCCATGACCGGCATCCCGCAGCCGTCCATCAGCGTGATTGTCCGCGGGAAACGCCAGGTCACCACCATCGAGAACTTCGAGAAGTTCGCCGACGGACTCGGCATCCCCCGAGACCGTCTCGGACTCGCCAGCTCGGAAACCACGGAAACCGCCGGCAGCGAGACGAGCCCGGACCGGCGCACCGTGATCGCAGCCGGAGCGCTGTTCGCACTCGACGCCGAGCTCGACGAGGTCACCCGCCGGATGCAGCAGTTCGCCGCATCCAACGTCGATGACGACGCGCTACACCAGCTCGACACCAGCATCGAAGTCGTGGGCCGCCGCTACGAGAACAGCGACGCCGCCACCGTCTACCCCGTCGCCCTGAAGCAGCGCCGGTGGGTCGCCGACCTGATGGCCGGACACCAGCACCCCGACCAGCGCCGCGAGCTGTACGCCATCGGCGGGAAGCTCTCCNGCCNGCTCGGNTATNTCNCGTTCGACCNCNGCAACGAACTCGTTGCCCGCGCCTACTGCAACGAGGCGATGAGCCTCGCCAAGACCGCCGGACACCGCGATCTCGCCGCGTGGGTCCGCGGCACCCAGAGCTTCATCGCCTACTACGGCGGCCGGTACCGCGAAGCCCTGGACCTTGCCCGCGACGGCCAGCGCTACGCCCGCGGCGGCCCCGCCAGCATCCGACTCGCCATCAGCGGCGAAGCCCGCACCCTGGGCAAGCTCGGCGACATCGCCGGAGTCGACGAGGCCGTCGGCCGCGCCCTGGCCGCCCACGCCCGCATCGAGGACACCGACCCCGTCGGCTACTTCCTGTCCTTCGACCCGTTCACCGCATCCCGCATCGCCGGCAACGCCGCCTCCGCCTACCTCGCCGCCGGAGCCCCCGACCGGGCCCGCGAGTTCACAGACCAGGCCATCCCCATCTTCGCCGCCGCCGACTCCACCGCCAGCCACGCCCTCACCCTGGTCGACGCAAGCATGACCTACCTAACCGGTCCCAACCCCCAGCCCGACCGCGCCGGAGCACTCGTTGCCGAAGCACTCGACGTCGGCGCCGATCTGCGATCCGAAGTGGTCGCCCGCCGGGCCCGGGACTTCCTGCTCACCGCCGCCCAGTGGCGCACCGTCCCGGAGATCGCCCAGGTCAACGACGCCGTCAAAGCCTGGAGACTGCCCACCGCCTGACGTTCAGGCCCCCAGCCGACCAATCAGGGTGGTCACACCGTCTACCCTGAGCGGTCGTGCCGCCGACCCACGAAGACCAGGTAGACGCCGACGACTGGGAAGCTTTCCGCCGCACCGAACGGATGGCCGATCACTGGTGGTGGCGCCCCGGATGGCGGCCGGACCGGCGCTACCTGACCTGGTACCTCGTCTTCCAGGACCAGGCCCTCACCGACTACGTGGCCGGATTCCAACGCGCACTGGCCGACCTGGAGTACCTCGACCCCGTGCCGGTCGACGGACTGCACATGACCGTGCAGGGCGTCGCGTTCGCCGACGAGCTGCCCGCCGAGACCGTCGCCGCGATCGGGAAGGCCGCCGACGAGCGATGCGCCGACATCGAGCCGTTCGCCCTCACCGCCGGCCCCATCGCCGCTTACCCCGGCGGAACCTTCCTCCGCGCCACCCCATGGCACCCAGTTGCCGAACTACGCGAGCAGCTACGAGCCGCGATCGGTGACGTCCTGGGCGCCGACGCCGTGCCCGACGAGCCCGCCCGTTTCAAACCCCACATCAGCGTCACCTACTGCAACGCCACCCCGCCCACCGACGAGGTCATCCGCCGACTCACCGACCTTCGCAGGCGGCCACCGATCAGCGTGCCCGTCGGCAGCGTCGACCTCCTCGAACTCCGCCGAGACGGCCACGCCTACCGGTGGGACGTCCGGCACCACGCCGACCTCACCGGTTGACCGGCACCGACAGGGCCAGCGGCGGCCCGGTCCCCACGAGCACGAGCCCGCGCATTTGCCGAATCCTTCGTTTTGAGATCAAGCGCGGTGCGGGTCGCGCCGCGCGACCGGCTGCGCGCGGCCTGGCGGCCGTGCTCGCCGGGCCCGTCGCACCCCGCACCGCGTAGACCATCCGAGACGTTCGACGAAGTCCGCCGGTCGCCAGCGTGGGCTGAACCAGCCGAGGAACGGAACGTGATGCTGCGGACGTTCGTCGCGCACGCCGATGGGCAGCCGAAGAACGAGCAGAGGGCACGCCAGTCGACAGCCCCATCACCAGTGCCAGGGCGCTTCGCTCCCCGGACAGCCCAACCCTCACTTGCCAGCGACGAGCTTGCCTGGGGTAACCAGGCCGGAGTGGACATAAAATCTGCGTGTGTCGGCTCCCATGACTTACCTTGACGTGCCCTTGGACGCGATGCCACGGCCGAGCTGCCGGGGTGCCGTACATGGCTGATTTCCGCGTAGCGGTGTTTGCGTCGCATACCGGGACCAATCTACGGGCACTGCACCAATCCTCTCTCCGGCCTGCCGCGGCATTCCGCCTGGCCTTGGTCCTGAGCAACAACGGAGGGTCCGGCGCTCTTGCATATGCCCGAGCCCATGCCATACCGGCCGCTCACATGTCAGGAGTCACGCATCCCGATCCCGATCAGCTCGACACGGCTATATGCACGCTACTAAACGAAAGAAAGATCAGCCTGATCGTCACGGCGGGTTACATGAAAAATATTGGCCCGTGCACGCTGAAATCCTACGCCGGTAAGATCATAAACGTGCATCCGTCTCTGCTGCCGAGACATGGCGGNAAANGNATGTACGGCAGAGCAGTACATGAATCCGTCCTGGCCTCCGGCGATCGCATTACCGGGCCTTCAGTCCACATCGTCACAGCAGAGTACGACGCGGGGCCCGTTATCGCGCAACACGAACTACCCGTCCAGCCGGATGAAACGGTCGAAAGCCTGTCCGAGAGAGTTCTCGCGGCCGAACACATCCTGCTTCCAACAGTAGTGCAAGATCTTGCNGTTCACGCGATCTGAGACAGCCAGGGACCAGGCAACGCTGCGAGACGACGGGCCCGATCTAAGCGAGGTACCGAGCCACTAGGCCGTGGGTCGTCGGACGGCCGTCGCAGACGTGACAGCCAAGTTGACAGCCAAGCCGTCGGACGGCCGCGGACGCTGACGGACACCAGCAGACGGAGCGCACCAGGTCAGCGGACGCGGTGGACATCCACGGACGTCGGCGGAAGATTCAGATCTAACTACGGATCAGAGGCATCAGCGCCGTCTGCGCCAGGGTGGAGATCGCAGAGGCTGGCAGCCTGGATGGCAGCCAAGCCCGCGAACGGCGGCGAACGGTCACGGACTTGGCGGACAACTGCGAGCCCGCGACCGGCACCGGCGGACGTCCACGGACGTTGGCGGACGAACCACCGATGATCTCTTAATCCGCGGGTTCGGGGTTCAAGTCCCTGGCGGCGCACCCGTACGCAGGCCCCTAATGGGACATACCGGGCAGCCGTGAGGCAGGCTCGGTTCCGGTAGCCGCCAGCAGGTGAGCACTCGAGGCCCCTGGACGCAGGACGAGTCCTAAGGTCAGACCGTGCCCCTGCCGGTGGTCGGGAGAGCGGACCACAGATGGGATGTCGTGCCCGCTGATCGTGGCGTGAGCACTTGACCATTAGGGCGTGGTGGATCTCCTGGAGGCTGCCGGACCTGGTGCCGAGAGACGGGAGACCCGGATGCTGTTCGTCGGTGACGACTGGGCGCAGGACCACCACGATGTGGAGGTGCAGGACGAGACGGGTCGGCGACTGGCGAAGGGCCGGCTGCCGGAGGGCGTGGCCGGGATCGCCCGGCTGCACGCGCTG